>NZ_JBFHHB010000001.1:0-65167 GCF_041597215.1 Actinotalea sp.
CCCCGCCCGCGGAGGGGTCCTGCACGGCGTGCACGGCACTAGGCGGGCTGTCCGAGCGGACTGCCCGGGGTGAGCGTCCGCGATCGCCACAGGTGCGCGCAGAGCACCGCCCCACCGGCGGCGAGCAGCCCCAGCCAGACCAGCCGCGGCCCGGGGGCCACTCCGTCGACCAGTCCCTGCAACCCCGCGGTGACCAGCGCGGCCAGCACGAGGACCGCCGTGACGTCGACGGCCTGCGCGCGGGCCAGCGCGGCGAACCAGGTGGCGACGTAGCCCGCGAGGATCAGCCCCGTGAGCAGCACCCACGCCCACTGGGTCGCGTTCGCGGGGACGACCGCAGCGAGCCCACCCCGGACGGCGGCCCAGCCGAGCAGGACGACCGAGCCCACCCCCATCCGCACCACGCCGAGCGTCCACGACGACAGGTCCCCCAGCAGCCGCTTCGCGAGGACCACCTCGACGGACCACATCAGGGTCGCCGCGAGGATCATCAGCTCGCCGGAGCCGATCGCTGCGGTGACCCCGCCGACCAGACCGACCTGCCCCACCACGAGGAGCACGATGGCGACCCCGTGCGCCGCGCTGAGCCGCTCACCGAGCAGAGGCACGGCGAGCACGGCCACCCAGATGACGAGCGTCTTGTGCAGGAAGGCCGACTGCGCCGACGACGCCCGCGCGAGCCCCTCGAAGAAGAGCAGGAAGGGGACGCTCCCGCCGACGACGCCGATCACGGCGAGAGCCGTCCACTGACGTGCCCCGCGCGGACGGGTCAGGCGACGACGAGGTCCGGCTGCCGTGACCACCGCGATCAGCACCAGCGCGGCGACGAGGTTCTTCGCCGTCGTGTACGCCGAGGCGTCGCCGTAGGCGCGCACGCCGTTGCCGTTGAGGAAGACCGCGACCCCGCTGATCCCGGCGGTGGCCAGGGCGAGCAGCAGTCCGGTCCGTCGGGTCGTGGTCATCGCGGCACCTGTCTCGTCTCGTCGTCACCGCGCAGGCCTCGTGCCGTCGCGGCCTCCTCCGGCTCCAGCCGGGCGAGGGCGAACCCCGCGTGCACCAGCAGCCACTGGCCCACCTCGGGCGTCGCGTCCAGGGTGAGGGCGCTGACCCGGACCGTCCGCCCGCGGTCATCGGCCCAGAGCCCCTCGGCGTCCACGGCCGTGACCTGGACCAGCTCACCCAGGCACACGGTCGCCCCCAGGTCCGCCGTCCTGCTGTGCCATGCCGACCGCCGGGGTCCTCGTCCGCTTCGCCACGGCCACGCGGGCCCCGGACGGGGCGGCGTTCTGCGCGCGCGGTGGCAGGGTGCAGCTCGCCGCCAGCGGAGCCTGTGCCGCAGAGGTGCGGGTCACGGCGACGACCTCCGACTGGATCTGGTGGAGGGCTCGATGGACCTCGCGCGAGAGTCCTGGCCGGTGGTCGGTGACGGCGACCTCGACGCCCACGACGACGAGCCGGTCGGGGAGCCGACCGAGGGCTCGCCCCAGCTCGATCGCCGCCGCGAGCCCGAAGGCGTGGGTCCCGCCCCGGCCGGTCCTGGCCCAGGCCTTGTCGGCCACCGGCCCGGCCCGCGGCCCGACCTCCATGGTCACGATCGTGCCGGGCGGCGCACCCGTGCGGATCGCGTCCACGACGACCACGCCGTCGTAGGCGAGCCACAGGTCGAGCAGCCCGGTCGGGTCCTCGTGGACGAGGACGTCGACACCGTCCATCCCGAGTCCGGCGATCCCCGCGGCGACCACCGGGCCGACGGCGTCGTCGCCCCGGTCGGCGTTACCGAGTCCCACCACGAGCCACGTCATGATCGCTCCACCGTCAGGTCCAGGAAGTGCGTGGCGCAGGAGATGCAGGGGTCGTAGTTGCGGATCGCCTCCTCGCAGCGGTGCGAGAGGTCGTGGTCGGAGAGCCGCACCCACGCCTCCGCGAGCTCGCGCAGGTCTGCCTCGATGCTCGGCTGGTTCTGGGACGTCGGCGGGACGATCTGCGCGTCGAGGATCGTGCCCGCCTCGTCCAGCGTGTAGCGGTGGAACAGGACCCCGCGCGGGGCCTCGGTCGCCCCGAAGCCCTCGCCGGCCCTTGCCGGCACCGGGACCGAGGGCGGCACGCCGTCGCGCCAGCCGTCGATGATCCGCAGCGCCTCGTGCAGCACCTCGACGAGCTCGACGGCCCGGACGATGATCGACCGGAACGGGTTGCGACAGGTGGTGCCGAGCCCCGCCTCCGCTGCCGCCTGCTGGGCGAGCGGCGAGAGCCGGTCGTGGTTGAGGGTGTACCGCGCGAGCGGTCCGACGACGTAGGGCCCTTCCCCGTCGAGGGTGGCGTGCAGCGCGTTGGAGTGGGCCACGTGGTGCTCGGTGATGTGCTGCGGCCACTCGCGCACGTCCCAGTCGCCGCCGGCCGTGGTGACCACGCGTCCGGCCTCGATCGGGTAGCCGCTCGCGGGACGGAGGGACAGGTAGGTGTAGGGCTGCTGCATCTCCGGGAAGTCGAAGGTCGAGACCAGGCGCACCGTCTCCAGCGCGTCCTCGAGCCCCTGCTCCAGCGCCGGGCGCAGGCCGCGCAGCTCGGCGACGGAGGGCATCCGGTAGAAGCCTCCGAGCCGCACGTTGATCGGGTGCACCGAACGCCCGCCGACGAGGGTCATCAGCTGGTTGCCGACCTTCTTGAGCCGCAGCCCGCGCTCGACGACCGGTCCGTGGTCCTTGGCCATCTCGATCGCCCCGGGATAGCCGAGGAAGTCGGGGGCGTGCAGCAGGTAGACGTGCAGGGCGTGGCTCTCGATCCACTCGCCGCAGTACAGCAGCCGGCGCATGGTGCCGATCGCCTCCGGCACGCTCACCCCGCAGACGTCCTCGAGCGCCATGCAGGCGGAGAACTGGTAGGCCACCGGGCAGATCCCGCAGATCCGCGCGGTGATGTCCGGCGGCTCGGTCCAGGCCCGGCCCCGCAGGAAGGCCTCGTAGAAGCGCGGCGGCTCGAAGATCCGCAGCTCGACCTGGGTCACGTGCCCGTCGTGGATCTCGAGATGCATCCCGCCCTCGCCCTCGACCCGGGCGAGGGTCCCGACGTGCAGCACCTGCCCGCCGTCGGTCAGCTTGTGGCTCATGGCCCCTCCCCCTCGGCGGTCGGCGCGAGCGCGTGCTCCTGCCGTTCGCTCTCCTGGCGGAACGGCTCGGACGCCGCGTTGAACGTCCGGTAGATCCGCATGACGTCCTCGTGCGCCATCCCCTGGGCGAGCAGGCGGTCGGCGAGGGAGGAGGTGTTGGGCGTGTCCTGCGGGCCGAAGCAGCCGTAGCAGCCCCGGGCGAACAGCGGGCACAGCGCTCCGCAGCCGGCCTGGGTGACCGGTCCGAGGCACGGCGTGCCGTGCGCGACCGCGACGCACACCACGCCCTTGCGCTTGCACTCCACGCAGACGCTGTAGGTCGGCACGCGCGGACGGCGGCCCTGGATCGAGGCGGCGAGCACCTCGAGGAGCTGGTTCTTGTCGATCGGGCAGCCCCTGAGCTCGAAGTCGACGCTCACGTGCGCGGAGATCGGGGTCGACCGGGACAGCGTGGACAGGTACTCGGGGTGCGCGTAGACGATCGACCGGAACTCGGCCACGTCGCCGAAGTTGCGCAGGGCCTGGATGCCGCCACTCGTCGCGCAGGCACCGATGGTCACCACGAGCCTCGACATCTCCCGGATCCGCCCGATCCGCTCGATCTCCTCCGGGGTGGTCACCGACCCCTCCACGAGGGAGACGTCGTAGGGCCCCTCGACGACCGCCCGCGTGGCCTCGGGGAAGTAGGCGATGGTGACCGCCCCGGCGAGCGCCATCAGCTCGTCCTCGCAGTTGAGCAGGGTGAGCTGGCAGCCGTCGCAGGACGCGAACTTCCACACCGCGAGGGTCGGCTTCCCGTGGGCGGCGCTCGTGTACATCACAGCTCCCGGGTGGCGAGAAGGGGGGCCAGCCGGTCGTAGCCGAGCACCGGCCCGTCGACGCAGAGGAACAGCTCGCGCAGCTGGCAGTGGCCGCACAGCCCGATCCCGCACTTCATGTTGCGCTCCATGGACAGGCGCACCCGGTGGGCGGGGACACCGCGGGCCACCAGGGCCTGGGCGGCCGGCCGCATCATCGTCTCGGGGCCGCAGACCAGGGCCAGGGTCGCGTGCGGGTCGAACCCGGCGCGGGGCACCAGCTGGGTGACGTACCCGACCTTTCCCTGCCAGGCGTGCTGCCCGTTGTCGACGGTGACCTCCACGACGATCCCGTGGTCCCTCGCCCACCGGCGCAGGTCGTCGCCGAAGAGGATGTCCTCGGGGGTCCGCGCCCCGTAGAGGAGGACGACGCGGCCGTACCGCTCACGCTCGGCGACCACCTGGAGCAGGGCGGGGCGCAGCGGCGGGAGCCCGAGGCCACCCGCGACGAAGACGATGTCGCCCCCTGCCCCGTCGGTCACGTCCCAGGTCGTGCCGAACGGTCCGCGCACCCCGAGGACGGCCCCGACCGGCGCGGCGACCAGGGCGTGCGTGACCGACCCGACGTCCCGGATGGTGTGCTCCAGCGGACCCGGCCGGGTCGGGTCCCCGCTGATCGAGATCGGCACCTCCCCGATGCCGAACGCGTCGAGCATCGTGAACTGGCCGGGTCGGTAGACGAGCATCGGCCCGTCCAACGGCTCCAGCTCGAGGGTGAACACGTCGCGGGTGTCCTGGCGCGTGCGCCTGATCCGGTAGCGACTCGGCAGCATCGCGTCCGTCGGGGGCGCCGCAGGCGCAGGGGCGTGGGCCAGGCTCATCCGCTCCTCCTCACCTCGTCGCGGGCTGCGGCGTCCACCGCAACGCCGCGGCCTCCACGGTGATGTCGATCGCCGCCGGGCACCAGGTGATGCACCGTCCGCAGCCGACGCAGCCGGACATGCCGAACTGGTCCTCCCAGGAGGCGAGCTTGTGCGTGAGCCACTGGCGGTACCGCGAGCGCGTCTCCTGCCGCACGCTCCCGCCGTGGATGTAGGCGAAGTCCTGCGAGAAGCACGAGTCCCACACCCGATGGCGCTCGGCGACGTCCCCGGAGAGGTCGGCGACGTCCTCGACCGAGGTGCAGAAGCAGGTGGGGCAGACCATCGTGCAGTTCGTGCAGGCCAGGCACCTCGCGGCGACGTCGTCCCAGCGGGGGCTCTCGGCCGCGGCGTAGAGCACCTCGCGCAGCCCGTCGGTCTCCACGGTTCGTCCCATCCGGCCCGTGGCGTCCTCGACCACTGCGGCGGCTGCCTCGAGGTCCGCCACCGTCGCGGGCGGGGCCGCGAGGTCCGCGAGCACCTCCGCCCCGCGCGCCGAGCCGACCTCGACCACGAAGCGGTGCCCGCCGTCGAGGAGCTCGGTCAGGGCGAGGTCGAAGCCGCCCTCCGGGTGCGGGCCACCCCCCATCGACACGCAGAAGCAGGTGCCACCCGGGTCGGAGCAGGTGATCGCGACCAGGAAGGCACCCTCAAGGCGTGCGACGTAGCGGGCGTCGGCGAACTGCCGGCCCGCGAGAACCGTGTCGTGCACGGCCAGGGCCCGCAGGTCGCAGGGACGGACCCCGACGAAGGCGTAGGGACCCCCCTCGGACGGAGTCGCCTCGTGCACCTCGAGCTCGGTGCCGGTGCGCCGGCCCCGCCAGATGACCTCCTCCGTGGGGAAGAGCACGGGCTTGACCGCCTGGGCCGGGGCAGCGAAACCGAACAGGGCGTCGTCCCCGCGGTCACGGAGCCGGTACAGCGCCGCGTCCTGCTCGTCCCCGACACCGTGCGGAAGGTCGTCGACAGAGGACACCGGCGCCATCACCACCGCGCCCTCGCGCACGCGCGGACCGATCACCTGGTAGCCGCGCGCACTCAACACGTCCAGGAGCCTCTGGAGCCCCTCGAGGCCGATGACCGTCTCGTCCGCCATTGGACGCCTCCCGTGTCACTTTCCACGCTCGCCCCGGGTCCGGGCCCCCACCAGGGACCTAGGTCATGGGTGGGTGGAGGGCAGGACCGCAGGGCGGACCGGGGTGCCGTCCCGCTGACCACAGGCCGTCCACGGACGGCGGACCTCGCGTCGGGAGGTCAGACGACGACGTTCCTCGGCACCCCGGAGAGGAAGGCCTCCACGTTGCCGACGGCGCCCTCGGCCATCCGGGCGAGGGCCGCGGGAGTCCTGAACCCGAGGTGCGGGGTCAGGACGGTCCCCGGCACGGTGAGCAGCGGGTCGTCGGGGCGCAAGGGCTCGGGGTCGAACACGTCGAGGGCCGCCCGGACGTCACCCCTGGCCAGGCGGGCCGCCAGGGCGCCCGGCTCGAGGATCTCGCCCCGAGCCGTGTTGACCAGGATCGAGCCGGGTCGCAGCAGGTCGAGCTCCGCGGTGGTGATCATCCCCCTGGTCTCGTCGGTGAGCGGCAGGTGCACGCTGACGACGTCGGCGTCGAAGGCCTGCGCCCAGCCGAGCGGTTCGACCCCGGCGGCGGCCATGGCCTGCGGGTCGGTCACCTTGTCCCAGGCGCCGACCCGCATCCCGAGGGCGACGCCGAGCCGCGCGACGACCCGCCCGATCCCCCCGAAGCCCAGCACCGCGAGCCGTGACCCGGCCAGCTCCCGACCCGACCACCCGGCCCACTGCCCCGCGCGCACGGCGCGGTCACCTGCCGGTACGTCGCGGGCCGCGGCGAGCATGAGGGCGAGGGTGAGCTCGGCCACCGCCTGGTCGCCGTAGTGCGTCACGTTCGTCACCGTGACGCCGAGCTCCCGGGCCAGGTCGAGGTTCACGTACGACGCGGCGCCCGTCCCGGTGAAGGAGACCAGGCGGAGCCGACCGGCTGCGGCGAGCAGCGCCTCGTCCGGCAGGTGCGTGGCGAGCAGGACGACGTCCGCCCCGGCCACCCGACGCACCAGCTCGGCCTCGTCGGGGACGTCGGGGGCGAGCCCGACCTCGCCGATCGCCGCCAGGCGGGAGCGCAGGGGTTCGGCGGCGAACAGCTCGGTGAAGTCGCCCTCGGCACTGGGACAGACGATCCGTGGTCTCACGGGCACCGACCGTAGTCCGACCGTGTGTCCTGCGTGTCACGCGACCAGGGCCGGCCGCGCCGGTGCCCCGCGCCCCCCGTCAGGACGCGGCGTCGAGCGCGGCCAGCAGGTCCGCGGCCGGCACCGTCCCCGCACCGCGGCCCGCCGCGAGCGCCTGGCGGGCCCTGCGCTGGAGCAGGGCGTTGACCGGGGTCGCCACGCCGTGCAGCGCCCCGAGGAGCACGATCTCGCCGTTGAGCCAGTCGGTCTCGATCGACCCGGATCCTCGCTGGAGCGACTGCCACGAGGACCCGCCGCCGCGCGTCCGTCCGGGGGCTGCGCGCATCTCGAAGCCCGCGAGCCCGCTGTCCTGCTCCTCAGGCGAGGCGGGCCGCACGCCCGCGGCGGCGAGCACCTCCCGACCCTCCTCGACGGCCAGCGCAGCGAGCTCGCGCCATGCCTCGTCGCGTTCGGTGCCGCACAGGGCCTCGACCGCGTTGGCCAGGTTGCTCAGCAGCTTCGCCCACTTCCAGGCCATGACGTCCTCGACGACCGGCGCCCGGAACCCGGCGGACGTGAGATCGGCTGCGATCGCCCTCGCGTCGCTCCTGGCCGTGGTGCTCCCCGTGACGGCCGGACCGATCGGCAGCACACCTGCGACGGGCGTCCCGATCGCCTGCACCTTCCCCGGCTCGAGGTAGGTCGACGGGAGCCAGACGCACATCCCCAGCACCCGGGAGAAGCGCCGCAGCGCCGCCCGCTCGTTGTCGACGCCGTTCTGGGCGCAGACCAGGACGAGGTCCTCGGCCGCGGTCCCGCCTCCGTCCACGGGGCGGTCGGCCCAGTCGGCGAGGGCTGCGGCGGTGTCCTGGCTCTTGACCGCGAGGACGAGCACGTCGTCACGGCGCAGGGCGAGCTCCTGCGGGCCGGCGGCAACCGGCGGCCGCACCTGGTGGACACCCCGGTGGGTCCACACCTCCAGCCCGTCGGCCCTGATCGCCTCGAGCTGGCGCCCACGAGCGACGAGCACGACCTCGTGCCCGTCGGCCGCGAGCAGCCCGCCGATCGTCCCGCCGACGGCACCTGTCCCGATGATCACGTATCGCACGGGGACCACCGTGCCACACCGTCCTGCCGCACCGGGCAGCGCACGGGGCCCCGGCCGCGACCGGGGCCCCGAGGGCTGTCGTGCGGGTGGGCGATCAGCGCGCGCGGTGCGCCAGGTAGTAGTCGATCAGCCCACGGGTGGACGGGTCCTGCGCCTCGAGCGCAGCGGTGTCCCCGGCGACGGCGGGTGCGATCTGCGCCGCGAGCTTCTTGCCGAGCTCGACACCCCACTGGTCGAAGGAGTCGATCCCCCAGACGATGCCCTGGACGAAGGTGATGTGCTCGTACAGGGCGATGAGCTGGCCGAGGACGGACGGCGTCAGGGCAGGCGCCATGATCGACGTCGTCGGCCGGTTGCCGGAGAACACCCGCGCCGGGACGATCTCCTCGGCCGTGCCCTCGGCGCGGACCTCCTCTGCCGTCTTGCCGAAGGCCAGCGCCTTCGTCTGGGCGAAGAAGTTCGCCAGGAAGAGCTCGTGCACGTCCGGTGCACCCTCCGCCGCGTCGTCGACCAGCGGGTGGGCAGGGGTCGCGACCGCGAGGAAGTCGGCGGGGACGAGCCGGGTGCCCTGGTGGATGAGCTGGTAGAACGCGTGCTGGCCGTTCGTCCCCGGCTCGCCCCAGAAGACCTCACCGGTCTGGGAGGTGACCGGGGTGCCGTCCCAGCGCACCGACTTGCCGTTGGACTCCATCGTCAGCTGCTGCAGGTACGCGGCGAAGCGGTGCAGGTACTGGGCGTAGGGCAGCACCGCGTGGGTGTGCGCGTCGAAGAAGTTGACGTACCAGACGTTGAGCAGGCCCATGAGGACCGGGACGTTGCGCTCGAAGGGGGTGCTGCGCAGGTGCTCGTCGACGGCGTGGAAGCCCGCGAGCATCTCGCGGAAGCGCTCCGGGCCGATCGCGATCGCCAGCGAGGTCCCGATGGCGGAGTCCATCGAGTAGCGCCCGCCGACCCAGTCCCAGAAGCCGAAGGCGTTGGCCGGGTCGATCCCGAACTCCGCGACCTTGTCCAGCGCGGTGGAGACGGCGACGAAGTGCTGAGCGACGGCGTCCTTCTTCGCCTGCTCGCTGTCGTCGATCACGCCCTCCTCCTGGAGGCGGCGCCACAGCCAGGCCCGTGCGAGGCGCGCGTTGGTGAGGGTCTCCAGCGTGGTGAAGGTCTTCGAGGCGACGATGAAGAGCGTCGTGGTCGGGTCGAGGTCGGCGACCGTCTCGGCGAGGTCCGTCGGGTCGATGTTGGACACGAACCGCACCTGGAGCCCCGGCTTCACGTAGGGCTTGAGCGCCTCGTAGGCCATCACCGGGCCGAGGTCCGAACCGCCGATGCCGATGTTGACGACCGTCTCGACCCGGCGACCCGTCACCCCGCTCCAGCTGCCGTTGCGCACCTTCTCCGCGAAGTCGCCGACCTGGGCCAGGACCGCCTGGACGTCGCCGTCCACGTCCTGGCCGTCCACCAGGAGGCTCGGCTCGGCGCCGGCCGGGCGACGCAGCGCGGTGTGCAGCACGGCGCGGTCCTCGGTGACGTTGATGTGCTCGCCGGAGAGCATCGCCTGGATCCGCTCGGCGAGACCGACCTGCTCGGCGAGCTCGACCAGCAGCCCGAGGGTCTCGTCGGTCACGAGGTTCTTGGACAGGTCGACGTGCAGGTCGCCGACGGTGCGGGTGAGGCGAGCGGCACGGTCGGGGTCGGCGGCGAACCAGCCGCGCAGGTCGGGGATGAGCGCTGCGTGGTGCTCGGAGAGCGCCGTCCAGGCAGGGGTGGTCGTCGCGTCGACGGGGGTGCGGGTCACAGGTCCTCCAAGGTTCTCGTGGTCCACCGTAGTGATCGTCGGACGGGGGCAGTACCGGACCCCGACCGGGACCCGTGCCCGTCACGCAGCGGTGAGCGCCCGGAGGCGGACGACGGCCTCGTCGAGCACCGCTCGCTCCTTCACGAACGTGAAGCGCAGGGAGGAGCGCAGCGCCGCCTCCGTCGGGGAGCCCTCCCGGCAGAAGGCGCCCACCGGGACGCCGACGACACCGGCGAGCTCCGGCAGGCGCCTGCACAGCTCGGTTCCGTCGTCGAAGCCGAGCCGAGCGCCGTCGACCACGACGAAGTAGGTCCCCTGCGGCACGACGACGTCGAACCCCGCCCGGTCCAGCCCCGCGCACAGCAGGTCCCGCCGGTCACGCAACGAGGCGGCGTGCGCCAGCACCCACGCCTCGGCGGCGCCGTCCTCGTCGCGCAGCGCCGAGGCGACGGCGACCTGGAACGGTGCGCCCGAGACGTAGGTGAGGAACTGCTGGACGGTGCGCACGGCGGTCACCAGCGCGGCGGGTCCGCTCACCCAGCCGACCTTCCAGCCGGTGAAGGAGAACGTCTTGCCTGCCGAGGAGATCGTCAGGGTCCGCTTGGCCATCCCGGGCAGGGTCGCGATCGGGAGGTGGGTGGCGCCGTAGGTGAGGTGCTCGTAGACCTCGTCCGTGACGACGAGGAGGTCGTTCTCGCGAGCGAGGCGGGCGATCTCCGCCAGCTCGTCAGCGCTCAGGACGGCGCCCGTCGGGTTGTGCGGGGTGTTCAGCAGGATCATCCGGGTCCGCGGGCCGACCGCCGCGCGCAGTGCCGCGAGGTCGACGGCGAACCCCTCGGGGCCGGGGACGAGGGGAACCGTCCGGTGGTGTGCTCCTGCCATCGCCAGCACGGCGGCGTACGCGTCGTAGAAGGGCTCGAGGGTGAGCACCTCGTCGCCCGGGTCCACGAGCGCGAGTACGGTGGCGGCGATCGCCTCGGTCGCCCCCGTGGTCACCAGGACCTCCGTCCGAGGGTCGGGGTGCAGCCCGTAGTGACGAGCCTGGTGCGCCGCGACCGCCGCGCGCAGCTCCGGCTCTCCCCCGCCGGGCGGGTACTGGTTGCGACCGGCGAGGATCGCCGCGACCGCGGCGTCGCGCACGGCGACCGGGCCGTCCACGTCGGGGAAGCCCTGACCGAGGTTCACCGCCCCGGTGCGGGCGGCCAGTGCCGACATCTCGGCGAAGATCGTCGGCCGGACGACGCCGTCGGCTCCTGCGAGCCGTGCGGCGCGGGCCACCTGCTGCCATCGGTGCACGGGACAAGCGTAGGTCGCTCAGCCCTTGCCGAGCTCGACCCAGCCCTGCCGACGGTAGGCGGGGGTCGCGCACGCCAGGACGAGCACGGCGACGACGAGCGCACCCAGGATCACGGCCGACATCGCGACGGCGTCCCCGCCGAGCACGCCGACCAGGGGGCTGATCCCGCCGGCGAGCCCCGCCTGGAGGAAGCCGATCGTCGCGGCGGCCGTGCCGGCACGCTCCCCGTGCCGGGTCATCGCGAGGGCGGAGGCGTTCGCGGACAGGAACCCGAGGAGGAGCAGGACCAGCCACAGGGTCGAGACCAGCCCGACGAGGCCACCGCGTTCCGTCACGGCCAGGAGCAGGAGCACGCCGGCGGCCGCTGCGGCGGTCGGGGCCGAGGCCCGCAGCAGGCGTGCGGGGCCGACCCGTCGGACCAGGGCGGCGTTGAGCTGGGCGCCCAGCACGAGGCCGATCCCGCCGAGCGCGAAGACGAGCGAGAACTGCACAGCGCTCAACCCGAACTCCTCCTGCAGCACGAACGGCGAGCCGGAGACGTAGCTGATGATGACGACCAGCCCGAGGCCGGGAAGCACCGCGAGCGCGACGAAGCGTCGGTCCGCCAGGAGCGTGAGGTAGCCGCGGGCCAGGGTGGCCGCCCCGGAGTGCACCCGGCGCTCGCGCGGGAGTGTCTCGGGCAGGGCGACCGCCACGACGGTCACGAGGACGGCACCCAGCACCGCGAGGACCACGAAGACCCCGCGCCACCCCCAGTGCGCGGCGACCACGCTTCCGACGGACGGCGCGAACAACGGGGCGACGCCGATGACGAGCATCAGCCGTGACATGAGGCTCGCCGCATCGGCACCGGTGTAGCGGTCGCGGATCATCGCGATCGCCACCACCGTGGCCGCAGCGGCGACGAAACCCTGGAGCACCCGCAGCACGACGAGGACCGCGATGGTCGGGGCCATGGCGCACAGCACGGAGAGGACGGCGTGCAGGCTCACCCCCACCAGGACGGGGCGACGTCGCCCGAACCGGTCCGAGAGCGGCCCGATGACGAGCTGGCCGAAGGCCCCGCCCAGCACCATCCCGGTGATCGTCAGCTGCACACCGGCCGTCGACGAGAGCAGGTCCCTCCCGACATCCGGCAAGGAGGGCAGGTACATGTCCGTCGAGACGGCCGGGAGCATCGCGAGCGACCCGACCAGGAGGACGAAGCCGACCGTCGGTCCGGACGCGACGAGGGGCTCGGAGGTCCGGGTGGGCATGGGCAGAGCGTATCGGCGAATCGATTCGATCGGCTCGCGGATTGTCCGGCGGGCGGGGGTGTCGGGGTGCCCGGGCCGGCTCTCGGCACCTCGCGGAGGTCCGGGAGCGGGGGCATGCTGGGCGCATGTGCGGCCGCTACGCCTCCTTCCGCGAGGCCCAGGACCTCGCCGACGCGTTCGCCCTCGAGGACCTCGCGGACGACGCCGCGACCCTGCCGCCCTCGTGGAACCTCGCCCCGACGGACCCCGTCCGGATCGTCGTCGAACGGACCGCGAGGGACGCGCCGCCGGAATCGCCGCCGGTCCGCTCGCTGCGCCTGGCGAGGTGGGGGCTGGTCCCCGGCTGGGCCAAGGACCCCTCGGTCGGGGCTCGGATGATCAACGCGCGCGCGGAGACGCTCGCCGAGAGGCCGGCCTTCCGGCGCGCCCTTGCCTCCCGCAGGTGCCTCGTCCCCGCCGAGGGGTACTACGAGTGGACTCCCCCGCCGCCGGGCAGCCCCGCGCGGACGCCGAAGGTGCCCCACTGGATCCACCCCGCCGACGGTCGGGTCCTGGCGTTCGCCGGGCTCTACGAGTTCTGGCGCGATCCGACCCTCGCCGACGACGACCCCGCGCGCTGGCTCGTCTCCACGACGATCGTCACCGGCGGGGCGGGTCCGGACGGCGCCGCCGCTGCCCTGCACGACCGCCGACCCGTGATCCTCGCGCCCGGACGCTGGGATGCCTGGCTCGATCCCGGCACCGATGCGCCCACGGCACTCGGTCTGCTCGACGACCCGGCACCGAGCCTCGACGCGTGGACGGTCTCGACCGCTGTCAACAGCGCGACCTCCGAGGGCCCGGAGCTCATCGCGCCCGTCTGACTCCGCGGGGAGTCAGACGACGTCGAGGAGCCGCACGACGGGGACGGTGCCGACCCCCGGGATCATCCGCTCGCCGAGGGTCTCCAGCACGGCGCCGGGCACGGCTCCGAGCGCCGTGGCGGTGCCGCCGTCCAGGAGGACGGTCCCCGGTTCCGCGACGTCCGAGAGGCGGGCGGCGAGGCTGACCGCCGGACCGAAGACGTCGCCGAACCGCGACAGGACCCTGCCCCAGACCAGTCCGACGCGCACCGGGGACTCCGAGCCGACCGAGAAGGTCCGCGCCAGCTCCGTCGCGACGCGTGCGCCGGCTCCGGCGTCGTCCGCGACGAACAGGACCGCGTCCCCCACCGTCTTGATCACCCGTCCGCCGCCGGCGGTCACCACGTCCCTGGCGACGGCCTCGAAGTCGTGGACGAAGTCCGCGAGGGCGTGCGAGCCGAGGTCAGCCGTGCGCCCGGTGAACCCCACGATGTCGGCCAGGCCGACGGCACGCAGCAGCGGGAGCTCGTCGGACTCCTCCATGCGGTGCGCCTGGCCGAGCTCCGCGTCGATCCGCGCCGCCAGTGCGGCGAGCTGACGGCGCCAGCCGTGCAGGAGCTGCGCCTCGAGCAGGGAGATGATGGAGGGGAGCCGGTCCAGGACCATCAGGCGGGCGCTGGCGTCGTCGAGGCGGTACCGCTCGCGCATGTGCTCGACAAGACCCTCGACCTGCCAGGAGACGAGGCGGTCCGTCGTGTGCCCCACCGCGCGGACCAGGCTCACCCCGGTCCGGTCGGAGACCTCGAACTCGCTCTCGGCCGCGTGCAGCTGCCGGACGAGCCAGACGTCGGCGCGGGTGAAGCCGCCGACCTCGGGCACCACCAGTCCGAGCGCGTTCCAGATCCGCCGGATCTCCGCGCTCGGCACCCCTGCCATCCGGGCGGCCTCGGCCAGGTCGATCGACGCGGGGCCGCCGAGCAGCACCCGCTCGATCTCCGCGAGGGTCGAGTCCTCTCCTGCAGGGTCCTGCGGGGGCGTGGCCACCCGTCAAGGCTAGACCGCCGGTCCGTCCTCGACCGTCCGGAGCATGACGTCTCCCGCGTGCACGGGCACCACCCGCCCGCCCGACTCGACCAGCAGGGCGCCGTCGTCCGCGAGCGCGACGGCTGTGCCCCGCAGCAGCTGACCCCCCGGCCGCGTGACCTCGACCGTGCGGCCGAGGGTCATGCACGCCGCCGTGCAGGCGTCGGCGAGACGACCCGTCACCCGCCCGTCCTCGCGGCGCCACTGCGCCGTTCGCTCCCACCACCGGTCCAGCACGGCGGCCAGCACCCGGGCTCGCGACGCGGGGGCACCGGCCAGCGCCACCGAGGTCGCGCTGGCGACGGGGAGCTCCGCGGACTCCTGGTGCACGTTGATCCCGATCCCCAGGACGACGGCCGGCGCAGGCTGGGCGACGAGCTCCGCGAGCACCCCGGCCACCTTGCGGTACGGACCCCAGCCCGGGAGCGAGGTCCCGGCAGGGAGCAGGACGTCGTTCGGCCACTTGAGGACCGGGTCGAGACCGAGCGAGCGCAGCCCCTCGACGACGGAGAGACCCGCGAGCAGCGGTGCCCAGCCGAGCCGCTCCACCGGGACCTGCGGACGCAGCAGGACCGAGAAGGTGAGCGCGCGCCCCGGCGGCGTCGTCCAGGTGCGCCCGGCGCGCCCCCGCCCGCCCACCTGGTCGTCGGCGAGCAGCACCGAGCCGTCCGGCCACGGGTCGGCTCCGACGGCCCGTGAGCGCAGCTCGGTCGAGGTCGACCCCACCTGCTCGAGGACGAGGAGCCGTCCGGGAGGGCTCACCCCGGCGGCGGCGAGGGCCCGCTCGACGCTCGCGGTGTCGAGGAGGTCCTGGGCCATGCCCCCACGGTAGTGGCGCCCCGGAGCGCGAGGCCGTCGACCGGCGCCTCGGACGGGGGGCCGTTGTGGGGACCGGCACAGACGGACCGGCCGACACGGTGCGGACCCACACTGAGCATGTGGGGTTCCGACAACTAGCCTTCGTTGCGTGAGCGAAGCAACGGCCCGGACCAGTCCGACGACCAGGAGTCGGCTCGCCGACCTCGAGCAGCGCGCGGCCGAGCTGGAGGCGGCCGAGACGGCCGCGGCCGCCAAGCAGCACGCCCGCGGCAAGAAGAGCGCACGCGAGCGGATCGACGCCCTCCTCGACGAGGGCAGCTTCACCGAGCTCGACGCCATGGTCCGCCACCGCTCGACGAACTTCGGTCTCGATGCTCGCCGGATCCCCGGGGACGGCGTGGTCACCGGCCACGGCACCGTCGACGGTCGCCCCGTCGCGGTCTACAGCCAGGACTTCACCGTCTTCGGCGGCTCCCTCGGCGAGGTGCACGGGGAGAAGATCAGCAAGGTGATGGACCTCGCCCTGCGCACGGGGATGCCGCTGGTCGGCATCCTGGACGGCGGCGGGGCGCGGATCCAGGAGGGCGTGGCCGCCCTGACGCAGTTCGCCGAGATCTTCCGGCGGAACGTGGCCGCCTCCGGCGTCATCCCCCAGATCTCCCTCATCCTCGGGCCGAGCGCCGGCGGTGCGGTCTACTCCCCGGCCCTGACGGACTTCGTCGTCATGGCGGACGGCACGTCGAACATGTTCATCACCGGACCCGACGTGATCCGTGCCGTCACCGGCGAGGACGTCGGCTTCGAGGAGCTCGGCGGCGGGCAGACCCACAACGCGCGCTCCGGGGTGGCGCACTACCTCGGCTCCGACGAGGACGACGCGATCGACTACGTCCGCGCCCTGCTCGGCTACCTGCCGTCGAACAACCTCGCCGACCCGCCCGTCTGGACGGAGGACGTGGGTCGGCCCGAGGCGCTCGACGTCACGGATCAGGACCTCGAGCTCGACGCCCTCGTCCCCGACTCCGACTCCCAGCCCTACGACATGCGCACCGTCGTCGAGCAGGTGCTGGACCACGGCGACTTCCTCGAGGTCCAGCCGCTCTACGCCCGCAACGTGCTCATCGGCTTCGGCCATGTCGAGGGCCGCGCGGTCGGCATCGTCGCGAACCAGCCGCTGCACATGGCGGGGACCCTCGACATCAACGCGGCCGAGAAGGCCGCTCGCTTCGTGCGCACCTGCGACGCGTTCGGCCTGCCGGTCCTCACCTTCGTCGACGTGCCCGGGTTCCTGCCCGGCACCGACCAGGAGTGGAACGGGATCATCCGGCGCGGGGCCAAGCTGATCTACGCCTACGCCGAGGCCACCGTCCCGCTCGTGACGGTCATCACCCGCAAGGCCTACGGCGGTGCGTACATCGTCATGGGCTCCAAGCAGCTGGGTGCCGACGTCAACCTGGCCTGGCCCACCGCGCAGATCGCCGTCATGGGCGCCTCCGGCGCGGTGAACATCCTGCAACGCTCGGCCCTCAAGCAGGTCGCCGACTCCGGCGGCGACGTCGAGGCCGAGCGCGCCCGGCTGGTCGCGGACTACGAGGAGGCCCTGGTGAACCCCTACGACGCCGCCGACCGCGGCTACGTCGACGCCGTCATCGCGCCGTCGCAGACCCGGGTCCAGGTCGTCCGCGCCCTGCGGACCCTGCGCACCAAGCGCGCGTCGCTGCCCGCCAAGAAGCACGGGAACATCCCGCTGTGACCCCCGACGTGCGCGTGGTCAGGGGCGATCCCGACGACGTCGAGCTGGCCGCCCTGGTCGCGGGGCTGGCGGCGGGCTCGGCAGCGCTCTCGGCGGTCAGTGCCACCTCCGACACCGAGGCCGAGGGCAGGGCGGCCCGGCGACGCTGGCAGGGGATGGCCGATCGTCTCGACGGCGGACCGACCCCAGGACCCGACTCCTGGCGGTGGAGCAGGCCCTGAGGACCGGGCCCTGCGCGCCACTACGGTGGTGCCATGATCACGCCCGGCCAGCCCCGCCCGTCCACGCCGATCGACGCCATCGCCGACGCCTGGGTCACGACCCTCGCCCGGCTGGACCCGATCGCCGCCACCGGGATGGGCATCCCGGGGCACGATCACCGGTGGCCCGACTTCTCCCCCGCCGGGCACGAGGAGATGGCCACGGCGATCCGCGAGGTGCTCACCGCGCTCGACGCGACGAGCCCCGCTGACGAGATCGACCGGGTGACCGTCGCCGCGATGCGTGAGCGACTCGGCCTGCACCTGGAGCTGCACGAGGCAGCCGAGCTCATGGGAGAGCTCAACAACATCGCCTCCCCGATCCAGGCGGTGCGCGACAGCTTCGACCTCATGCCCACGGACACCGCTGCGGACTGGGAGGCGATCGCCTCCCGGCTCGGCGCCCTTCCCCAGGCCGCGGACGGAATCATCGCCTCCCTGCGCGAGGCGGCGTCCCGCGGGCGGGTCGCCGCAGCGCGGCAGGTGGCCGAGTGCGCTCGCCAGTGCGAGGGCTTCGCGGGCGAGGACTCCTTCTTCACCCCCTTCGTCCGCAGCGCTGCGGTGGACGCGGCCCTCGTCGGCGCCGAGGACCCCGCCGGCCTCGCGTCCCGTCTCGAGGAGGGCGCGGCGGCGGCCCGCACCGCGTACGCCGACCTCGCGGCCTTCCTGCGCGAGGAGCTGGCACCCCAGGCGCCGGCGGCGGACGCCTTCGGCCGCGAGCGCTACGCCCTGTGGTCCCGGTACTTCCTCGGCGCGCGCGTCGACCTCGAGGAGACCTACGCCTGGGGGCTCGCCGAGCTGGACCGCATCATCGCCGAGCAGGAGGCGGTCGCGGCCCAGGTCGCCGGTGAGGGTGCGAGCATCGCGGAGGCGATCGCCGTCCTGGACGCCGACCCGTCCCGCCTCCTGGCGGACTCCACCGCCCTTCAGGAGTGGATGCAGCAGACCTCCGACGCCGCCATCGAGGCGCTGGACGGCGTGCACTTCGACATCCCCGGCCCGGTGCGGACCCTGGAGTGCCGGATCGCCCCGACCCAGAGCGGTGCGATCTACTACACGCAGCCCTCGGACGACTTCTCCCGGCCCGGCCGCATGTGGTGGTCGGTGCCCAAGGACGTGACGAGCCACACGACCTGGCGTGAGCGGACCACCGTCTACCACGAGGGCGTCCCTGGCCATCACCTGCAGATCGCCCAGACCGTCTTCGACCGCGAGCGCCTCAACTCCTGGCGGAGGCTCGCCTGCTGGGTCAGCGGGCACGGCGAGGGCTGGGCCCTGTACGCCGAGCGCCTCATGGCGGACCTGGGGTTCCTCGACGACCCGGGCGACCGCCTCGGGATGCTCGACAGCCAGCGCATGCGCGCGGCTCGCGTCGTCTTCGACATCGGCGTGCACCTGGAGCTGCCGTGCCCCGAGCGCTGGGGCGGCGGGACATGGGACGCGGACAAGGCATGGGACTTCTTCCTGGCGAACGTGGCCATGCCGGAGAGCTCCCTGCGGTTCGAGTGGATGCGCTACCTCGGCTGGGCCGGGCAGGCGCCGGCCTACAAGATCGGCCAGCGCCTGTGGGAGCAGTCGCGCGACGAGGCCCTCGACGCCGCCGAGGCTGCGGGCGGGCAGCGTGACCTCAAGGAGTTCCACCGCCGGGCGCTCGGACTGGGCTCGGTCGGCCTCGACGTCCTTCGCGAGGCCCTCGCCGGGTAGCCTGCGCCGGTGACCTCGCTGCTGCTCGCCTCCGCCTCCCCCGCCCGCCTCGCGACCCTGCGCTCGGCGGGGTTGGCACCGTCGGTGCTCGTCTCCGGGGTGGACGAGGACGCCGTCCTGGCCGCGGCGGAGCAGCGCTTCGGCGCGCTCGACCCTGCCGACGCCGTGCTCGTGCTCGCCAAGGCCAAGGCGGAGGCGGTCGCCGGCCTGCTCGGCCGGCAGGACGAGGCGGACCCCGAGCTCCCGGACGAGGTGATCGTGCTCGGCTGCGACTCCTTGCTCGAGCTGGACGGTGCGGCGTTCGGCAAGCCGCGCGATGCCGCCGAGGCCGCCGCGCGCTGGCGCACCATGCGGGGCCGCTCGGGAGTGCTGCACACGGGGCACTGGATCGTCGACGCCCGGGCCGACGGCGTCGCCACCCTCGGGGCGACCGCCTCGACGACTGTCCACTTCGCCGACCTGTCCGACGCGGAGGTCGACGCCTACGTCGCGACGGGTGAGCCCCTCGCGGTCGCCGGCGCATTCACCGTCGACGGCATCGGCGGCCCGTTCGTCACGGGGATCGACGGCGACTACCACAACGTCGTCGGCGTGAGCCTCCCGCTGCTGCGCGAGCTCTTGGCCGAGGTCGGCGTGTCGATCACGGACCTCTGGCGGGCCTCCGGCCCCGACGCGCCTACCGGATGACGACAAAGCGCGCCCGTGTCGTCTTGTCGATAGGCACAGTCTTGAGCCGGCGGGGGTGCCGGGGGTGAGCCGAGAGGCCCCCTGACGTTACGGTGAGCCGTGCCCGACATCCGCAAGGTCCTCATCGCCAACCGTGGTGAGATCGCCGTCCGTATCGCCAGGGCCTGCGCCGACGCCGGGATGACCAGCGTCGCCGTCTACGCCGACTCCGACCGCGAGGCCCTGCACGTGCGGCTCGCCGACGAGGCCTACGCGCTCGGCGGCCAACGCGCAGCCGAGACCTACCTCGCGATCGACAAGATCATCGACGCCGCACGGCGCTCCGGTGCGGACGCGATCCACCCCGGGTACGGCTTCCTCGCCGAGAACGCCGAGTTCGCGCAGACCGTGATCGACGCCGGTCTCGTCTGGATCGGCCCGCCGCCCGCGGCGATCGAGGCCCTCGGCGACAAGGTGAGCGCGCGGCACATCGCCCAGCGCGCCGGCGCGCCGCTCGCCGCAGGAACCGCCGACCCCGTCTCGGGTGTCGCGGAGATCGAGGAGTTCGTCGCCGAGTTCGGGCTGCCGATCGTGATCAAGGCAGCGTTCGGCGGTGGCGGCAGGGGGATGAAGGTCGTGCGCGAGCACGACGAGATCGCCGAGCTCTACGAGTCCGCCGTCCGCGAGGCCGTCGCGGCCTTCGGACGTGGCGAGTGCTTCGTCGAGCGGTACCTCGACTCGCCCCGGCACGTCGAGACGCAGTGCCTCGCCGACGAGCACGGCGGAGCCGTCGTGGTCTCGACCCGCGACTGCTCCCTGCAGCGTCGCCACCAGAAGCTCGTCGAGGAGGCACCTGCGCCGTTCCTCACACCGGCCCAGGAGCAGCTCCTGCGGGAGGCCTCCGTCGCGATCCTGCGCGAGGCCGGCTACGTCGGCGCCGGCACCTGCGAGTTCCTCATCGGGCTCGACGGCACGGTCTCGTTCCTCGAGGTCAACACCCGGCTCCAGGTCGAGCACCCGGTGACCGAGGAGGTGACCGGGATCGACCTCGTGCGTGAGCAGCTGAGGATCGCCGCGGGCGAGCCCCTCGGGTACACCGAGGTGGCGACCCGCGGGCACTCGATCGAGTTCCGGCTCAACGGGGAGGACCCGTCCGCCGGCTTCCTGCCGATGCCCGGCACCATCACCCGCTTGCGTTTCCCCTCCGGACCCGGGGTGCGCGTGGACAGCGGCGTCACCGAGGGCGACACGGTCTCCGGCGCCTTCGACTCGATGATCGCCAAGCTCGTCGTCACCGGTGCCGACCGCACCCAGGCCGTCGAGCGGGCCCGTCGCGCGCTCGCCGAGCTCGAGATCGCCGGCATCCCGACGGTCGTGCCGTTCCACCGCGCCGTGCTGCGGTCCCCCGACTTCGTGCCCGCGGACCCGGCCCAGCCCTTCGCCGTGCACACCCGCTGGATCGAGACGACGTTCGCCGACACGCTCGCGGGCCTCGACCGCTCCCCTGCCCCCTCGCCCGTGGCCGAGGAGGCGGCCGCGCCGGCCGGGACGACCGAGCGCGTGGTGGTCGAGGTGGGCGGCAAGCGGATCGAGGTCGTCCTTCCCGCCGGCCTCGGGCTGATCCCCGGCCGTGGGCGTCCCGGGGCACCTGTCCGCCCCCAGCGTGCCCGCCGCGGTCCGGTCCGTGCGGTCAGCGGGACGACGCTCACGACCCCCATGCAGGGCACGATCGTCAAGGTCGCCGTCGTCGAGGGCGCCGTCGTCGCCGAGGGCGATCTCGTCGTGGTGCTCGAGGCGATGAAGATGGAGCAGCCGCTGGTGGCCCACCGGTCGGGAACCGTGCAGGGGCTGGCCGCAGCTGTCGGCGTCGGGGTCACGGCCGGGAGCGCCATCTGCGAGATCGTCGACTGAGCGGCCGCATGACGCACCGCCGGGCTCCTCAGCCGGGTGACGGATGGCTGGAGTGCGCCTGCGGCCGCCGGCACTGGGGTCTGCACGGCGCCGCGGGACTGCTGCTCGCCAGGAGCACCGGGAGCGGGCACGAGGTGGTCCTGCAGCACCGCGCTCCGTGGAGCGATCAGGGCGGCACCTGGGGCGTCCCCGGAGGGGCCCGGATGCCCCACGAGAGCGCGGTCGACGCGGCCCTGCGCGAGTCGGCGGAGGAAGCGGGGATCGACCCGAGCGGGGTCGAGGTCGTCTCGACGACGGTGCTCGACCACGGATCGTGGAGCTACACGACCGTGCTCGCCCGCGCCGTGGCCGACCAGGACCCGAGGCCGACGGATCCCGAGAGCCTGGAGATCCGCTGGGTCGACACGGCGCAGGTGACCGGACTCCCGCTCCTCGGCGCCTTCGGCGACGCCTGGCCGGGGTTGCGCGCCGCCGTCGAAGAGCTCTGAGCGTTCTCCCGATCCGGACCGCGGATTGACAGCGCCCGTCCGTCCGCTACTCTCGCCGAGTTAGGTAAGGCATACCTCACTTCTGGAGAGACATGGTCGCCAACTTCCTCATCGGTCTTCGCGAGGGACTGGAAGCCGCGCTCGTCGTCGGCATCCTCGTCGCGTACCTGGTGCGGACCGGGCGTCGTGAGCTCCTCCCCCAGGTCTGGCTCGGCGTCGGAGCCGCTGTCGGCGCCTCGCTGGCCGTCGGGGCCCTGCTCACCTTCGGGCCCCAGGGCCTGTCCTTCCGGGCCCAGGAGGCGATCGGCGGCAGCCTCTCCCTCCTCGCCGTCGGCCTCGTGACCTGGATGATCTTCTGGATGGCCCGGACCGCCCGGCACCTGCGCGCCGACCTCACCGGACGGCTCGGCGACGCGGTCGCCGCAGGCCGGTGGGCCGTCCTGGTCATGGCCCTGCTGGCCGTCGGTCGCGAAGGGCTCGAGACGGCCCTGTTCCTGTGGGCGGCAGCCCAGGCGACCGGCTCGACGACCTCACCCCTCCTGGGCGCGGGGCTCGGACTGGCGACGGCGAGCGTCGTGGGCTGGGCGCTGTACCGCGGTGCGATCCGGCTCGACCTCCGGTCCTTCTTCGCGTGGTCCGGGCTGGGCCTCGTCCTCATCTCGGCGGGTGTCCTGGCCTACGGGATCCACGACCTCCAGGAGGCCGCCCTCCTCCCGGGCCTGCACTCGCTCGCCTTCGACGTCTCCGCAGCGGTCCCGCCCAGCAGCTGGTACGCGACCCTGCTCAAGGGCACGGTGAACTTCACTCCCGCCACCACCTGGCTCCAGGCCATCGCCTGGGTCGCGTACACCGTCCCGGTGACGGTGCTCTACGTGCGCCAGGTCTGGCCGCGCAGCCGCCCGGCCACCCGCGCCCGGTTCGAGCGCACGCCCGCGACCGTCTGAACCCGGCCGGCCCGGCCGGCCCTGCGCCACCCTCACCACCCCACCTCACGCCAAGGAGCCCTCCGTGGTCCCCGCACGCCCTGCCCTCGCCCGCCCCGCCGACCCCCGCACCTCCCGTCCCGGCCGCGGCCTCGCCGCCCTCGGCCTCGCCGGCCTGCTCGGCGCGACCGGTTGCGTGGCCAACGAGCCGGACGGTGCCGCCGCCCTGAGCGTGGACTCCTCCGCCACGGCCTGCACCGTCTCGTCACCCGAGGCGCCCTCCGGGACGATCACCTTCTCCGTCACCAACACGGGCTCCGAGGTCACCGAGTTCTACCTGCTCGCCGACGACCGGCTCCGCGTCGTCTCCGAGGTCGAGAACATCGGCCCAGGGCTCACGCGCGACCTCGTGGTGCAGGTCCCGGCCGGGACGTACTGGACCGCCTGCAAGCCGGGGATGGTCGGCGAGGGCATCCAGTCGGAGTTCACCGTCACCGACTCCGGAGAGGCGGTGGGCGCCACCGGCGCCGTCGCCGAGCAGCTGGCCGAGGCAGAGGCGTCCTACGTCGCCTACGTCAAGGACCAGGTCAGCAGCCTCGTCGCGGGAACCCAGGCCTTCGCCGACGCGTACGCCTCGGGGGACGACGACACGGCCCGCTCGCTCTACGCGGCCACCCGGGTGCACTGGGAGCGCGTGGAGCCCGTCGCG
This sequence comes from Actinotalea sp., assembly GCF_041597215.1. Classification (GTDB taxonomy): domain Bacteria; phylum Actinomycetota; class Actinomycetes; order Actinomycetales; family Cellulomonadaceae; genus Actinotalea. Next base: position 23,622 of record NZ_JBFHHB010000001.1, read on the forward strand.
GAGTCGTTCGGCGACCTCGACCCGCTGCTCGACGCCCGCGAGGCCGATCTCGCCGACGGCGAGGAGTGGAGCGGCTGGCACTACGTCGAGAAGGACCTGTGGCCCCCGGCCGCCGAGGCGAACGGCGGTGTGGAGTACCACGCCCTGACCTCCGACGAGCGCACGGCCGCCGCAGCCGACCTGGTCGCGTACACGGACCGGCTCAGCGAGGCGGTGACCGACGAGAGCTTCACCTTCGCTGCCTTCCAGATCTCCAACGGCGCCAAGGAGCTCCTCGACGAGGTCGCCACGGGGAAGATCACCGGGGAGGAGGAGATCTGGTCCCACACCGACCTGTGGGACGTGGCGGCGAACGTCGACGGCGCCTCGGTCGCGCTGGGCGTGCTGCGCGAGGTGGCCACGGCACGCGACCCCGAGCTCGTCGCCGAGCTCGACGCCCGGTTCGAGGCGCTGGGCGCCCTCCTGGCCCAGCACGGCTCCTACGAGGAGGGCTTCACCCCCTACGACGAGCTGTCCACGGCGGAGGTCACGGATCTCGCCGCAGCGGTGGACGCCGTCGGCGAGCCGCTCTCCCGGTTGACCGCCACGATCACCAGCGCGGCCTGAGCGATGGGACGACGGCAGGACACCGTCCCGGCACAGGACGACCGGGGACCCGAGGGCCTGTCCCGCCGTGCCGTGCTCGGCATCGCGGGCGGGGGGCTCGCGGCGGCAGGCCTCGCGGGTGCCGCCGGGTTCGGTGCCGGCCGGGTGACGACGCCCGAACCGAGCCTCGTCGCGGAACGCCGCACCTACCCGTTCACCGGCGCCCACCAGGCCGGGATCGTCACCCCGGCGCAGGACCGCATGTACCTCGCGGCCTTCGACCTCACGACCACGAGCCGAGAGGAGGTCATCGGACTGCTGAGGACCTGGACCACGATGGCGGCCCGGCTCACCCAGGGCCTGTCCGCCGGGCCGTACGGCTTCGCCGGTGGCCCGTACGACGCCCCGCCGGACGACACGGGTGAGGCCGCCGACCTCCCGGTCGCCGGGCTCACGATCACCGTCGGGTTCGGCCGGTCCCTCTTCGTGGGGGCCGACGGCTCGACGGACCGCTTCGGGCTGGCCGGTCGGTTGCCCGCCGCGCTCGTCGCGTTGCCGCACTTCTCCGGGGACGACCTCGACCCCGCGAGGAGCGAGGGCGACCTGCTCGTCCAGGCGTGCACCGACGACGCCCAGGTCGCGGTCCATGCGATCCGGAACCTCTCCCGGGCCGCGTTCGGCACGGCGAGGATCCGGTGGACACAGCTCGGCTACGGGCGGACCTCGTCCACCTCGACGGCGCAGACCACTCCGCGCAACCTCTTCGGCTTCAAGGACGGCACCGCGAACCTCAAGGCGGAGGAGACCGATGCGCTGGACGAGCACGTGTGGGTGCAGCCGCAGGATGCCGCGGAGACCACCGGGACGGACTCCACGTGGATGGTCGGCGGGAGCTACGTGGCCGGCCGTCGCATCCGGATGACGATCGAGACATGGGACCGCACCTCCCTGCGCGAGCAGGAGGCCGTCATCGGCAGGGACAAGGCCGAGGGAGCCCCGCTCTCGGGCGGGACGGAGCACAGCGAGCCCGACTTCTCCCTCGCGGGACGTGGTGGCATCCCGCTGATCGACCCGAGCTCGCACGTCCGCCTCGCCCACCCGAGCAGCCACGGCGGTGCCCGCATGCTGCGCCGCGGGTACACCTTCACCGACGGGAACGACGCGCTCGGTCGTCTCGACGCCGGCCTGTACTTCCTTGCCTATGTCCGCGATCCCCGCACCGGGTTCATCCCCGTGCAGACCGCTCTCGCGAACGACGACCTGCTCTCGGAGTACCTGGTCCACACGGGGTCCGTGCTGGCCGCCGTCCCGCCGGGCGTCCCTGACGGCGCGCTCGCAGCCGACGGCTCCCTGCTCGACCCGTCGGTCCACCTCGGCGCCGGCCTCTTCTCCTGAGCTTCCCTCGCCCGGAGCGCGACCCCTGGGCGGCCGGCTCAGCTCCGCAGGCTGTGCGCGATCCGCGCGACCTCGGCGACCGAGCCGGACAGCGACGGGTAGACGGTGAAGGACTGGGCGATCTCGTCGGCGGTGAGGCGCTGGGCGACCGCGATCGTCAGAGGGAAGATCAGCTCGCCCGCGCGCGGTGCCACCACGACCCCGCCCAGCACGATCCCGGTGGAGGCGTGCGCGAACACCTTGACGAAGCCGTCGCGGATGCCGAGCATCTTCGCCCGCGGGTTGCGGCCCAGGTCGAGCCTGCTGGTGACGAACTGGGTTCCCGACTCCTCCAGGCTGCGCTCCGAGGCCCCCACCGTGGCGATCTCCGGGGCGGTGAAGATGTTCGCCGCGACCGTTCCGAGGTCCAGCGGGGTCACCGCGTCGCCCAGGGCGTGCGCCATGGCGATCCGGCCCTGCATCGCGGCGACCGAGGCGAGCGGGAGCACCCCGGTGCAGTCACCGGCGGCGTAGACGCCCCGCACGCTCGTCCGTGAGACGCGGTCGACCTCGATGTGCCCGCCGCGACCGAGCCGCACTCCCACGCGCTCCAGGCCGATCCCGGCCGTCGAGGGGACCGAGCCCACCGCGACCAGGCAGTGCGAGCCGGTGACCTCCCGCCCGTCCTCGAGGGTCACCAGGACCCCGTCGTCGGTCCTGGTGACAGAGACCGCGCGCGAACGGCCCATCACGGTCATCCCCCGCCCGCGGAAGACCTCCTCGATCACGTGCGCCGCGTCGGCGTCCTCACCCGGGAGCACACGATCGCGTGAGGAGACCAGGACGACGTCCGCCCCGAGCGCGTTGTACGCCCCGGCGAACTCGGCACCTGTCACACCCGACCCGACGACGATCAGCCGTTCGGGTAGGGCGGGCAAGCCGTACAGCTGGGTCCAGCTGAGGATCCGCTCGCCGTCGGGCTCCGCGGCCGGCAGGGTGCGCGGGACGGCACCCGTCGCCAGCAGCACGACGTCGGCCCGGAGCTCTGCGACGACCGCGCCGTCCGCGCCGAGGACGGAGACCTGCTCGGCGCTCTCCAGCCGTCCGGTCCCGTCGACCAGGTGGACGCCCTCCCGCTCGAGCCGGGCGCGGATGTCGTCCGACTGCGCCTGAGCGAGTTCGACGACGCGCGCGTTCACCCGCGCGAGGTCGACCTCGTGGGCGTGCGCGACGCCGTCCGCCGGAAGGCCGACCGAGCGGATGCCGAGCTCGGCGGCGCGATCGGCGATGGTCATCCACTCGGCTGTCGCGATGAGCGTCTTCGACGGGACGACGTCCGTCAGGACGGCGGCACCGCCGAGGCCGGTGCGCTCCACCAGGGTGACCTCCGCCCCGGCGCGGGAGGCGACGAGCGCGGCCTCGTACCCGCCTGGGCCCCCGCCGATCACCACGACCCGTGGGGTGGCCTGCGTCCCTTCGCGGGAGGACCCGTGCTCGGGCGAGGGAGAGGGTTCGGCCAGGCCGGGCGTGGTGGACGTCACCCTCGGCATTGTGCCGTGCGCACCTCCCGGGCGCACCGTCCTCCCGCGTGCCACCGCCCGGGACCCGCGACCTCCCGCCCGGCGCCGTGGGCCGGGACCCCCGAGGCGACGCCCCGAGCCGAGCGGCGATAGCCTGCGACCATGACTGACCTGAGCCGGCTCGACGAGCCCGACACCGATCCCTTCGACGTCGCCCGCGAGGCCGCCGAGGCGATCGCCGTGCGGACAGGTGTCGAGCGGCACGACCTCGCGCTGGTGCTCGGCTCCGGATGGGGCGAGGCCGCCGAGCACCTGGGCGAGACCGTCACCGAGATCCCGAGCCACGAGATCCCCGGGTTCAGCGCCCCGGCCGTCGTCGGCCACTCCGCGATGACCCGCTCGGTCCGGATCGCGGGGACCGACCGCTTCGCGCTCGTGCTCGGCTCGCGCACCCACCTGTACGAGGGCAAGGGCGTGCGCCACGTCGTGCACGGCGTGCGCACCGCTGCGGCCACCGGGGCTCGTGCCGTGGTCCTGACCAACGGCTGCGGTGGCCTGAACCCGCAGTGGGCACCGGGGACCCCCGTGCTGGTCCGTGACCACCTCAACCTGACCGCGACGTCCCCGCTGGAGGGCGCGACCTTCGTCGACCTCACCGACCTCTACTCGCAGCGTCTGCGCGACCTCGCCCACGAGGTCGACCCGACGCTCGCGGAGGGCGTGTACGCCCAGTTCCGCGGCCCGCACTACGAGACCCCCGCCGAGGTCCGGATGGCCGGGATCATGGGCGCCGACCTGGTCGGCATGTCGACGACGCTGGAGGCGATCGCCGCGCGGCACGCCGGGCTCGAGGTGCTGGCGATCTCGCTCATGACCAACCTCGGGGCGGGCATCAGCCCCGTCCCGCTGTCGCATGCCGAGGTCATCGAGGCGGGGCAGGCGGCGGCACCGCGCATCGGCCGCCTGCTCGCCGAGATCGTGGGGAGGATCTGATGGGCACCCGAGCAGCAGGAGAGCCGGACGACCTGATCGACGGCGTCCGTGCCTGGATCGCCGACGACCCGGACCCGCAGACCGCTGCCGAGCTCGAGGGCCTGGTCGCCGCGGCGCTCGGCGAGGACGCTGCCGCCTCGACGGCCGCGCACGCCGACCTGGAGGACCGCTTCTCCGGGCTCCTGCAGTTCGGCACCGCGGGACTGCGTGGCGCGTTGGGCGGTGGCCCTGCGCGGATGAACCGGTCCGTCGTGATCCGCGCGGCCGCCGGCCTCGTGCGCTACGCCGTCGACGCCCTTGCCGAGCTCGGCCAGAGCACGCCCCGCGTGGTCATCGGCTACGACGCCCGGACGAACTCCGACGTCTTCGCCCGCGACACCGCGGCCGTCGTCGTCGCGGCGGGCGGCGAGGCGCTGCTGCTCCCGAGCGCGCTGCCCACCCCTGTCCTCGCCTTCGCCGTGCGGCACCTGGGCGCCGACGCCGGTGTCATGGTGACGGCGAGCCACAACCCTCCGCAGGACAACGGGTACAAGGTCTACCTCGGGGGGCGGATCGTCACCGACTCCGGGAGCGGTGCGCAGATCGTCCCGCCCTACGACGCCGAGATCGCCGCGCGTATCGCCGCCGTCCCGAGCGTGGCGGAGGTCCCGCGCGCGGAGGAGGGCTGGACGGTCCTCGGCGAGGACGTCGTCGACGCCTACGTCGCCGCCGTCGCGACCCTCCGCGAGCCCTCGGTGCCGCCGCTGCGGATCGTCGTCACCCCGTTGCACGGCGTGGGAGGGGTGCTCGCGGAGCGCGTCCTGCGTGGTGCCGGCTTCGACGACGTGCGTCTGGTCCCCGAGCAGGCGGAGCCCGACCCGACCTTCCCCACCGTCCCCTTCCCGAACCCCGAGGAGCCCGGCGCGATCGACCTCGCCGTGGCGCTGGCCCAGGAGGTCGAGGCTGACCTCGTCCTGGCCAACGACCCTGACGCCGACCGGTGCGCCGCGGCCGTGGTCGACCCGCACACCGGCGCCTGGCGGATGCTGCACGGTGACGAGGTCGGCGCCCTGCTGGGTCAGGAGCTCGCCCTGCGGCAGGCGGACGGCGCCGGCGTCCTCGCCAACTCCATCGTCTCCTCCCGCCTGCTCGCCCGGATCGCCTCCGCGCACGGGCTCGCGCACCGGAACACCCTCACCGGCTTCAAGTGGATCTCCCGGGTGGACGGCCTGGTCTACGGCTACGAGGAGGCGCTCGGCTACTGCGTGGACCCGGAGCACGTGCGGGACAAGGACGGGCTGTCCGCCGCGCTCCTGCTGGCCCAGCTCGCCGCCCGCACCAAGGCCGAGCACCGGACCCTGGTCGACGTCCTGGACGATCTCGCCCGCCGGCACGGCCTGCACCTGAGCGACCAGCTCTCGCTGCGCTTCACCGACCTGGACAAGATCCCCGCGACGATGGCCCTGCTGCGCAGCGCCCCGCCCGCCACGCTCGCCGGCTCGCCGGTGGTCGAGGTCGTGGACCTGGCCCAGCCCCAGGCCGACGGGATGCTGCCGACCGACGGGATGCGCCTGGTCGCGCAGGACGGCACCCGCGTGGTCGTCCGCCCCAGCGGCACCGAGCCGAAGGTCAAGTGCTACCTCGAGGTGATCCTGCCCGTGGAGGAGCACGCCTCGGCCGGGACCGTCGGCGAGGCCCGGCGCGCGGCGCGAGCCCGGCTCGACGCCGTCCGCCTGGACATGGCCGGGGCGCTGGGCAGCAGCCCGGACGCCTAGCCGCCGGCCGTCAGCCCTCGACCCACTCGTCGCGCTCGACCAGGACCTCCCGGAGCAGGTCGGCCCGGTCGCTGACCAGACCGTCCACGCCGAGGTCCAGGAGGCGGTGCATGTCCGCCGGGTCGTTCACGGTCCAGACGTGGACCTGGACGCCCGCGGCATGGGCTGCGGCAATGGTCCGGCTCGAGACGACCCTCAGCGGTCCGGCGCTCTCCGGCACCTGGAGACCGCCGACCTCGCTGATCGCCTTGCGCGCACGGCCTCTCGCCCCGGTGAGCGACCCCAGGACGAACCGGCGCACCACTCCGGTCCCGCCGGAGGTGGCGACGGGTCGCGAGAGCCCCCGCAGGGTGGCGAGGCGGCGCGCGTCGGAGAACGAGGTGAGGCAGACGCGCTCGTGCGCCGACTCGCGCTCGATCACGTCGATCGTCGGGCCGATCGCCGCCGCCGACTTCACGTCGATGTTGACCTTCAGCCGCGGCCAGGTGTGCAGGACCTCTGCGAGCGTCGGCACGGGCTCGCTCCCGCCGATCCTGGCCCGGCGCACCTGCGACCACGGCATCTTGGCGATACTTCCCGAGCGGTCCGTCACGCGGTCGAGCGAGGAGTCGTGGAAGGCGACGGCGACACCGTCGGAGGTCGCGTGCACGTCGGTCTCGACGTACCTGTACCCGAGGTCGACGGCAGCCTGGAAGGCGACCATCGAGTTCTCCAGCCCGTCGAGCGAGAAGCCTCGATGCGCCAGTGCGATCGGCGCTCCCAGGTCGAAGTAGCCCATCCGAACCCCCTTCCGATCCCGCCCGCGGGCTCCTCGCGCCGCCCGCGCTCAGTACCCCGAGCCGTCGTCCTGCGCCGGCGCGTCCGTCTCACCCAGGCTGTCGAGGACGGCAGCCGTGCCCGAGAGGCCGAGCCGGGTGGCACCCGCCGCGATCATCGCGGCAGCTGCTGCCCCGGTGCGGATGGCCCCGGAGGCCTTCACCCCGAGCCGTCCGCCCACGGTCGCTGCCATGAGGGCGACGGCGTGCTCGCTCGCACCGCCCGCCGGGTGGAAGCCCGTCGACGTCTTGACGAAGTCCGCACCCGCGGCCTCGGCCGCACGGCAGCAGCCGACGATCTGCTCGTCGGTGAGCGCGGCGGACTCGATGATGACCTTGAGCACCTTCCCGGCGGGGACGGCGGCGCGCACGGCCGCGATGTCCGCCTGGACCGCGTCGAAGCGCCCCTCGACGGCGGCGCCGAGGTCGATCACCATGTCGACCTCGTCCGCCCCGTCGGCGATGGACCGTGCGGCCTCTGCCGCCTTGATCGCGCTGTGGTGCTTCCCGGAGGGGAACCCGCAGACCGTGGCGACCTTCACCGATCCGGCGTCGAGCGGGAGCATCGACGGAGAGACGCAGACGGAGAAGACCCCGAGCCGCTGCGCCTCCGCGACCAGCGCGGCGACGTCGGCGGCCGTGGCCTCGGGCTTGAGCAGGGTGTGGTCGACCATCGCGGCGACGGTCGTGGGGTCCAGGGGTGTTGCGGTCATGCGCGGTGCCGTCCGTTCGATGGGAGGAGATAGGCGGGAAGGATGACGTCCTCGACGAGGCGTTCACGTGCGTCGTGGGGAAGGAAGGCGTTCCAGGCCGCGGTGACGGTGACGTCCCGCAGGTCGTCGTGGGTCCAGCCGGCGTGCTCGACGAGCAGGCCCAGCTCGCGGCTCTGGCTCGTCCCGGACATGAGCCGGTTGTCGGGCGAGACGGTGACGGCGAACCCGAGCCGGAGCAGCGCTGTCATCGGGTGATGGGCGACGGTGTCCACGACGCCGGTGTGCAGGTTGGAGCTCGGGCACAGCTCGAGCGGGACCTGCTGGTCCAGCACCCACCGCGCGACCCGGCCCAGCACGGCGCCGTCCAGGCCCCACGGGTCGTCAGGGGTCGGCTCGCCGAAGGAGATGTCCTCGACCAGTCGCGCGCCGTGACCGATCCGGATCGCCCCACCGAGGTGCAGCGCGTCGGCGATCGACCCCACGCCGTCCGCCTCACCTGCGTGGATCGTCACGGGCATGCTGGCCTGCCGCAGGATCCGCAGCGCGCGCTTGTGCGCCGAGACGGGGTACCCGGCCTCGGGCCCTGCCAGGTCCGCTCCGCCGACACCCCGGTCGCGGTTGGCCAGCACGAGCTCCGCCGTCTGCCTGCCGTGCTCACCGTTGCGCATCATCGTCAGGATCTGCACGACGCTGATCGGGTGCCCGGCGGCGGCGGCGAGCGCCACGCCCTCGTCGATCCCCTCCTGGACGGCGTCGACGACCTCCTGCCCGGACAGCCCGCCCCGCTGGTGGAGCTCGGGGGCGTACCGCTGCTCGGCGTGCACCACTCCGTCGGCTGCGAGGTCGACCACGGCCTCAGCCGCGATGCGGCGCAGGTTCGCGGCGCTCTGCATCACCGCGAGGGTGTGCTCGAAGGTCCGGATGTACGTCTCGAGATCACCGGAGGACGCCGCCTCGACGTACCAGGTGGCCAGCCGGTCCGGGTCGGTGAACGGGAGCTCGTGCCCGATCTCACCGGCCAGCTCGACGAGCGTCTGCGCACGCAGGCCCCCGTCGAGGTGATCGTGCAGGACCACCGTCGGCAAGCCCCGCGGTGGGCGGTCGGCGGACGTCATCCGTCCACCGTAGTGCTCCCCGGCCCCTGTCCGCCGCTCGGCCACCCCGCCGTGCGGACGGGGTCCCGGCAGACCGTCGCCCGGCTCAGGTCTCGCGGTAGGCCTCCTCGTCGAGGCTCGCCTCGAGTGCCTGGTCGACGACGTCCGGCTCGGTCGCCTCGTCGCGCAGATCCGGACGCGGGGCCTGCGGCACGGCCTCGAGATCGGCGGGATCCGTCGGCTCGACGGCAGGGAGCTCCGCGTCCTTCGGCGGTACGAGGCCTGCATCGGTCCACGAGCTCTCTCCTGGGATCGTGCTCATCGTCCCTCCTCGGTCGGGCGGTCCACCCCATCGTGACCCCCGTGGAGCCAGGCCGCCACCTACCGGGGAAGGACGGCCCAGACCAGGTGCGACCAGCCACCGAGCGCGGGCAGCGGAGCACCGCCGCGCAGGAGCTCTGCGCGGCTCACCTCGACCACGGCCCCGACCGACGGCTCCCACACGCGGAAGCCGGCGGGGCCGTGCCCGACGGCGAGCACGACATGGCGGGGCACAGCGGTGGACCACCCGCGGGAGGTGTCCCCGCCCGCGTACAGCGGCAGCGGCACACCCGCCTCGACGACCCGTGCCACCGTGTCGAGGACCGGTGCGAGGTCCGCGGTGTCGGTGTCGTCCAGGAGCCGGTGCCGGAAGGCGAGCCCGAGGAACCTGGCCTCGCGCGCCGCCCCCCATGGCGGAGTCCCGAGAGCGGCGGGCCAGGGCAGGCCGAGGACGGACCTCGCGTTCGTCCGGTGCTGGACCACGCGCTGCACCGCCCCGTACCTGGCAGCGGCGGGGAGCGAGGCGAGCCGCGCGAGCACGGCCGGGTCCGCCGCACCGAGCTCCGGTGGCACACCGAGCCGTGGGACGGTCCCTGCCGCGAGCCACCCGGCGAGGCCAGGGTCCCCGGCAGCGGCGAGCAGGACGAGGCATGCCGAGCCGCAGGTCGTCTGGTCCGTCTGCCGGGCAGCCGTGCCCGACCTGCCGATCGGGTCGAGGACGACGGCCCGCACCTCCGGCGCCCAGGAGTCCCAGCTCTCGGCCAGCTCGGCCACCGCCGCGACGCTCCCGGTCGCGGCGAGCCGTCGGCGCAGCAGGACGCGGGCCTCCGGGCGGGCGTCGGCGACCTCGTCCCACCGACGTCGCTCCGTCGCCGCCAGACGCGCCAGCACCCGGTCGGCCACCTCGTCCGCCCAGGCCCCCGTCGTGCCGATGGACGGCCCGGCCGCCGAGGGTGCCTGCCCGGCGCCCACCAGCCGCATCACCCGATGCGCGAGGCCGGTCAGCTGGAGGCCCGGCATGTCAGTCCGCCGCGATCCGCTCGAAGACCATCGTCGAGGTCCGCGCCGACGCAGCAACGGGATCGATGCGTACGGCACCGGCGAGTGCGTCCTTGGCCCGGGCGAACCGGTCCGGGGTGTCGGTGTGCAGGGTCATCAGCACGTCGCCGGTGCGCACGGTCGCGCCCGGCTTGGCGTGCAGCTCGACGCCGGCGCCCGCCTGGACGACGTCCTCCTTGCGCGCCCGGCCCGCTCCGAGGCGCCAGGCGGCCACACCGACGGCGAGCGCGTCCAGCTCCGTGAGCACCCCGTCGGCCTCGGCACGCACGGTCTCGGTGTGCGCCGCGGTGGGGAGCGTCGCGTCGGGGTCGCCTCCCTGGGCGCGGATCATGCGCTTCCAGACGTCCATCGCCCGACCGTCGGCGAGCAGGTCGGCCGGGTCGATCCCCGCGGTGCCCGGGTGGCGGGCGGCGTCGAGCATCTCCCGCGCCAGGGCGACGGTGAGCTCCACGACATCGGCAGGACCGCCGCCGGCGAGCACCTCGACGGACTCGCGGACCTCGAGGGCGTTCCCGGCCGTGAGGCCCAGCGGGGTGGACATGTCGGTGAGCAGCGCCGTGGTCCGCACCCCGGCGTCCGTGCCGAGTGCCACCATCGTCTGCGCGAGCTCGCGCGCCCGGTCCAGGTCCTTCATGAACGCCCCGGAGCCCACCTTGACGTCCAGCACCAGGGCGCTGGTCCCCTCGGCGATCTTCTTGCTCATGATCGAGCTCGCGATCAGCGGGATGGCCTCGACCGTCCCGGTCACGTCCCGGAGGGCGTAGAGCTTGCGGTCGGCAGGGGCGAGCCCCGAGCCCGCCTGGCAGATGACCGCGCCGACGTCCTCGAGCTGCGCGAGCATCTCCTCGTTGCTGAGCGCCGCGCGCCAGCCGGGGATCGACTCGAGCTTGTCCAGCGTGCCGCCCGTGTGCCCGAGCCCACGACCGGAGAGCTGCGGGACGGCGAGCCCGCAGGCAGCGACGAGCGGGGCGAGCGGCAGGGTGATCTTGTCCCCCACGCCGCCGGTGGAGTGCTTGTCGACGGTCGGCCGCGACAGGCTCGAGAAGTCCATCCGCTCGCCGGAGGCGATCATCGCGGCTGTCCAGCGGGCGATCTCCGACCGCTCCATCCCGTTGAGCAGGATCGCCATCGCCAGGGCCGACATCTGCTCGTCGGCGACCGCCCCGCGCGTGTACGCGTCGATGACCCAGTCGATCTGCTCGTCCGACAGGCGACCCTGGTCGCGCTTGGTCCGGATGACGTCGACGGCGTCGAACGGCTCGCTGGTGCTCATGGTGGTCCTCAGGCTCGGGTGATCAGGTCGGCGGGCCCGAACGCGTCGGGCAGCACCTCGGTCATCGGGCGGATCCCGCTCACGGTCTCGACGAGGAGATCGGGTCCCCCGTGCTCCCACAGGAGCTGGCGGCAGCGCCCGCAGGGCATCAACGCGGTGCCATGGCCGTCCAGGCACACGAAGGCGACCAGCCGGCCCCCTCCGCTCACGTGCAGCGCGCTGACCAGGGCGCACTCGGCGCACAGGGTCAGCCCGTAGGAGGCGTTCTCCACGTTGCAGCCGACCACGATCCGGCCGTCGTCGACGAGCGCGGCGACCCCCACCGGGAACTTCGAGTACGGCACGTACGCCCGGGGCAGGACCTCGGCGGCCGCGGCGCGCAGGGCGTCCCAGTCGATCTCGCGCCCCTGCGGGCCGGCACTCTCGTCGGTGGGCGTCACGGAACTCACTTCTCGTAGGGCTTGCCCTCGGCGGCGGGCGCACGCACCCGCCCGACGAGGCCTGCCACGGCGAAGATCGTGGCCAGGTACGGGAGCATCGCGAGGAACTCGCTCGGGATGGGTGAGCCGAGGTTGCCGAGCACGCGACGCAAGGAGTCGGCGAAACCGAAGAGCAGGGCTGCCGCCAGGGCACCCTTCGGGCTCCACCGGCCGAGGATCATCGCGGCCAGGGCGATGTAGCCCTTGCCGGAGGTGAGCTCCTTGGTGAAGGCCAGACCCGCGGCGACGAGCGCGGAGCCACCGAGACCGGCGACCGCCCCGCCCAGCACCGTGTTGCGGATCCGGGTCCGGTTGACGTTGATGCCCACGGTGTCGGCCGCCTTGGGGTGCTCGCCGACCGAGCGCATCCGCAGTCCCCAGCGGGAGCGGAAGACCATCACCTGGAGCACGGCGACCAGGACGTACATGAGGTAGATCACGGCGGACTGCTGGAACAGCACGGGCCCGATGACCGGGATGTCGCCGAGCACCGGGATCGCCAGCGTCGGGAGCCGCGGCGGGGAGTTGAGCGTCTGCGGGTTCTGGGTCAGGACCGTCGAGAAGAGGTAGTTCGTGACACCGATGACGAGCACGTTGAGCACGACGCCGACGATGATCTGGTCGATCTTGTACCGCACGGCGAACATGACGAGGATCCACCCGACGAGCGCACCGGCCAGGGGTGCCGCGATCATCCCGGCATAGGCGTTGCCCGTCGTGCTCGCGACGACCACCGCGAGGAAGGCGCCGGCGAGCAGCTGACCCTCGATCGCGATGTTGATGATCCCGGAGCGTTCGCAGAGCAGGCCGGCCATCGCCCCGAAGGCGAGCGGGACCGCAGCCGTCAGCGCGCCGGCGAGGAGCACCGTCAGGGGCAGCGCGTTGCTGTTGCCCGCCATGACCCAGATGAGGAACGCGGTCAGGACGAGGGCGCCGAAGACCGCAGGGATCCACGCGGCGTTGCGCTTGCGGTTGGCCGTGTTCCACGCGACCCATCCGGCCAGCCCGAGCGCCACGAGCGAGAGCAGGACGGCGGTCAGCCGCGAGGGCACGGCGAAGGTGTCGATCGTGAAGACGTCGGTCGCCGACGACACCTGGATCCGGGTGCGGTCCTCCCCAGGGGTCAGGACGCCGAAGACGAGCAGCGACAGCAGCCCGAGCGCGCCGTAGATCGCGGGGTTGCGCCACGCGATGCGGGCCTCGACCCGGGGCAGGGTGCCGACCTCAGCCGTGACCGCGCTCATGCGCGTGCCTCCTTCATGCGGTAACCGAAGAGCTGGGCGATCCGGTGCACCAGGGAGAGCTCCTTGACCAGCACGGGTGCGGCGATCAGGAGCACGATCGATGCCTGGATGACCAGCACGATGTCGATCGGCGTCCCCGCCGAGGTCTGCATGAGCGGTGAGCCCGCGCGCAGGGCTCCGAAGAGGAGGGCAGCGAGCACCGTCCCGAGCGGCTTCGATCGACCGAGCAACGCCACCGTGATGGCGTCGAAGCCGATCGAGCCCGCGGATCCGGCCTGGAGCGTCTTGTCCGTCCCGAGCACCTGCGCGGCACCGCCGAGCCCGGCGAGGCCGCCGGCCGTGAGCATGACGAGCACGAACACGAGGTTCACCTTGATGCCGGCCGTGCGCGCCGCTCGCTGGTTGACGCCCACCGCCCGGAACTGGAAGCCGAGGGTCGACCGCTCCATCAGCCACCAGACACCCACCGCCGCGAGCAGCGCGACGATGAAGCCCAGGTGCAGCCGGAAGCTCGAGCCGAGCAGCAGGGGGAAGGTCGCGTTCGCGGCGACCGCCGGCGAGATCGGTCGGGACCCACCCTGGCGCAGCAGGCTCGTGGTCAGCAGGTAGGAGATGAGGTAGAAGGAGATCGAGTTGAGCATGATCGTCACGATCACCTCGTTCGCCCCGGTCCTGGCCTTGAGGAAACCGGCGATACCGGCCCACAGGGCACCGGCGATGGCGGCTCCGAGGCACGCGGCCACGAGGTGCACGCCGACCGGCATGGAGAACGTGATGCCGACCCAGGTCCCCGCTGCGGCGCCGAGGAGCACCTGGCCCTGGGCACCGATGTTGAACAGACCGGACCGGAAGCCGACGGCCAGTCCGAGCCCGGCGAAGATCAGCGGGACGGAGGACGTCATCGTCTCGGTGATCGGCCGGATCCGGCGGGCCCCACTGGCCTGGTAGTCGAAGATCGAGCCCCGGAAGAGCGCGGAGTAGGCCGAGGAGATCGAGTCCCATGCCGCACCGAAGAAGTCACCCGGCCGGGCGAAGATGTAGGTCGACGCCTTCTGGACGTCGGCGTTGGCTGCGGCGATGAGCACCGAGGACAGCAGCAACGCGATGACGATCGCCGCGGTGATCGTCAGCCACGAGGAGTCCAGGATCTGCGCCAGGACGCTCTTGCGCTCCTCGTGGTGGACGGGTGCCGAGTGGCCCGCCGTCTCCGTGGTCGTCGTCACAGCTCTGCCTCCGGCATCTCTGCATCGTTCTGCGTGGGGTGGTCGCCCGCGTCGCGCAGGGCGTCCTCATGGGTGGAACCCGCCATCATCAGTCCGAGGACCGCGCGGCTCGTGTCCGCAGGGACGATCCCGATGATCCGTCCGCGGTACATCACGGCGATGCGGTCGGCGAGGGCGAGCACCTCGTCGAGCTCCGTCGAGACGATGATCACCGGCGTGCCGCTGTCGCGTTCCGCGACGATCCGCTTGTGCACGAACTCGATCGACCCGACGTCGAGCCCGCGGGTGGGCTGCGAGGCGACGAGCAGCCGCAGCTCACGGGACATCTCACGGGCCAGGACGACCTTCTGCTGGTTCCCGCCGGAGAGCGTGCTGATCGGGTCCTGGACCGAGGTCAGCCGGACGTCGAACTCCTCGGTCTTGACCGCGGCGTTCTCCGCCACCACCCGGGGGCTCAGGCTCCCGGCCTTCGCGAACGGCGGCTTGTCGTAGAGGTCGAGGATGAGGTTCTCGGCGACCGAGAAGGACGAGATGAGCCCGTCGGTGCTGCGGTCCTCCGGGACGAACCCGACCCCGGCGCTCAGCACGTCGCCGACGCTCTTGCCCAGGAGCTCGGTCCCGTCGAGCCGGATCGAGCCGGCGGTCGCGTGCCGGAGCCCGAGGATCGTCTCGGCGAGCTCGGACTGCCCGTTGCCCTGCACACCGGCGATCGCGAGGATCTCGCCCCGGTGGACGTCGAAGGAGACCGCGTCGAGGGAACGGGCGCCGTTCGGCTCGATGACGGTCAGGTCCTTCACGACGAACGTCGCGTCCTGGGGTTGCGCCGGCTCCTTCTCCACGCCCAGGTCGACGGTCCTGCCGACCATGAGCGATGCGAGCTCGACGGCGCTCGCGTCGGGGGTGGCCGTCCCGACGACACGACCGCGGCGGATCACCGTGATCTGGTCGGCGACGGCCTGGACCTCACGCAGCTTGTGCGTGATGAAGACGATCGAGGTCCCGGCGTCCTTGAGCTGCCGCATGATGCCGATCAGCTCGTCCGTCTCCTGCGGGGTGAGCACGGCGGTCGGCTCGTCGAGGATGAGCACCTTCGCGTCCCGCGAGAGCGCCTTGATGATCTCCACACGCTGCTGCACGCCGACGGGCAGGTTCTCGACGAGCTCGTCGGGATCCACCTCGAAGCCGAAGCGCTCGGAGATCTCCTTGACCAGGCCGCGCGCCTTCGGGAGGTCGATGAGGCGACCGGCACCGTGGATCGGCTCGTGACCGAGCACGACGTTCTCGGCCACCGTGAACACGGGGACGAGCATGAAGTGCTGGTGCACCATGCCGATGCCGGCGGCCATCGCCTCACCGGGTCCGGCGAAGGTGACCGGGACGTCGTCCACGAGGATCTCGCCGCCGTCGGGCGCGTAGAGCCCATACAGCACGTTCATCAGGGTGGACTTGCCCGCACCGTTCTCACCGAGCAGGGCATGGATCGTGCCCGGTTCGAAGGTGAGGTCGATCGAGTCGTTGGCCACCAAGGGGCCGAACCGCTTGGTGATCCCCCGAAGCTCCAGCTTCACGACACCCTCTCCTGTGCTCGACGGCTCTCCCTCGGCGCCGAGGGAGACGGAAAAGACTACCGCCCGGTACGGCGCCCTCCGGACGTGACGCCCTCGTGCCGTCGATCATGTCGCGTGCGACCGTCCACGGCCAGGGCGGAGCTCAGCTCCCCTGGCAGGCCGATGGCCCGGGACGACAGGCGTCCCGGGCCATCGGACCGGATCAGTTCTGGCTGGGCGACTCGACGACGAGGCTGCCGTCGATGATCGCGGCCTTGAGGTCGGCGACCTTGGCCTGCAGGTCGGCGGGAACGGTGGCCTCGAAGTCGTGCAGCGGGGCCACGTCGACGCCGCCGTTGGCGAGCGTCCCGACGTACGGGTCGGACGAGAAGCTGCCCTCGGTGGCGGCGGAGATCGTGTCGAAGACCGCCGTCCCGATGAGCTTGGTGACCGAGGTCAGGATGAGCGACTTGTACTTGTCGTTGGCCGGCTGGAGGTAGCCGTCCGAGTCGACCCAGATGACCGAGACGCCGTCGGCCTGCGAGGCCGCGTTGAGCGAGCCCGCACCGACCGGGCCGGCGACCGGGAGGATGACGTCGGCGCCCGAGGCGATGAACTGCTCGGTCGTCGTGCGCCCTGCCTCGGTGTCGGAGAAGTTCCCGATCATCGAGCCGGTCTGCGCTTCCTTGTCCCAGCCGAGGACCTTGACGCTCGCCCCGTTGTCCGTGTTGTACTCCGCGACGCCGTCGACGAAGCCGTCCATGAAGATGGTGACGGACGGGAAGGGCATGCCGCCGAAGGTGGCGACGGTGCCGGTCTTGGAGACGCCCGCTGCGTAGTAGCCGGCGAGGAACGCGGCCTCCTGCGTGTTGAACAGGAGCGGCTTGGCGTTGTCGAGGGTGACCGGGTTGAAGTCCGCGTCACTGAACGCGGAGTCCACCAGGGCGAAGTTGATGTCGGGGTTCGCCTCGGCGGCGGCCTGGATGCCGTCCTCCAGCGCGAAGCCGACACCGATGATGAGGTCGCAGCCCTCCTGGACCATCGAGTCGATGTTGGTCGTGTACTGGCCCGGGTCCGTGGACTCGGCCGACTTGATGGTGATCCCGAGCTCGCTCTCGGCCCGGGTCAGGCCCTCGTAGCCGGACTGGTTGAACGAGGCGTCGTCGAAGCCGCCCTCGTCCGAGACCATGCAGGCCGTGTAGTCCATCGTCTCCGACGCCGTCGTCTCGGTGTCACCCGGCGTCGTGGTCGTCGCCTCGTCCTCGGGTGCCGAGGCACATGCAGCCAGGGCCAGGGCTGTCGCAGTGGCCAGCACCGCGGCTCGCGTCCATCTCTTCACGTCGTCACTCCTGTTTGTCTCTGCCACGCCGTACCGGCACCGGCACCTCGAGCTGCGCCGTTGCGGCGCGAGGCGCGACCCGGGGGAGGTCGGCTGCTGTACCTCGCACCTTAGTCACGTCCATGTGTCGGAACGGTTACCCGCTGGTACGCCCGGGTGGTTGTTACCCAACCGGAATGTTGCCGACCCCCGCCGTCGCGAGGACGGCGGCAGCGGCGAGGACCCGCGCGCCGACGCCGATCGACCGCTCGTCCACGTCGAGGTCCCCCTGGTGGATGTCGAAGGTCCGGCCGCCGGGGGTCCTGGTGCCCAGGCGCAGCATCGACCCGGGCGCTCGGGTGAGCAGCCAGGCGAAGTCCTCCCCGCCGAGCGACTGCTCGGTCAGCACGACCGCGTCCGGTCCGAGCATGCGGCGCGCTGCGACGTCGAGCAGCCGGGTGGACGCGGCGTCGTTGACCACCGGGGGCACGCCCCGCAGGTGCTGGACGTCGACCTCGACCCCGTACGGCGCCGCGATCTGCTCGACCGTGTCGCGGAGCACGGCGACCGCCTGCTCCCACGCCGAGACGTCGAGGCAGCGCAGCGTCCCGCGCACGGAACCCACGGCGGGGATCGCGTTGTGCGTCGAGCCGGCGTGGATCTCCCCCCAGGTGAGGTTCACCCCCGAGCGCGGGTCGAGCCGGCGCCCGAGCACGGCGGGCACCTGCGTGACCACCTGGGCGAGAGCGAAGACGACGTCCGCCGTGAGGTACGGCCTGCTGGTGTGCCCGCCCGGCCCGGTGAGGGTGACCGTGACCGGGTCGGAGGCCGAGGTGAGCGGCCCGATCCGGGTGCCGATCCGTCCCACGTCGATCTTCGGCTCGCAGTGCACCGCGAAGACCTCGCCGACCCCGTCCATCGCCCCGGCGTCGACGGCGTCGATCGCACCGCCCGGCTGGATCTCCTCCGCGGCCTGGAAGAGCAGCCGGACCCCGCCCGGCAGGAGCCCCTCCTCGTCGAGCGCCGCCACGGTGAGTCCCGCGCCGAGGACGACGGCCGTGTGCACGTCATGACCGCAGGCGTGGCACATCCCGTGCACGGTCGAGCGCCAGGGGTGAGCGCACGAGTCGGGCACCGGAAGCGCGTCCAGGTCGGCCCGGAGCAGGACCCGACGGCCGTGGGCCGGGCCGATGTCGCAGACGAGGCCGGTGCCGGGAAGGAGCCGCGGCCGCAGTCCTGCGGCCCGCAGCCGCTCGGCCACGACGCGGGTGGTCCGGTGCTCGGCACGGCCGACCTCGGGATGCGCGTGCAGGTCCCGTCGCACGGCGACGAGCTCGGCGTCGAGGCCCGTCAGGAGGGCGTCGATCCGGTGGGCCGTCGTGTCGTCGAGCACACGAGGAGCCTAGCCACCCGCTCAGGCGGGCTCGGCGGGGCGTCCGGCGTGGCGCACGCCGACCTCACAGCAGGTCGGTGCGCCCCCGCTCGCGCAAGGCGTCCACCACGCGCTTGACCTCCTGCGCCCGCTCCCTGGTGGTGACCAGCACCGCGTCAGGCGTGTCCAGCACGACGACGTCCGGGACGCCGAGAACGGTGACCACCCGCCCACCGCGCGCCGCGACGAGCGCCCCCGGCGCGTCGATCGTGAGCACGTCGTCGACCGCCCCGAGGACGGCCGGGTCGCCGGTCAGCATGTCGCGGAGGGAGGCGACGTCACCGATGTCGTCCCAGGCGAAGTCACCGGGGACCACCGCCACCCCGCCCTCAGCGGCGACGGGCTCGGCGATGGCGTGGTCGATGGCGATCTTCGTCAGCCCCGGCCAGACCTCGGCCATCACCTCGTCGCGCCGCTCGGTGTCCCAGGCCGCGGCGATCCGGCGCAGACCGTCGTGCAGCGTCGGCTGGAGCCGGACCAGGTGCTCCAGGAGCACCTGCGCCCGCACGAGGAACATGCCGGCGTTCCAGCGGTGGCGACCGGCCTCCAGGTAGCGGGCGGCGGTGAGGGCGTCCGGCTTCTCCGTGAACGCCGCGACATGCCGCGCACCCGGCGCGTCGTCCAGGCCCAGGCTGTCACCGAGCTCGATGTACCCGAAGGCGGTCGACGGGCCGGTCGCCGCGATGCCGATGGTCGTGACGTACCCGGCCCGAGCGGCGACGACACCCTGCCGCACCGCCTCCGCGAAACCGTCCCCCTCGATGACGTGGTCGGCGGCGAAGGACCCGAGGACCACGTCCCCCTCGCGCTCGGCCAGCACGGCTGCCGCGAGACCGATGGCCGCCATCGAGTCGCGAGGAGAGGGTTCGGCGAGCACGGCGCCCGCCCCGAGCTCCGGCAGCTGCTCGCGCACGGCGCGCTCATGGGCGGCTCCGGTGACCACGACGACGCCCTGCGGGCCCGCGAGCGGAGCGAGCCGGTCCACCGTGCCCTGCAGCAGCGTGCGGCCGGTGCCCGTCAGGTCGTGCAGGAACTTGGGCGAGCCGACCCGGGACACGGGCCACAGGCGGGTGCCGGCTCCCCCGGCCGGGACGACGGCGCGGAATCCGTCGATCACGCGTGAGTTCGTCATCGCGTCATCGTGCCAGAGTCGGCCACGCGCGGCGGTCCGTCGGACGTCCTGGACGACGTGTCGTTCATGTCGTCTAGAGTCGGAGCCGCAGCGTGCGGCGCACCCCGCCGACGCACTGGCCCCGACGACGGCGCCCGTCGTCACCGACCCGTAGGAGGTCCGTCGTGCCCGAAGCCCCGGCCGGCACGCTCTACCGCGGCCGCGAGGGAATGTGGACGTGGCTCGCCCACCGGGTGACCGGGTTCGCGATCTTCTTCTTCCTGCTCGTGCACGTGCTCGACACGTCGCTCGTCCGCATCTCTCCCGAGTCGTACAACGCCGTCATCGGCACGTACAAGAACCCGATCATGGGGATCGGCGAGGCCGGACTGGTCGCCGCGATCGTCTACCACGCGCTCAACGGCGTGCGGATCATGCTCATCGACTTCTGGTCGAAGGGCGTCAAGCACCAGAAGACGATGTTCTGGATCGTGCTGGCGGTCTTCGTCGTCCTGATGGCCGGCTTCCTCCCGGTGCATCTGAGCCACGTCTTCGGGGAGGGCTGATGACCGCGACCACCGTGCGCGTCCCTGCTCCGCGGAGCCCCCGCGGCAGCACAC
Organism: Actinotalea sp.; assembly: GCF_041597215.1. Taxonomy (GTDB): domain Bacteria; phylum Actinomycetota; class Actinomycetes; order Actinomycetales; family Cellulomonadaceae; genus Actinotalea. Next base: position 44,097 of record NZ_JBFHHB010000001.1, read on the forward strand.
GCACGAACGCCGAGCTCTACGGCTGGATCTTCATGCGCGCCTCCGGCGCCCTGCTGCTGGTGCTGATCTTCACGCACCTGTTCGTCAACCTGCTCATGGGCGGCGGGGTCAAGGCGATCGACTTCGGCTTCGTCGCCGGCAAGTGGGCCAGCCCCGTCTGGCAGGTCTGGGACCTCGTGATGCTCTGGCTCGCGATGATCCACGGCACCAACGGCATGCGGACGATCATCAACGACTACGCGACCAAGGCCGCGACGCGCATCACGCTCAAGTCGGTGACCTACCTCGCCTTCGTCGTCATCGTCGTGCTCGGCACGCTCGTGATCTTCACCTTCGACCCGTGCCCCCCGGGCGCCGACGTCGCCCTCCTGCCGAGCTTCTGCACCGCCTGAGGACCCGACACCCTGAACGCTCCCCGACCGGCCAGCCAGCACGAAGGACAGTGATGCAGACCCATCAGTACGACGTGGTCATCGTCGGCGCCGGCGGCGCCGGGATGCGCGCAGCCCTCGAGTCCTCCACCCGCGCGCGGACCGCCGTGCTGTCCAAGCTCTACCCGACGCGCTCGCACACCGGTGCGGCCCAGGGCGGCATGTGCGCCGCGCTGGCGAACGTCGAGGAGGACAACTGGGAGTGGCACACCTTCGACACCGTCAAGGGTGGCGACTACCTCGTCGACCAGGACGCGGCGGAGGTCATGGCGAAGGAGGCCATCGAGGCCGTCCTCGACCTCGAGCGGATGGGACTGCCGTTCAACCGCACGCCCGAGGGCACGATCGACCAGCGGCGCTTCGGCGGGCACACCCGCAACCACGGCGAGGCGGCCGTGCGCCGCGCGTGCTACGCCGCCGACCGCACCGGCCACATGATCCTGCAGACGCTCTACCAGCAGTGCGTCAAGCAGGACGTCGCCTTCTTCAACGAGTTCTACGTGCTCGACATCCTCATGGACCACGACCTGATCCGGGACGTGGAGCCCGGGGCAGAGGTCAAGGTCGCGGGTGTCGTCGCGTACGAGCTCGCCACGGGAGAGATCCACGTCTTCCGCGCCAAGTCCGTCGTCCTGGCGACCGGCGGCTCCGGGAAGATCTTCAAGACGACGTCGAACGCGCACACGCTCACCGGCGACGGCATGGCCCTCGCCCTGCGGCGCGGCCTCCCGCTGGAGGACATGGAGTTCTTCCAGTTCCACCCGACGGGCCTCGCCGGCCTGGGGATCCTGCTCTCCGAGGCCGCCCGCGGCGAGGGAGCGATCCTGCGCAACGGCGAGGGCGAGCGCTTCATGGAGCGCTACGCCCCCACGATCAAGGACCTCGCCCCGCGCGACATCGTCGCCCGGTCGATGGCCAACGAGGTGCGCGAGGGCCGCGGTGCCGGCCCGAACAAGGACTACGTCCTGCTCGACCTCACGCACCTGGAGCCCGAGCACATCGAGGCCAAGCTCCCGGACATCACCGAGTTCGCCCGCACCTACCTCGGCATCGAGCCGTTCACCGAGCCGGTCCCGGTGTACCCCACGGCGCACTACGCGATGGGCGGGGTGCCCACGACCATCGAGACCGAGGTGCTGCGCAGCAACACCGAGACGGTCTCCGGCCTCTTCGCCGCGGGAGAGGTCGCCTGCGTCTCGGTGCACGGGTCGAACCGCCTGGGCACCAACTCCCTGCTCGACATCAACGTCTTCGGCAAGCGCGCCGGCATCTCCGCCGCGGCCTACGCGAACCGGGCCGACTGGGTCGAGCTCCCGGAGAACCCGGCGGGCCTCGTCGTCGAGCAGATCGAGGCGATGCGCTCCGCCCCCACCGGCGAGCGGGTCTCGGAGCTGCGCAAGGCCCTCCAGGAGACCATGGACACCAACGCCCAGGTGTTCCGCACGGCCGAGTCGCTGACCACGGCGCTGGCCGACATCAGGGCCCTGCGGGCGCGGTACCCGGACGTGAGCGTCCAGGACAAGGGCACCACGTTCAACACCGATCTCCTCGAGGCCGTCGAGCTCGGCTTCCTGCTCGACCTCGCCGAGGTCGTCGTCGTCGGGGCCCTGGCGCGCGAGGAGTCCCGTGGCGGGCACTTCCGGGAGGACTTCCCGACCAGGGACGACGCCCGCTTCATGGAGCACTCCATGGCGTACTCCCGCCCCGCCCCGTCCGGCGGGACGGAGATCAGGCTCGAGACCAAGCCGGTGACCGTGACGCGCTACCAGCCGATGGAGCGGAAGTACTGATGACTGTGCAGACCTCACCCGCCCCCAAGGTCGGCGCCGTGCCGAGCTTCGACGTCACCCTGCGGATCCGCAGGTTCGACCCGGACTCCTCCCGGGCCGACGCGTACTGGGAGGAGTTCACGGTCACCGCGCACGGGACCGACCGGATCCTCGACGCGATGCACAAGGTCAAGTGGGACCTGGACGGCTCGCTGACCTTCCGGCGCTCCTGCGCGCACGGGATCTGCGGCTCCGACGCGATGCGGATCAACGGCCGCAACCGCCTGGCCTGCAAGACCCTGCTCAAGGACCTGGACCTCACCAAGCCGATCACGATCGAGCCCATCAAGGGCCTGCCGGTGATCAAGGACCTGGTCGTCGACATGGAGCCGTTCTTCGCCTCCTACCGCGAGGTCATGCCGTTCCTCATCACCGGAGGCAACGCGCCGTCCGCCGAGCGTCGTCAGTCCCCCGAGGACCGCGCGCGCTTCGACGACACCACCAAGTGCATCCTGTGCGCGGCGTGCACCACCTCGTGCCCGGTGTTCTGGACGGACGGGCAGTACTTCGGCCCGGCAGCGATCGTCAACGCGCACCGATTCATCTTCGACAGCCGGGACGAGGGCGCCGCACAGCGCCTGGAGATCCTCAACGACAAGGAGGGCGTGTGGCGGTGCCGCACGACCTTCAACTGCACCGACGCCTGCCCGCGCGGGATCGAGGTCACCAAGGCGATCGCCGAGGTCAAGCGGGCGATGATCACCCGCTCGTTCTGAGCGGAGAGCAGGGCCGCCTCTGAGCACGGAGCAGGACGGCCCTCGGCCGGTCGGGTGACGCCCGACCGGAGTGCTGCGGCAACCTCAGGTCACCCCGCCGTCCGACGATCGTCGACCGTCGGCCGCGCTCGCCTGCGCCCCGACGACGGAGTCCACCTCGGACTGCTCGTCGGACCGCTCGTCTGCCGACCCGGCGGCGGTCTCGAGCGGGGGGTCGGCCGCCCACGCCGCGGCGAGCAGGACGATGCGCGCGATGAGGTTGATCCAGATCAGCAGGGTCACGATCACCGCGAACGACGCGAGCAGCGGGTTGCGCTCGGCCGAACCGGCGACGACGGACGCACCGAGGAAGCGCACGACGCCGATGCCCGTCGCAGCGATCACCGCTCCGCCCAGGAGCGCCCGCCTTCGAGGATGCTGCCCCGCGAGCACCACGACCACGAGCACGAAGGTCAGCCCGTCGACGAGGAAGGCCACCGCCCGGCCGAGCACGGTGAGCGCCAGACCCGTCCCGGCGTCGAGACCGACAGCCTCCAGCACCCACGAGGCCGCCGCCCCGGTCGTCGTCGTCAGCACGGCGGAGATCAGCACGACGACGGCCATCCCGACGGCGCCCGCCAGCTCCCGACCCTTGGCGACCAGGGCGTTGACCCCGACGGTCGGGGCGTCGAACATCGCCCTGACGGCCGTGCGCAGCGCGGCCATGGCCGAGATCGCGGTGACGACCAGGACGACGACCGAGACCGCACCGGCGACGCTGAGGCCGCTCGTCAGCACGAGGTCGTCCGGGGAGATCAGGCCGTCGGTCGTCCCGGTCTCGATGAGTCCCGGCAGCGCCCGGGACAGCGTCCGCACGAGACTGTCCCGCAGGCCCTCGTTCCCGCCGAGCACGGCCATGGCCACGGTCCAGCCGAGGGTGAGACCGGCGAAGAGGGAGAACAGCGCCGAGTAGGCGATGCCCCCCGTGAGCACTCCCCCACCCGCTGCCCCGAACCGGGCGTTGGCCCGGAGCGGACGGGTGCCCTTGGCCCAGGTCAGCGCAGCCTTCGCGCGGGCGACCAGGGACCGTGGCGGCGCCTGGGGTTCCTGCCCCAGCGCCCGGCTCGCCGCGAGGTGAGCGCTCCCTGCGCCACGGGGCTCGTGGTCGGTCCGATCACTCATCCGACGACCCTAGGCGCGCGAGGCGTCGACGGCAGCCGGAACGAGCAGGTCGTTCAGCCGCCGAAGGCGATGCGACGCTCGACGCGCCAGACGCCGTCGTCCCCGTGAGCGAACACCTCGAGCCCCGTGACCGGGAACATCGCCTCGAACTCGGCGAGCTCGGTGAAGGCCCGGTCGAGCGCCGGCTCCGGGACGTCATGGGCGACGGTCACGTGCGGGTGGTAGTGGAAGCGGAGCTCCTGGGCGAGCGGACCCGTCCGCAGCCCCCGCTCCAGCTGCTCGCACTCGGCGATCCCGCGCACCACCTGGACGAAGACGACGTCCGAGACGGGCCGGAAGGTCCCGGTCCCCCGCAGGTGCAGCTCGAAGGGTGCGTGCTCGGCCGCCACCGCGGTCATGTGGGCGTACAGCGCCTGCATCTCGTCCGGCTCGGCGACCGTCGGCCCCACGAGGGTCACGTGCGGGGGGATCGACGAGGCGAGCGGGTCGCCGAAGTCGGCCCGCGCGGCCTGGAGCCGAGCCGCGTGCGGCTCGGGGACCAGCAGGGCGACGCCGAACCGGACCTGGTCGCCGGTCCGCTCCGGGAGGTTCATCGCGACCTCGGGAGCAGGCCGATCCGGTCGTAGACACGTTCGAGGGTCGGGACGGCGATCGCACGGGCACGCGCCGCCCCCTCCGCGAGCACCGCATCCAGGTGATCGGGGTGGTCGAGGTACTCCCTGACCTTCGCCTGGAAGGGCTCGAGGAAGGCGACGACCACCTCGGCGAGCTCCTTCTTCAGGTCCCCGTAGCCGCGGCCCGCGAAGCTCTCGACGAGGGCGTCGACCGGCGTGCCCGAGAGCGCCGAGTGGATCGTCAGCAGGTTCGCCACCCCGGCCTTGTGCTCGCGGTCGAAGCGGATCTCCCGCTCCGCGTCGGTCACGGCGGACCGGATGCGCTTGGCGACGACGTTCGGCGGGTCGAGGAGCTCGATGAGCCCGTTCGGCGACGCCGTGGACTTGCTCATCTTGCTCGTGGGGTCCTGCAGGTCGTAGATCTTCGCCGTCGCCTTGACGATGTGCGGCTCGGGGACGGTGACCATCGGCCCGAAGCGGGAGTTGAGGCGCTGGGCCAGGTCCCGGGTGATCTCCAGGTGCTGGCGCTGGTCCTCGCCCACCGGCACCAGAGCGGCGTCGTACAGCAGGATGTCGGCCGCCATCAGGACCGGGTAGGTGAAGAGCCCCACCGTCGTCCCCTCGGCTCCCTGCTTGGAGGACTTGTCCTTGAACTGGGTCATCCGCGACGCCTCGCCGAAGCCCGTGTGGCAGGACAGGATCCAGGCGAGCTCCGCATGCTCGGACACGTGGCTCTGCACGAAGAGGATCGAGCGTTCCGGGTCCACCCCGGCCGCGAGGTACTGAGCGGCCGTGCGTCGGGTGCGGTCGCGGAGCACCGCCGGATCCGGCGCGACCGTCAGCGCATGCAGGTCGACGACGGAGTAGATCGCGTCGTAGTCGTCCTGGAGGGCCACCCAGCTGGTCAGCGCCCCGAGGTAGTTGCCGAGGTGCAGCGAGTCAGAGGTCGGCTGCATCCCGGAGAAGATCCTGGGCCGGGTGGGGGCTGACGGTGCCATGGCCGACATTCTCGCAGGTCCGCCGCGAGGGATCGAACCACCTGCGCGCAGCGAGCTCAGGTGGCCTCGTCGTCGAACGGGGTCGGCAGGTCGGCCTCCTCGGCGGTCTGCGCGGAGGCCGTGGCCGCCCCTGTCGCCGCGGCCGCTCGGCCCGCTCCGCTGGTGTACCGGCGGCCCGTGGTCGGCACCGGCCGCGGGGGTTCGAGCAGGGCGTCGCGGACGATCCTGCGGGGGTCGTACTGCCGCGGGTCGAGACTCGCCCAGTCGACCTCCTTCGCCTCCTCGCCGAGCTCCTCGGCGACCCGGTCCTTGGCCTGCGTGAACATGTCACGCAGGGCCCGGACCCAGGTGCCGAGCTGCTGGGCGTACCGAGGGAGCCGCTCGGGCCCCACGATGACCACGGCGACGATCAGCAGGATGAGGAACTCGCCCCCGTTGACGCTCGGCACGGGGCCAGGGTACGTCAGCCGTCAGCTGCTGGAGACCTCGTCGAGAACGACGCGCACGTCGGTGGTGCTGCTCCCGCTGCGGACGCTCAGCGTCACGGAGTCACCCGGCGCCTTCGCCCTGATCGCGACGATGAGCTCGTCGGCATCCGTCACGGGCCAGCCGTCGATCGCCAGGATGATGTCGCCCTCGACGATCCCGGCGCGCTCGGCCGGGCCGTCAGGGATCACGCTCGGCGAACCGTCCTGGGTCTCGGTCGCGACCTGGACGCCTTCGCCGGTGTACCGCGAGTCCAGCAGCACGCCGATGACGGGGTAGGTCGCGACCCCGGTCTCGATGAGCTGCTCGGCGGTGCGGCGCGCCTGGTTGGACGGGATCGAGAAGCCGAGCCCGATGCTCCCTGTCGTCAGGCCGGAGCCGGAGGCCTGGGCGATCGCGGAGTTGATGCCGATGACCTCGCCCGAGGCGTCGACCAGCGGGCCGCCGGAGTTGCCGGGGTTGATCGCCGCGTCCGTCTGGATGGCGTCGATGAACGCGGGTTGGCTCGCGTCCCCTGCGGTGACCGGGCGGTGCAGCGCGCTGACGATCCCGGTGGTCACGGTGCCCTGGAGCCCGAGCGGTGCGCCGACGGCGACCACCGGGTCACCGACGACCACCGTGTCGGAGTCACCGAGGACGAGCGGGGTCAGTCCCGTGCGATCGACCTTGAGCACGGCGAGGTCGTAGTCGCTCGTGGCGCCCACCAGGCGCGCCTCCGACTCGCTGCCGTCGGCGAAGACGACGGTGATCACCGAGCTCCCCCCGACGTCGGCGGAGACGACATGGGAGTTGGTCAGGAGGTACCCGTCCGCCCGCAGCACGAAGCCGGAGCCGGTCGACTCACCGGAGTCCCCACGGACCTCGATCGTCACGACGCTCGGCTGCACGGCAGCGGCGATCGCTGCGACGCCCGTGAGGTCCCCTCGGATGGTCTCCCCGCCCGCGACGGTGGGCAGAGCGGCGTCGGCCGGCCGGCGGTCCGCCGTCCAGCGCGACCCCAGGACCCCGCCGACGGCCCCCGCGACGAGGGCGAGGACGATCATCGGCACGAGCACCCACGCCCGCAGTCCGCCCCGCTCCCGAGGAGGGGCGACAGGCCTGCCGGTGGAGTCCACGCTCCACGGGACGGGCGCGAGCGCCGGCTCGGGGTAGCCCACCCCCGGTGCCCGGTGCGCGGCGCCCCCCTGGCGGCCCCATCCGGGGCGGAGCGTCTCGTCGGGGGCCGGTGCTCCCGCAGCCGTCTCCGGCCATCCCGACGGCGCCCGACCGTCCGGGGCGGCGTGCGCCCCCACGGGTGCCACGGGCTGTCGGTGCCCGGGCGCTGCGAAGGGGTTGACCGGGGCCACGGGGCCCTCCGGCTCGCTCACAGGCTGCTCCAGCTCTCGATGAGGTTCTGCCAGCCGCGGACCACTCGCGCCGAGGCGCCGTCGTCGTAGGCCTGGACGGGTGCGGTGAGGACGAGGTCCGCCACGGCGGTCGACGGGACCTCGGCGACGACGTCGACCATCACGTCTCCGGACTGCCAGACGACATGCCAGGGCGCGGTCGAGAGCACGGTCACGGCGCGGTCGGCGAGGAGCACCTCCACCCCGTCGCTCCCGCCGAGGTCGAGCCGGGCCAGGCGCTGGGTGACCACGATGACGCCGCTCGGCCCGACGAGGTCGATCTCGACCGTCGGCACGGCCGCCTCGACCGTCCGGACAGCGGCCACGCGGTACCCCTCGGGGACCGGGACGGGATGCGCCCAGGCCGCCGTCGCCTCCTGCTCCACGACGGCCGGTCCGCTCCCGTCCGCGTCCGCCGCGACCTGCTCGAGGAGGTCGGTGGCACCGGCCACGTCCTGGGCCACGGTGACGGCACGGGCGCTACCGTCGGCCGCGTCCGCTGCCCTGCTGAGCAGACCGAGCGCTTGCGCCGGGTGGCGCTCCGGAGTGGTCGTCGGCTCACCACCGAGGACGAAGAGGACCGAGACGAACCCGAAGGCCAGCGCACCGGCCGTCAGTGCTGCGACCGGGAGGCGGCGCGGGCGGACATCACCCCGCAGACCGCCCGCGGGGAGCCCACCACGCCCGGTGGGCAGGGGGACGCACCGGCTGCCCGCCCACGCGGCCGCCGGGTCCTCGTCCGCGGCCGAGGCGGCCGCACGGGGAGCCGGACCCTGCCGGTACCCGCCCTGGTCGGCACCGAGCGCGAGCAGCCGCGCGGTGAGGTCGGCGGTCGGCCGGACCTCGAAGGCGTCCGCGAGCGCCCGCCGGGCCTCCCGAGCCGCGACGAGACCTTCGGTGCACTCGGCGCACGAGGCCACGTGCGCCATCGCGCGCTCGGCAGCGCCCGGGCCGAGCTGACCGTCGGCAAGGGCGCTGAGCTGCGTCCCGAGGTGCCCTGGACCGCTCATGCGCGCCACTCGCTCGTCACGAGGTTCAGCAGCTCGTCCACCTCGGCCGACCCGCCGGGCGGGACCTCGTGCTCGCGTGCGGGGTCGCGGTGCGCCAGGCTCTCGCGCAGCTGGGCGCGCGCCCGGTGGATGCGGGAGCGGACCGTGCCGAGCTTGATCCCGAGGGTCACGGCGATCTCCTCGTAGCTCAGACCCTCGATGTCGCACAGCACGACGGCCGCCCGGAACTCCGGGGAGAGGGCGTCCAGGGCCGACTGGACGTCGAGGTCCAGGTTCGCGTGCTCGAAGCCCCGCTCCGGCGTCCCGAGGCCGACGGCACCGGGAAGGCGGTCGGCCTCGTCGCCGAGGCTGTCCATCCGGATGCGGGTGCGGCGACGCGCCTGGTCGAGGAAGAGATTGGTGGTGATCCGGTGCAGCCAGCCCTCGAAGGTCCCGGGGGTGAAGCTCGACAGTGATCGGAACACCCGGATGAAGGTCTCCTGCGTGAGGTCCTCGGCGTCGGCCTTGTTGCCCGTCAGCCGGTAGGCGAGCCGGTACACCCGTGCGGAGTGCTCGGTGACGATCTGCTCCCACGAGGGCGCGACCCAGGTCGGCGTGTGCGTCGACTCCTGCACGTCACCTCCTGACCTCGGCCCCCAGTGTCCCCCGACGGGGCGTCCTCGCGCACCTCGGCGGTTCGACCGTACGAGCGCACGCGTGGCAACCGCTCGGCGGGTCGGTTCGCGACTAGCATCGGGGCACCGCACGAACCACCTGCAGCACACCCCCGGGAGGGCACCATCGCCGCCGACACGTCCGCGAGCTGGGCCTACTGCGAGGACTTCCGCACCCTGGACGACGTCCTGCTCCGCGCGATGGACCGTGCGGACGAGCTCGGCTGCGGAGCCGTCTCCCCGGGAACGGGCGCCCTCCTGCAGGTGCTCGCCGCGACGCGACGCGCCGGCGCCGTCGTGGAGATCGGCACGGGTGCCGGTGTCTCGGGCCTGTGGCTGCTGCGCGGGATGGCTCCGGACGGTGTGCTCACCACGATCGACTCCGAGGCCGAGCACCACCGCGCTGCCAAGGCCGCCTTCGCCGAGGACGGCGTCCGCGCCACCCGGACCCGGACGATCACCGGCCGGGCACTCGACGTCCTGCCGCGCCTGACCGACGGCGCCTACGACCTCGTCCTCGCCGACGCCGACCCGCTCGAGCTCGCCGCCCAGGTCGAGCAGGCCATCCGCCTGCTGCACCCGGGCGGTCTCCTGGTGGTCGCGCACGCCCTGCACCACAACCGCGTCCCGGACCCCGCACGCCGCGACGAGCTCACCACCGCGCTGCGGGAGGTCGTCCGCTCGATCCGCGACGACGAGCGCCTCATCCCGGCGATGCTCGGGCTGGGCGACGGGCTGCTGGTGGCCTCGCGGCGCTGAGGAACGCGCCGGCAGGCCCGGCCCGGGAGAGGCGGGGCCTCAGCCGGCGAGCGGGCCCGAGAGCCAGCGGAGCAGCACCCGCGTCCCGAAGCCCGTCGCGCCCTCGGGCAGCTCGTGAGCCGCCGTGCCGGACCGCGCCGGGCCGGCGATGTCCAGGTGCGCCCAGGTGCGCGTGCCGACGAAGCGCTGGAGGAACAGCGCGGCCACGACGGAACCGGCGCTGGTGCCGTCAGCAGCCATGTGATGGATGTCGGCGACCTCCGACCGCAGGGCCGGGCGGTAGTCCTCGACCAGCGGCATGCGCCACAGCCGCTCGCCGGCGGCCTCGCCGGCCGCCTGCAGGGCACGGGCGAGCGCGTCGTCGGCGCTGAACAGGGCACCGTGGGTCCTGCCGAGCGCCATGGTCGCCGCTCCGGTCAGCGTCGCCACGTCCACCAGGACGTCGGGCTCGAGCTCCTGGTCGGCGAAGGTGAGCGCATCGGCGAGCACGAGACGCCCCTCGGCGTCGGTGTTGGTGACCTCGACGGTCGTGCCCCCGTACATCCGCAGCACGTCGCTCGGCCGGTAGGACGAGGCACCGAAGGCGTTCTCCGCCAGCGGCAGCACGGCCGTGACGCGGTGACGCACGCCGGCAGCAGCGGCCCCCAGGACGGTCGACAGGGCGACGGCAGCGCCGGCCATGTCCGTCTTCATCGGGACCATCGACTCGCGCGGCTTGATCGACAGGCCGCCGGTGTCGTAGGTGATCCCCTTGCCGACGAGGACCACGTGGGCGGGTTCCGGCCCTGACCGACGGGCCGGCGGGGTGTACCGCACGACCACCAGTCGCGGCGGGGTCGCCGAGCCGGAGCCGACGGCGAGGATCCCGCCGAAGCCCTGCTGGGCGAGCTCGGTCGGACCGAGGACGTCGACCTCGAGCCCGGCTTCCTTGGCGAGGGCCGAGGCACGATCGGCCAGCCAGGCGGGGCTCTTCGTGTCCGAGGGCGTCACCGTGAGCTCCCGCGCCGTCCACGTGGCGGCGGCGATCACCCGGGCCTGCTCCACGGCCTCGGCCGGGTGCGCACCGAGCAGGACGAGCCGTTCGGCAGCCGCCGGAGCAGGAGTGCCGGTCGCCCGCGTGGGGTGACGGTAGGCGCCGAGCAGGTAGCCCTCGACGAAGGCCCGCACCGACTCGGCACCCGCGCGCGCGACGGCCGTGGTCACGACCGTGCGCAGTCCGCGCGTCTTCCGGGACACGGCCGCGCCCGCCTTGCGCAGCTCGTCCGGCTCCCCCGCCCCGATGCCGACGAGCACGAGCCGGGTGGGCAGACCCGTCCACGGGAGGGTGACCCCCGACCCGGCCGGGCGCGGGAGGTCGATGCTGTGCACGTCGCCGGCGACCCCCGTGGCGTGCAGGCGCTCGGCGAGGTCCGAGAGGTCGATCCCGTAGCGCGCGGCTGCGTCGGCGGTCCCCGTGCGTGGCTGGGGATCGGTGTCTCCGTCAGCGGGCGGGGCCAACGGGAGGACGAGCGCGTCGACGTCGCCGTCGGTCAGCGCGGCGCTGGTCGCGACGGCACCCGCCACGACGAGCACCTCGGGGAGCGCCGGGACGCCCGGCATCGCTACCGGGGCGGTCCGGCGTCGTGCTGGGGCCGGCACGGAAGGGTCAGCCGACGACGGCGGTCAGAGCCTCGGCGAGCTCGCCGGCCTCGGTCGCGTTGAGCTCCACGACGAGACGACCGCCGCCCTCGAGCGGGACGCGCATGACGATGCCACGGCCTTCCTTCGTGACCTCGAGCGGTCCGTCGCCCGTCCTCGGCTTCATCGCGGCCATCGCTGGCTCCTCCTCGTCAGTGCCGGCCCGCCCCCAAGGCCGCTGCGCCCGCCAGAGCATCGGTCGGGCACGCGGCGAGGACGGTTGTCCGTGATCAGTCTAGTTCACCCGGTGCACCAGCCGGACCGCTTCTCATGGCGGCCAGCCGGACGGCGGGACGAGGCGCCACAGGAGCCCGATCCACGCGATCTGCCCCAGCACCCCCACCACGACCAGCGCCGCCACGGCACGGCCCCGATGCCGCGAGGTGGCCACCGGTTGGGCGAGTGCCGCCCAGAAGGGCACGGCGAGGATCGCGAACCGCGCAAGGCTCGTGCCCGGTTCGACCACGACGAGCAGGTAGCCCACGTAGCCGATCGCCCAGCCCAGCAGCTCGGGCCCGAGCCGTCGCATCGGGCGGCTCGCGAGCGTGACGACGAGGGTCGCGACCAGGACGCCCAGCGCGAGGATCCCCCAAGCGCCGAGCAGCCAGCGCGCCACGTCGAGCCACGGGAGGAGGAGGACGACCTCCTGGCGGGCGCGCCAGGCCCCCTGGGTCAGCGTGTAGGCGTCGGGGACCCCCGTCAGCCGACCGACGACGGCCGGCCAGGCGAACCCCGACAGAACGGTGAGCGCGAGCAGCCCGACGACGCCGACCCTGCGACGCATGGCGAGACCCGGCCACCGCGCCACCGCGTGGGCGAGCACGACGACGGCCATCGGGAGGGCGACGGCACGGGTCAGGCCGAGCGCCACGACGAGGACCGCCGCAGCTCCGTAGCGCTCACGCTGGACCGCGAGGATCACCGAGGAGACGAGCAGGAGCGCGAGCGACTCGGTGTACGCGACCTGGAGGACCGGAGCGGAGGCCGAGGTGGCCAGCAGGGCGACCGTCAGAAGGGGGACGAGGTCACGCGCCCCGCGACGGGAGCGGTCCAGCCCCGTGGCCGCCGGGCGCGTCATCGCGTGGGCCACGACCTGATGGACCACCAGCATCGCCGCGAGCCCGAGGACCGTCGCGAGCAGCGGGGCGATCACGGTCCATGTCCCGCCGCTCAGCAGCGAGATCCCCCGCACGAGCACCGGGAACAGGGGGAAGAAGGCCCAGGCGTTCTGCAGCACCAGTCCGTCGCCACCGCGGGGCAGGGACGTCGGGTAGCCCTCCTCGGCGATCGAGCGGTACCACCCGGCGTCCCACATGTCACCGGTGAAGACCAGGTACCCGGGCGAGGGATCGGACCACGGGGTCGCCGCCTGGGTCCGCGCGACGGCGAGGAAGATCACCGCGCTGATCACCCGGGCCGCCACGGCGACCACGAGCACCTGAGCCCACCACGGCCAGGTCCGCGGACTGCGCAGGGAGGCCGGTGTCATCCCAGCCCGCGCAGCGCCCGCAGCGGCGCGCGCTCGCCCCGGAGCACGGCGACCATCTCCACCACGCGCCGCGTCGCCAGGACGTCGTGCGCGCGGAAGACGCTCGCCCCGGACCATGCGGCGATCGCGGTCGCCGCGAGGGTCCCCTCGAGCCTGTCCTCGACCTCCAGGCCGAGCGACTCGCCGACGAAGTCCTTGCGGCTGAGCGCCATGAGCACCGGGTGGCCCAGGCCCGTCAGTGCGGAGGTCCGTCGGGTCAGGTGCACCGAGTGCCAGGTGTTCTTGCCGAAGTCGTGCGTGGGGTCGACGAGGACCGATCGAGGATCGACCCCCGCCTCGACCGCGCGGCGCGCCGAGCGGGTGAGGGTGTCGACCACGTCCACCAGGACACCGTCGAGAGGGTCGGCCCCGGGCTCGGGCACGCCGCGGTCGTCGCTGCCGGCCGCGGCGGCCCGTGCCGGGTCGAGCGGGTACTGCGGTCGCAGCGGATCGGTGCGCGGAGGGACGCCGCCGGTGTGCGAGCAGACCAGACCCATCCCGTGCTCCGCCGCGATCGCGGCGAGCCGTGGGTCGTGCCCCGCCCAGGTGTCGTTCAGGAGATCGGCTCCCGCCCGCGCCACGGCGAGCGCGACCTCACCGCGCCAGGTGTCCACGCTGATCGGCAGATCGGGGTGGGCCGCCCGTACCGCGAGGACGACCGGTACGACACGGTCGATCTCCTCGGCCGTCCCGACCACCGGCCCCCTGCCCGCACGCACCCCGCCGATGTCGACGAGATCGGCGCCGGCACGGACCGCCCGTTCGACGGCGGCCACCGCGGCGTCGGTGTCGCCGGCCCTGGCGTCCGCGTAGAAGGAGTCGGAGGTCCGGTTCACCACGGCCATCACCGCTGCCCGGTCCCCGCCCAGGGGCCTTCCCCGCAACCACAGGGCTACGCCTGCAGGCGGGACCCCGACCCGCTCGTCCACCTCAGGACGGGTCTGACGCTGCTGCTGCCTCGTCGGCGGCGCGGGTCAGGGCATCGCGCTGGACGGCGAGCACCGCGTCGGCGGGGTCGTCGACGACCTGGATCAGGTCGAGGTCGCGCTCGGAGACCGTGCCCTTGTCCAGCACCGGGCCGCGGAGCCAGGCGAGGAGACCCGACCAGTACTCGCTGCCGACCAGGACGATCGGGAACTCCGTCACCTTCTGCGTCTGGACGAGGGTGATCGACTCGAAGAGCTCGTCGAAGGTCCCGAAGCCACCGGGCAGGACGATGAAGCCCTGCGCGTACTTGACGAACATCGTCTTGCGGGCGAAGAAGTACCGGAAGTTGATGCCGAGATCGACCCAGGCGTTCATCCCCTGCTCGAAGGGGAGCTCGATGCCGAGGCCGATCGACAGCCCGCCCGCCTCGCTCGCCCCACGGTTCGCCGCCTCCATGACCCCGGGCCCGCCCCCGGTCATCACCGCGAACCCTGCCTCGACGAGTCTGCGCCCGACCTCGCGACCCAGGTGGTAGTCCGGGTCGTGGCGCTGGGTGCGCGCCGAGCCGAACACGCTCACGGCCGGGCCGACCTCTGCCAGCGCGCCGAAGCCCTCGACGAACTCGCTCTGGATCCGCATGACCCGCCAGGGATCGGTGTGGACCCAGTCCGCCGGCGCTCCGCGGGCGAGGAGGTTCTGGTCCGTCGTCGTGACCGGGACCTGGCCGCGACGCAGCAGGACGGGGCCCTTGCGGTAGCCGTCGGGGACCTTCACGTTGTTGTCCGTCGGATCGGTCATGGTCGGCAGCCTAGGAGGTCAACCAGCCTCTGAGCGCGTCGAAGCAGAGCGTGAGATCGGCGATCGGCGTGCGCTCCTCGTCCGCGTGCGCGAGCGCCGGGTCCCCTGGCCCGAAGTTCACCGCAGGGACACCCAGCGCCGAGAACCGTGCGACATCCGTCCATCCCTCCTTCGCCCGCGGGGGACGACCGGAGCGGGAGCCGACCTCGCGGACGAAGGCCTCGGCCGCCGGGTGGTCCAGGCCGGGCCGGGCACCGGGCGCCGTGTCGGTCACCCGCACCTCGTAGCCCTCGAAGAGCTCACGGACGGCTGCGAGTGCCTGCTCCTCCGTGCGATCGGGGGCGAAGCGGTGGTTGACGGTGACGACGCACTCGTCGGGGATGACGTTGCCGGCGATCCCGCCACGGATGCCGACGGCGTTCAGGCCCTCGCGGTAGGTCAGACCGTCGACCTCGGCGACCCGCGGGACGGCCTCGACGAGCCGCTGCAGGACGGGAGCCGCTCCGTGGATCGCGTTGACGCCGAGCCACGAGCGTGCCGAGTGGGCCGCCTTGCCGGGGATGACGACCTCGACGCGGAGGGTCCCGTTGCATCCGCCCTCGATCGCCCCCGAGGTCGGCTCACCCAGGACCGCGATGTCGCCCGTGACCCAGTCGGGGTGGTTCGCGACGAGCCGGCCCAGGCCGTTCAGCTCGCTGGCGACCTCCTCGTGGTCGTAGAAGACCCACGTGACGTCGCGGGTCGGCTCGCGCAGCGCGGCCGCCAGCGCGAGCAGCACGGCGTCCCCGGCCTTCATGTCGACCGTCCCGCGACCCCAGACGACCGGCCCCTCGGGGTCCTCGCGCACCTCGCTCGGCAGGTTGCGGGCGACCGGGACGGTGTCGAGGTGCCCGGCGAGGACCACCCGCTCGGCACGGCCCAGGTGGGTGCGGGCGACGACGGCGTCGCCGTCCCGCAGGACCTCGAGGTGGCCCAGCGCCCGCAGCGCCTCCTCGACCGCGTCGGCGATCTCGCGCTCGGACCCGCTGACCGATGGGAGGTCGCACAGGGCGCGCGTGAGGGTGACGAGGTCGGCGGTGAGATCGAGAGGGGGCATGCCCCCGACCCTAGCCAGCCCTCGACACGGGGAAGAGCCGTTCGGAGCGGATCGTTAGGCTTCGCCCATGACACGAACGGCTCACGGCCACGGCCTCGCCTCCGTCCACGTCGCGACGGGCACCGTCCTGGACACCTGGTACCCGGCCCCTCGGCTCGGCGCACCGGAGTCCGACGGTGCGAACCCGACCCTGCCCACCGGCCTGGACGGCGCGCGCGGTGTCCGCACGGAGCAGGTCCTGACGGTGATCGACCTCGACGCTGCGCCCGCGTCGGTCCCCGACGCCTACCTGCGGCTGCACCTCCTGTCGCACCGGCTCGTCGCCCCGCACGGGCTCGCGCTCGACGGGCTCTTCGGCGTGCTGCAGAACGTCGTGTGGACCGATGCAGGCCCCTGCGCCGTCGAGGACTTCGAGGCGACCCGGCTGCGCCTGCGGGTGGCCACGGGGCGGATGCCGACCGTCTTCGGGATCGACAAGTTCCCGCGGATGGTCGACTACGTCGTGCCCTCCGGTGTGCGGGTCGCCGACGCGGACCGCGTGCGGCTCGGGGCGCACCTGGCAGAGGGCACCACCGTGATGCACGAGGGATTCGTCAACTTCAACGCCGGGACCCTCGGCACGTGCATGGTCGAGGGTCGGATCTCCTCCGGGGTCGTGGTCGGCGAGGGCAGCGACATCGGCGGCGGCGCGTCGATCATGGGCACCCTGTCCGGCGGCGGCCGTCAGGTCGTCTCCATCGGCGAGCGCAGCCTCCTCGGGGCGAACGCGGGGCTCGGCATCCCGCTGGGCGACGACTGCGTGGTCGAGGCGGGCCTGTACGTGACCGCCGGGACGAAGGTGAGCGTGGACGGGACCGTTGTCGCGGCGCGCGAGCTCGCGGGCCGCGACGGCATGCTGTTCCGCCGCAACTCCCAGACCGGGGCGGTCGAGGTCCTGCCGCGCGCCGGGCACGGGATCACCCTGAACCCCGACCTGCACGCCTGAGGTGGCCCGTCCGGGCCGGCGCGGTCAGGCACGAGGGGCGCTCGCCGGGGTGCTGACCTTCGTGCTCGTCCTCGGGCTCGGGGTCGCCGGCGTGGCCGCGTGGCTCCACGGGCGGGATGCCCTGCCGATCGCCGAGCGCTGCGCTGCGCTGCTCGACGGCACCTCCTGGTACCTCGACCCCGAGCAGGCGGCCAACGCGGCGCTGCTGGGCGGGATCGCCGAGCAGCGGGGGCTCCCCGCTCGCGCCCTGACGATCGCCATCGCCACGACCCTCCAGGAGTCCAAGCTCCGCAACATCGACTACGGCGATCGCGACTCCCTCGGCCTGTTCCAGCAGCGCCCGTCGCAGGGCTGGGGCACCCCCGAGCAGGTGCAGGACCCCGTCCATGCCACGAACGCCTTCTACGACGCGCTGGTCCGCGTCGACGGCTACCTCGAGCTGCCGATCACCGAGGCCGCGCAGGCGGTGCAGCGCTCTGCCTTCCCCGACGCCTACGGGCAGCACGAGGCGCGAGCGCGCGCCTGGGCCTCGGCCCTGTCCGGGTGGTCGCCCGGCTCGCTCACGTGCACCCTTCCGGAGGCCGGCACGGCAGATCCGGAGGCGTTCGCGGGACTGGTCGCCCGCGACCTGGGGGTGCAGCCGACGATCGAGGGCACCACGGCGGTGCTCGACGCGTCCGCCCTGCCCGACGGCGAGGCCGAGGCCGGGCGACTGGGCTGGGCGGTGGCCCAGTGGGCGGTCGGCACCGCCGGGCAGACGCAGGCCGTCGAGGTCAGGACCGCTGACCAGGTGTGGACCCGCTCGACCGCGGGCTGGACTGCCTCGACCGATCCGCTGCCCACGGGTCGGGTCGAGGTGAGCTTCGCTGCTCCCTGACCCGACCCGGAACGGCGGTACCTGTGCTCAGCGCGCCTCGGCCGGCACGTACTCCCGGACCGTCGGCCCGGTGTAGATCTGGCGCGGACGGCCGATCTTGGTCGCGGGGTCGGTCATCATCTCGCGCCACTGCGCGATCCAGCCGGGCATCCGGCCGACGGCGAACAGCGGGGTGAACATCCGGCTCGGGAAGCCCATCGCCTTGTAGATCAGCCCGGTGTAGAAGTCCACGTTGGGGTAGAGCTTGCGCTCGATGAAGTAGTCGTCGTTGAGCGCGATCTCCTCGAGGCTCATCGCGATGTCGAGCATCTCGTCGCGCTTGCCGAGGGCGGAGAGGACCGAGTCGGCCGCCTTCTTCACGATCGCCGCGCGCGGGTCGTAGTTCTTGTAGACGCGGTGCCCGAAGCCCATGAGCCGGACACCCTCCTCCTTGTCCTTGACCCGGCGCATGAAGTCCGTGGCGTCGCCGCCGCTCGCCTGGATCTCGGTGAGCATGCGCAGCACGGCCTCGTTGGCCCCGCCGTGCAGCGGGCCGGACAGGGCGTTGACCCCTGCCGAGACCGAGGCGTACAGGTTGGCGTGGCTCGAGCCGACGATCCGCACGGTCGAGGTGGAGCAGTTCTGCTCGTGGTCGGCGTGCAGCAGGAACAGCACGTCCAGCGCCTTGGCCATCACCGGGTCGACGTCGAAGTGCTGGTTCGTCGGCTGGAAGGTCATCCGCAGGAAGTCCGCGACGTAGCCGCGACCCCGCTCCGGGCCGATCATGTTCTGGCCGAGGGCCCGACGGTGCGCGTAGGCCGCGATCGTCGGCGCCTTGGCGAGCAGCAGCACGGTGGCGAGCTCGACCGTCGCCGGGTCGAAGGGGTCGATGCTCTCGGGGTAGTAGCCGGGAAGCGCCGAGACCGCGCTGGAGAGCACGGCCATCGGGTGGGCGTTGGTGGGGAACGCGCCGATGAGCGCCTTGAAGTTGTCGTGCAGGTGCGTGTGCCGCTCGATGCGCTCGATCCACGAGGAGAGCTGCGCCGGGCGCGGGAGCTCGCCGTGGGTGAGCAGGTAGGCGACCTCGAGGAAGGACGAGTGCTCGGCGAGCTGGTCGATCGGGTAGCCGCGGTACAGCAGCACACCCTCGTCGCCGTCGATGTACGTGATGGTCGACTCGCACGAGGCCGTGTTCATGAACCCGGGGTCGACGGTGACGCGGCCCGTCTCCTTGAGCAGCGAGGCGACGACGATCCCGTCGTTCCCCAGGGTGGCCGGGACCACCGGCAGCGGCAGGCTCCGGTCGTCGATCCTCAGCTCGGCAGCCGGTGCGGTGGTCTCGCTCATCTGTCCTCCTCGCGGTCCGTCGGAACACGCCACGACGTCCCTGTCGCCAATATGCCAGGGCGACGGTACCCCGCACCTGCGGGTGGGGCAGCATCGCCATGACCGACCTGAGACGAGCTCGCCGCCGCAGGCGACCCCGCGCGCACGAACGCCGCGGCACGGATCATCGGTCAAGTCCGAGTAAAGCAGATATCCGCACTCGATCCAGCCGTGACAAAGATCACACGACGAGCCGCCCGCGTGGGGTCAGGCCCCGGTCAACCGTGCCGCTGCCCTGGCGACGTCCTCGTCCGAGGCGGTGAGGGCGACCCGGACATGCCGCGCGGCGGTCGGTCCGTAGAACTCCCCCGGCGCGACCAGGATCCCGAGCTCGGCCAGGTCGGCGACCGTCGCCCAGCAGTCCTGCCCCGCACCGGGAGCCGTGACCCAGAGGTACAGACCCGCCGGGGAGCCGTCCACGAGGTACCCGGCCGCGTCGAGGGCCGCGGCGAGCACCGCGCGGCGACGGGCGTAGCGCGCGTGCTGCTCCGCGACGTGCGCGTCGTCGCCGAGGGCCACGGTCATGGCCGCCTGGACCGGGCCGGGGACGATCATCCCGGCCTGCTTGCGGAGCTCGAGAAGGCTGCCGACGAGTGCCGGGTCCCCTGCGAGGAACGCTGCGCGGTAGCCGGCGAGGTTCGACTGCTTGGACAGCGAGTGGACCGCGAGCAGCCCGTCGAGCCGACCGTCGCTCACCCGCGGGTCCAGGATGCTCGGCACACCGTCGCTCGCCCACGGATCGTCCCAGGCCAGCAGGGCGTAGCACTCGTCGGAGGCCACGACGGCACCGATCTCCCGGGCCGCCTCGACGACCGAACGGAGCTCCGGCACGCCCAGGACCCGGCCGGTGGGGTTCGAGGGGGAGTTCAGCCAGACGAGCCGGACGTCGGTGCGACCGCGCCAGTCGGCGACCTCGTCGGTGGGCAACGCGGTCGCGCCGGCCAGCCTGGCACCGATGTCGTACGTCGGGTACGCGACCGCGGGGTGGACGACGACGTCGCCCTCGCCCAGGCCGAGCAGGGACGGGAGCCAGGCGACGAGCTCCTTGGAGCCCACCGTCGGCAGGACGCCTGCGGGGTCGAGACCCGGTACCGCCCTGCGCCGGGCGAACCAGTCGACGACGGCCTGCCGCAGCGCGGCCGTGCCGTGGGTCGACGGGTAGCCCGGGGAGTCGGCGGCCGCGGCGAGGGCGTCACGCACCAGCACCGGGGTCGGGTCGACGGGGGTACCCACCGACAGGTCGACGATCCCCTCAGGATGCGCACGCGCCCGCTGTGCGAACGGGACGAGGCTGTCCCACGGGAAGTCGGGCAGCCCGGCGGTGCTCAGGCCCACGATGCGAGCTCTCGGTCCGCTACCGGTGTCAGTGCGTCTCGGCCTGCGGCGGCAGAGCGGTGACCAGCGGGTGGTCGCGGTCGATCATGCCGAGCTTCGCGGCGCCACCGGGCGAGCCGAGGACGTCGAAGAACTCGACGTTCGCCTTGTAGTAGTCGCTCCACTGCTCGGGGACGTCGTCCTCGTAGTAGATGGCCTCGACGGGGCAGACGGGCTCGCAGGCCCCGCAGTCCACGCACTCGTCCGGGTGGATGTAGAGCGAGCGCTTGCCTTCGTAGATGCAGTCGACGGGACACTCGTCGATGCAGGCCTTGTCCTTGACGTCGACACAAGGCTGGGCGATCACGTAGGTCACGAGCGGTCCCTCCTGAAGAACGGCGGCACCCCTCGGTGCGCCCGCCTAGTATCCCCCACGTGACCCCTGACGACGACGTGAGCCCG
>NZ_JBFHHB010000002.1:0-51765 GCF_041597215.1 Actinotalea sp.
CCGGCGGATGCCGGGGGCCCGTCGTGCTGCGCGAGCGTGACTCCCTCGTCACGAACGGCACGAGGCCCCCGGCATCCGCCGGGGGCCTCGTACGCGCAGTGCTGGGATCAGTTGGCGAACTTGTGCACGAGCAGCGAGTTCGTCGTGCCGGGGATGCCGACCGGGGCACCGAAGACGATGACCACGCGGTCCCCGCCCTCGACGAGACCGTTCGCCCGCAGGGTCTGGTCGACCTGGGAGACCATCTCGTCGGTGTGGGTCACCGTCGGCGTCTCGTAGGTCTGCACTCCCCAGGTCAGGGCGAGCTGGTTGCGCACCACCGCGTCGGGGGTGAACGCGACCATCGGGATCGGCGCGCGCAGACGCGAGACCCGGCGAGCCGAGTCACCGCTCTGCGTGAACGTCACCAGGTACTTCACGCCGAGGGTCTCGCCGACGTCCGCCGCCGCGTGGGTGATCGCTCCACCACGCGTCTGGGGGCTCCAGCCGAGCGGGGCGATCCGCTCGAACCCACCCTCCTCGGTGGACTCGATGATCCGTGCCATCGTGCGCACGGCCTCGATCGGGAAGTCTCCGACGCTGGTCTCGCCCGAGAGCATGACCGCATCCGCACCGTCGAGCACGGCGTTCGCGCAGTCGGAGGCCTCTGCACGCGTGGGGCGCGGGGAGGTGATCATCGACTCGAGCACCTGGGTGGCGACGATGACGGGCTTGGCCGAGCGACGAGCGAGCTCGATGGCGCGCTTCTGGACCAGCGGCACCTGCTCGAGGGGCAGCTCGACACCGAGGTCACCGCGGGCGACCATGATGCCGTCGAAGGCGTCGACGATCTCGGCGAGGTTGTCGACGGCCTGGGGCTTCTCGACCTTGGCGATGACGGGGACCTTGCGGCCCTCCTCCGCCATGATCCGCGCGACGTCCTCGTAGTCGGCGGCGGAGCGCACGAAGGACAGCGCGATGAAGTCGCAGCCCTGGGCGAGGCCCCACCGCAGGTCGGTCTCGTCCTTCTCGGACATCGCCGGCACGTTGACCGCGACACCCGGGAGGTTGAGGCCCTTGTTGTTGGAGACGGTCCCCGGCACCTCGACGACGGTGACGACGTTGTTGCCCTCGACGGCGGTGATGCGCACCGCGACCTTGCCGTCGTCGATGAGGATCCGGTCGCCGACGCGGGCGTCGCCGGGCAGGCCCTTGTAGGTGGTCGAGCAGATGTCCTTGGTTCCGTCGATGTCGTCGGTCGTGATCGTGAAGACGTCGCCGACCGCGACGTCGTGCTTGCCCTCGATGAAACGGCCGAGGCGGATCTTCGGGCCCTGGAGGTCGACGAGGACCGCGACGGCGCGACCGGAGGCCTTGGCGGCCGCGCGGACGCGACGGATGACGGCGGCGTGCTCCTCGGGCTCGCCGTGGCTCCTGTTGATCCGGGCGACGTCCATCCCGGCGTCGACGAGGGCTTGGACCTGCTCGGGCGACTCCGTCGCGGGACCGAGGGTGCAGACAATCTTGGCTCTACGCATGGCTCCAGCCTAGTTCGGGGAACATGGGACCTTCTGGCCACGAGTCCCGCTTCAGGGACGCATGGCCCGTTCCGTCGGGGTGATCGGGGCGGGGAGCTCCGTGCTCCCACGCAGATAGGCGTCGACGGCGGCCGCGGCGGCGCGGCCCTCCGCGATCGCCCAGACGATGAGCGACTGACCTCGGCCGGCGTCACCGGCCACGAAGACTCCGGGAACCGAGGACGAGTAGTCCTCGCCACGGGCCACGGTCCCCTGACCGGTCAGGTCGGCACCGGTCTGCACCACCAGGGTGTCCGTCTCCGGACCGGTGAACCCCATGGCCAGCAGGACGAGGTCCGCGGGCAGGTCCTTCTCGGTGCCGGGGATCGGCACGAGCCGGCCCTCGGTGGTGAGCTCGGTCGTGGCGACCCGCAGGTGCCGCACGTTCCCGTCCTCGTCGCCGATGAGCTCGACGGTCGAGGCCAGGTACTCGCGCTCGCCGCCCTCCTCGTGCGAGCTCGAGACCTTGTACACCATCGGGTACGTCGGCCACGGCTGGTTGAGCGGCCGGTCCATCGGGGGCTGCGGGGTGATCTCGAGAGAGGTCACCGAGGCCGCACCCTGACGGAGCGAGGTACCGACGCAGTCCGAGCCCGTGTCACCGCCCCCGATCACCACGACGTGCTTGCCGGTCGCGGTGACCTGGTCGGGGATCGAGTCGCCTGCCTGGACCTGGTTGGACTGACGGAGGAACGGCACCGCCGGCTGCACCCCCGCGAGGTCGGACCCCGGGACCGTCAGCACCCGCGGCGTCGTCGAGCCGATGGCCACCACGACGGCGTCGTAGCGCGCACGCAGCTCGGTCCAGCTGATGTCCCGGCCGATCTCGACCCCGGGCCGGAACCTCGTGCCCTCGGCCTCCATCTGCGCCACACGGCGGTCGATGTGCCACTTCTCGAGCTTGAAGTCCGGCACCCCGTACCGCAGCAGGCCACCGATGCGGTCGGCACGCTCGAAGACGGCGACGGTGTGACCGGCGCGTGTCAGCTGCTGAGCCGCGGCGAGGCCCGCCGGTCCGGAACCGACGACGGCGATCGTGTTGCCGGTGAGGAAGTGCGGGACCTGCGGGGTGATCAGACCACGCGCGAAGGCCTCGTCGACGATCGAGACCTCGACGTTCTTGATCGTGACGGGCGGCTCGGTGATGCCGAGCACGCAGGACGTCTCGCACGGGGCCGGGCAGATCCGCCCGGTGAACTCGGGGAAGTTGTTCGTGGCGTGCAGCCGATCGCTCGCCTCGCCCCACTGCCCCTTCCAGACCAGGTCGTTCCACTCCGGGATGAGGTTGCCCAGCGGACAGCCCTGGTGGCAGAACGGGATGCCGCAGTCCATGCAGCGCCCGGCCTGCGCGGTCAGCCTGGCCTCGTTCGTCCCGGCGAGCTCTGCCTGCACGTCGCGGTAGTCGAGCAGCCGGACCTCGACGGGACGGCTCGGCGGCAGCTCACGCTGGCGCACCTTGAGGAAGCCGCGGGGGTCAGCCATGGGACACCTCCAGGATGTGGTCCCAGACACCTGGGGCGCTGGGGTCGAGCCCCTGCTCCGCGGCATCTGCGAGGGTGGCGAGCATGCGCTCGTACTCGGTCGGCACGATCCGGGTGAACCGGGCCAGTGCAGCCGGCAGATCGGCGAGCAGCTCCTGAGCGAGCGGTGAGCCGGTCTCCGCCGCGTGGGTGCGCAGCAAGGCCTCCAGCTCGGCGCCGTGCTCCGCGTCGACGGTGGTGAGCGCGAGCTCACCGTTGACGAGCGCCGGCTGGTTGACGAGCTCCGGCCGCAGGTCGAGGACGAACGCATGACCGCCCGACATGCCGGCGCCGAAGTTGCGGCCCGTCCGTCCGAGCACGACGACCCGCCCTCCGGTCATGTACTCGCAGCCGTGGTCACCGACCCCCTCGACGACCAGCGTCGCGCCGGAGTTGCGCACGCCGAAGCGCTCGCCGACCACCCCGCGGAGGAAGATCTCGCCGGAGGTCGCCCCGTAGCCGATGACGTTGCCCGCGATCACGTCGCGCTGGCCGACGAGCACGGAGGAGATGTCGGGGCGGACGACGACGCGCCCACCCGACAGGCCCTTGCCGACATAGTCGTTCGCGTCGCCGAACAGCCGCAGCGTGATGCCGCGCGGCAGGAACGCCCCGAGGGACTGGCCAGCCGATCCGGTCAGGGTG
Source organism: Actinotalea sp. (assembly GCF_041597215.1). Classification (GTDB taxonomy): domain Bacteria; phylum Actinomycetota; class Actinomycetes; order Actinomycetales; family Cellulomonadaceae; genus Actinotalea. Next base: position 3,722 of record NZ_JBFHHB010000002.1, read on the forward strand.
ACCTCGATGGTGTCGTCCGGGAGTCCCTCACCGCCGTACCGCCGCGTGACCTCGTGCCCGAGCATCGTGCCCACGGTCCGGTTGACGTTGCGGACCGGGACGTCGATCGTGACCCGTTCGCCCCGCTCGAGTGCCGGTTCCGCCCGCGAGATGAGCTGGTTGTCGAGGGCCTTGTCGAGCCCGTGGTCCTGGCCCGTGGTGTTGCGCAGCGACGCTCCAGGGACCGGCACCGGCCGCTCGAGCACCGGGGAGAGGTCCAAGCCCGCCGCCTTCCAGTGGTCGCCGGCCGCGCGGGCGTCGAGCGCCTCGACGTGGCCGACGGCCTCCTCGATGGACCGGAACCCGAGCGCCGCGAGGTACTCGCGTACCTCGATGGCGATGTACTCGAAGAAGGTCTCCACGAACTCCGGCTTGCCGGTGAAGCGTGCCCGCAGCTCGGGGTTCTGGGTGGCGACCCCGACGGGGCAGGTGTCGAGATGACAGACCCGCATCATCACGCAGCCGCTCACGACGAGCGGAGCCGTCGCGAAGCCGAACTCCTCCGCGCCGAGCAGCGCGCCGATCACGACGTCGCGGCCCGTCTTGAGCTGGCCGTCGACCTGCACGACGATCCGGTCGCGCAGGTTGTTGAGCACGAGGGTCTGCTGGGTCTCGGCGAGGCCGATCTCCCATGGCGTGCCCGCGTGCTTGAGCGAGGTGAGCGGGCTCGCACCCGTCCCGCCGTCGTGCCCCGAGATGAGGACGACGTCGGCGTGCGCCTTGGAGACACCCGTCGCGACCGTGCCCACCCCGAACTCGCTGACGAGCTTGACGTGCACCCGCGCCTGCGGGTTCGCGTTCTTCAGGTCGTGGATGAGCTGGGCGATGTCCTCGATCGAGTAGATGTCGTGGTGCGGCGGCGGGGAGATGAGCCCGACGCCCGGTGTCGAGTGCCGCGTCCTGGCGACCCACGGGTACACCTTGGTGCCCGGGAGCTGACCGCCTTCACCTGGCTTGGCGCCCTGGGCCATCTTGATCTGCAGGTCCGTGGCGTTGGTCAGGTACTCGGACGTGACGCCGAAGCGGCCGGAGGCGATCTGCTTGATCGCCGAGCGCCGTTCGGGGTCGTGCAGCCGCTCCGGGTCCTCGCCGCCCTCACCGGTGTTGGAGCGCGCGCCGAGCCTGTTCATGGCGATGGCGAGCGTCTGGTGGGCCTCGAGAGAGATCGACCCGTAGGACATCGCACCGGTCGAGAACCGCTTGATGATGTCCTCGATCGGCTCGACCTCCTCGAGCGGGACCGGCGGTCGCGCACCCTCGGCGAAGCGCAGCAGCCCGCGCAGCGTCATGAGGCGCTCGGCCTGGTCGTCCACCCGGCGCGTGTACTCCCGGAAGACGTCGAGCTGACGGGTCCTGGTCGAGTGCTGGAGCCGGAAGACCGTCTCCGGGTCGAAGAGGTGCTCCTCCCCGTCGCGGCGCCACTGGTACTCGCCGCCGACGTTCAGGCGACGGTGCGCCTGCGGGTTCCCGCTCGCGGGGTAGGCGTCCTGGTGCCGAGCCGCGACCTCCTCGGCGACGACGTCGAGGCCGATCCCGCCGAGCCGGCTCGTCGTTCCCGCGAAGTAGCGGTCGACCACCTCGTGCGAGAGCCCGATGGCCTCGAAGGTCTGCGCGCCGCGGTACGAGGCGATGGTCGAGATGCCCATCTTGCTCATCACCTTGAGCACGCCCTTGCCGAGCGCCTTGATGAGGTTCGCGACGGCCTTCTCCGGCTCGACCTGAAGGGCGCCCTCACGGGCCATTCCCTCGACGGTCTCCATCGCGAGGTACGGGTTGACGGCTGCCGCCCCGAAGCCGACGAGCAGTGCCACGTGGTGCACCTCGCGCACGTCACCGGCCTCGACCACGAGGCTCACCCGGGTGCGGGTGTGGCGACGCAGCAGGTGGTGGTGGACGGCGCTCGACAGGAGCAGGGAGGGGATCGGCGCGTGATCGGCGTCGGACTCCCGGTCGGACAGGATGAGGAAGCTCACCCCGGCGTCGACCGCGGCGTCGACCTGGGCGAAGATCTCCTCGAGACGTGCCTCCAGCGCCGCGGCTCCGCCGGCGACGGAGTACAGGCCCCTGACGATCTCGGAGCGGAACACCCCGGCAAGAGCGGGATCCCTGTCGATCCGGACGATCTTGGCGAGCTGGTCGTTGTCGATCACCGGGAACGGCAGGATCAGCTTCCGGGCGTGCTCGGGAACATCGGCGAGAAGGTTCGGCTCGGGGCCGATCGCGCCGCCGATCGAGGTGACCAGCTCCTCACGGATCGCGTCCAGCGGCGGGTTCGTCACCTGGGCGAACATCTGCGTGAAGTAGTCGAAGAGCAGTCGCGGACGCTTGGACAGGACTGCGACGGGGGTGTCCGTCCCCATCGCGCCGAGGGGCTCGGCGCCGGTGGCACCCATCGGACCGAGGAGGATCTTGAGCTCCTCCTCGGTGTAGCCGAAGGCACGCTGGCGACGGCGCACCGATGCGGGGCTGTGCTGCACGTGCTCCCGCTCGGGCAGCTGGTCGAGGAAGACCGAGTGCTCGGCCGTCCACTGCGCGTAGGGACGCTGGTCGGCCAGCTGACCCTTGATCTCCTCGTCCGGGACGACCCTGCCCGCGCCGGTGTCGACGAGGAACATGCGGCCCGGCTCGAGGCGACCCTTGCGCACGACGGTCGCGGGGTCGATGTCGAGCACCCCGGCCTCGCTCGCCAGGACGACGAGGCCGTCGTCGGTGATCCAGTACCGGCCGGGACGCAGCCCGTTCCGGTCGAGCACCGCACCGATGAGCGTCCCGTCGGTGAAGGCCAGCGCAGCCGGCCCGTCCCACGGCTCCATGAGCGTGGAGTGGTACTCGTAGAACGCGCGGCGGGCCGGGTCCATCTCGGCGTGGTTCTCCCACGCCTCCGGGATCATCATCAGCACCGCGTGCGGCATGCTCCGCCCGGACAGGTGGAGCAGCTCGAGCACCTCGTCGAACGTCGCCGAGTCCGAGCTGCTCGGCGAGCAGACCGGGAGCAGGGGGGTGAGGTCCCCCAGGACCTCGCTCGACAGCGTGCTCTGCCGCGCCGCCATCCAGTTGCGGTTCGCCCGGACCGTGTTGATCTCACCGTTGTGCGCGATCATCCGGAACGGCTGGGCCAGGGGCCACGAGGGGAACGTGTTGGTGGAGAAGCGCGAGTGGACCAGTGCGATCTCCGAGGCGTACCGCGGGTCGGACAGGTCGGGGAAGAAGGGCTCGAGCTGTCCGGTGGTGAGCATGCCCTTGTAGGTCAGCGTGCGTGCCGAGAGGGACGCGAAGTACAGACCGAGCTCGTTCTCGACGCGCTTGCGCACGCGGAACGCCTTCCGGTCGAGGTCGACCCCGCTCAGGGAGCGCGCCGGGTCCGCGACCACGAGGTGCCGGAAGGCCGGCATCGTCGCGCGCGCCGTCGGTCCGACGAGGTCGGCCGTGACCGGGACGTCACGCCAGGCCAGCACGTCGAGGCCCTCCTCGCGCACGATCGCGTCGATCGCGGCGACGGCGGCGGACTGCTCGGCCTGCTCGGCGGGAAGGAAGGCGAGGCCGATGGCGTACCGGCCGGCCGGGGGCAGCTCGCCGGGGATGACGTCCCGCAGGAAGGCGTCGGGGACCTGGGTGAGGATCCCTGCGCCGTCACCGCTGTCGACCTCGGCGCCGACGGCACCACGGTGGTCGAGGTTGAGCAGCGCCGTGAGACCGGCGTCGACGATGTCCCGTCCCGGTGTCCCTCGCAGGGTGGCGACGAACGCGACGCCGCAGGCGTCGTGCTCGGCCGTCGGGTCGTAGAGACCCACAGGTGCAGCGTCGAAGAGACTCATTACCACCGTCCTCGTGCTGACCCGGGCCCGTGCCCGGGTACGTGAAGGATGTCCGGGGACGTCATCGGCCCGACTGGCGGCGACGATACCGCCTGGCACCGCAGTGGGGACCGCAGCTCCGGTACTGCGCAGGTACCACCACGACGTACCGCGACCGGCGCCGTCAGGATTCCTGCTCGTGCGGGGCGGGCTCGTCAGAGGAGTCCGCCGGGGCGATGGCGCCCGATGGGTCGCCCGAAGGGGTCTCGGGGACGTCCTCGCCCTCGTCGGCAGGCTCCACGGGATCCCCGGTCACCACCGTGGTCTCGCGCCCAGGGTGACGGCGTCCGACCAGCACGAAGGCTACCAGCGCACCGAGCCCGACCAGGAGCGAGGTCCAGACGTTGAGGCGCAGGCCGAGGATCTCGTGCGCCGTGTCGATCCGCAGGTACTCGATCCAGATCCGGCCCGAGGTGTACGCCATCACGTACGCCCAGAAGACCCGGCCGTGGCCGAGGCGGTAGCGACGCTCGAGCCACACGATGAGGGCGGCCGCGGCGAGGTTCCACAGCAGCTCGTAGAGGAAGGTCGGGTGGAAGAGCGTGTCCGCGGGGAGGTCGGCGGGGAAGGTGGCGGACGCGGGGTCGATCCGCAGGCCCCACGGCAGGGTGGTCGGCCCGCCGAAGAGCTCCTGGTTGAACCAGTTGCCCAGCCGGCCGATCGCCTGGGCGACCAGCAGCCCGGGCGCGACGGCGTCAGCGAACGCGACGAAGCTCACCTTCTGCTTGCGGGCGCCGATCCACGCCCCGAGAGCTCCGAGCGCGATCGCCCCCCAGATCCCGAGTCCGCCCTCCCAGATCGCGAAGGCCTTCCACGGGTCGCCGCCGGCGCCGAAGTAGGCGTCGGGCGAGCTGATGACGTGGTAGATCCGCCCGCCGAGGATGCCGAAGGGCACGGCCCAGAAGACGATCTCCAGGACGTCGTCGGGGTCGCCCCCGCGCTGCGACCACCGACGCCGCGTCATGATCAGCGCGACGACGATGCCTGTCATGATCGCCAGCGCGTAGGCGCGGATCGGCAGGGGTCCGAGGTACCAGACGCTCTGCGAGGGGCTCGGGATCTCCAGGCGCACGAGCGCGGCGGTCAGCGTCACCTGCGCGCACCCCGCACTCCCTCGGCGATCGCCGCGACGGCGACGCGAAGCGCGGCGATCCCGGACTCCAGGTCCGGGGCGTCGAGCAGCGGACGCACGAAGGCGCTTCCGACGATGACCCCGTCCGCGTACCGCGCCACCTCCGCGGCCTGCTCGGGGGTGCTCACGCCGAGGCCGACGCACACGAGGTCTGCCCCCGCCGCACGCGTGTCGGCGACGAGCCGGGCCGCGTCGGAACCCACCGAGGCACGTGTACCGGTGACGCCCATGGTGGAGGCCGCGTAGACGAAGCCCCTGGAGGCGGCGGCGGTCATCGCCAGACGCTCGGGCGTCGAGCTGGGCGCGACGAGGAAGACCCGGTCGAGGCCGAGCTCGTCCGAGGCGGCGAGCCACGGCGCTGCCTCGTCGGGGATGAGGTCCGGTGTGATGAGTCCTGCTCCGCCCGCCGACACCAGGTCGCGGGCGAATCGCTCGACCCCGTACCGCAGGACGGGGTTCCAGTAGCTCATCACCAGAACGGTGGCCCCGGTCGCAGCGATCTGCTCGACGGCGCCCATCACGTCCTGCACGCGGGTGCCGGAAGCGAGCGACTGCTCCACGGCCCGCTGGATCGTCGGCCCGTCCATCACCGGATCGGTGTACGGCAGACCGAGCTCGACGATGTCGGCGCCCGCCTCGACCATCGCCCGAGCCGCCAGGATCGAGCCCTCGAGGTCCGGGAACCCCAGGGGGAGGTAGCCGATGAGCGCGGCGCGACCCTCCGCGCGCAGGCGGTGCAGGTGGGTGGCCGTCGGGCCGTCCACGACGACGTCGCTCATCCGCGCCCCTCCGTCCGCTCGGCCTCGTCGCCCTCGTCGAGCAGCCCGAACCAGCGCGCAGCCGTGGCCACGTCCTTGTCCCCGCGTCCTGAGAGGTTGACGAGGATCACCGGCGGGTGGTCGAGACCCCAGTCCGCCGTCTCGCGGCCGAGGGTCAGCGCCCCGGCCAGGGCGTGCGCGGACTCGATGGCGGGGATGATCCCCTCGGTCCTGCACAGCAGCGAGAAGGCGTCCATCGCCTCGGTGTCGGTGACGGGCGAGTACCGGACCCGCCCGAGCTCGTGCAGCCAGGCGTGCTCCGGGCCCACGCTCGGGTAGTCCAGGCCCGCCGAGATCGAGTGCGTCGGCAGGGTCTGCCCGTCCTCGTCCTGCAGGAGGAAGGAGCGTGCCCCGTGCAGCACTCCCGGCGCACCGCCGGAGAAGCGCGAGGCATGCCGACCGGACTCGACGCCGTCGCCGCCCGCCTCGAAGCCGAAGAGGCGGACGGAGGGCTCGTCGAGGAAGGCGTTGAAGATCCCGAGGGCGTTCGACCCGCCGCCGACGCAGGCGGCGATCGCGTCCGGGAGGGCGCCGATCTCCTCGGCGAGCTGAGCGCGGGCCTCGTAGCCGATGACCTGGTGGAAGTCGCGCACCATCTCGGGGAAGGGATGGGGTCCGGTGACAGTGCCGAGCAGGTAGTGCGTCGTCTCGACGTTGGCCACCCAGTCCCGCAGCGCCTCGTTGATCGCATCCTTGAGCGTCCGCTGCCCGATCCGCACCGGGACGACCTCGGCACCGAGCAGACGCATCCGGGCGACGTTGAGCGCCTGCCGGCGCGTGTCCTCCTCGCCCATGTACACCGTGCACTCGAGGTCGAGCAGCGCAGCGGCGGTGGCCGTGGCCACCCCGTGCTGGCCGGCGCCCGTCTCGGCGATGACGCGCTTCTTGCCCATGCGCTTGACCAGCAGGGCCTGGCCGAGCACGTTGTTGATCTTGTGCGAGCCCGTGTGGTTGAGGTCCTCCCGCTTGAGGAAGACCCGCGCTCCCCCGCCGACGTGGCCAGCGAACCGGGTCGCCTCGGTCAACGGGCTCGGCCGCCCGGTGTACGTGCGATGAAGGCGCTCGAGGTCACGCCCGAACGTCGGGTCCGCCAGGGCCTTGTGGTAGGCCGTGTCGAGCTCGTCCAGGGCTGCCACCAGGGCCTCGGGGACGAAGCGACCGCCGAAGTCCCCGAAGTAGGGACCCGACTGGGTCGCGAGCGGGCCGCGTTCCCCGAGCGCGCTGACGGCCTCGTGGAGGGCGGCAGCTGCCGACCGTCCACCGCGAGGTGCGGTCACTGGCGCACCGCCCGCAGCGAGGGGTGCGCGCCGGCGGCGACGAGGTCGGCCACCGCGGCCCTGGGGTCCTTGCCTGTCACGAGTGCCTCTCCGACCAGCACGGCATCGGCTCCCGAGCGTGCGTAGTCCATGACGTCATGCGGGCCGCGGACGCCGGACTCGGCGATCCGCACGATGCCCTGCGGGATCAGCGGGGCCAGCCGGGCGAACGTCGTCCGGTCGACCTCCAGGTTCTTGAGGTTGCGGGCGTTGACGCCGACCGCTCGCGCGCCTGCGTCGAGCGCACGGGACACCTCCTCGGCGTCGTGCACCTCGACCAGGGCGGTCATGCCGAGGGAGTGCACGCGTTCCACGAGGGAGGTGAGGACGGTCTGCTCGAGGGCCGCGACGATGAGCAGCACGAGGTCGGCCCCGTGGGCCCTGGCCTCCCACACCTGGTACGGCGTGACGACGAAGTCCTTGCGCAGCACGGGGACGTCGACCACGGCACGCACCGCATCGAGGTCGGCGAGGCTGCCCTTGAACCGGCGCTGCTCGGTGAGCACCGAGATCGCCGCGGCGCCGCCCTGCTCGTACAGGCCGGCCAGAGCCGCCGGGTCCTGGATCTCCGCCAGGGCACCCTTGCTCGGGCTCGACCGCTTGACCTCGGCGATCACGACGACGGCGGAGTCGTCGTGCAGCCGGGAGAGCGCGTCCTTCGCCTCAGGCACGCGGGCGGCCCGCTCCTTCACGGCGGCGAGCGGCGTGGCCGCCTCGCGGATCGCGAGGTCCTCGCGAACGCCGGCCACGATGTCTTCCAGGACCGTCATCGACTGCCTCCTCCTCCGAGCCGTCCCCCGGGTGGCCGACGCCGCCATCGTAGGCCAGCATCCGGACGCCGCCCGACGAGTCCATCCCGCGGGCGACCGCTGCTCGGGTCCCGCGCGGCCTGGCCGCTCACGCCGTCGTCAGTCGCCGGAGTGCGCCGTCCGCCGCGGCTGCTCGAGCGGCTGCCCGAGACCGAGCATCTTGAGCACCCGGCCCGCCACGAGTCCGAGGACGACGATCACCGCGCCGACCCAGACCAGCGGGACCGCGGCGAACACCATCGCCACGGCGGCGAGGGTCGATCCGACGAGCACCGTGATCACGGTGACCCACGCCGCGGTGGTGTGACCGTGGTTGGCCGGGGGGCTGGCCACCGGCAGGTGCACCCGCTCGGCGCCGGGGTTGGTCTCAGACATTCGGGTTCTCCGTCCTGTGTGGGTGCGAGCGTAGCCGTCCGCGCGGGGGAAGGCGGTCCGAGGACCACGACGGGGGGAAGGGGACTCAGGTCGGGTCGTCGCCGCGACTGAGCGCGTCCCAGACGTCCGCGTCCCGCTCGAGGTCGGGTCGCGTCCCGGCGGCCGGGGCCGGCCCGGAGGCCGCTCCCGGGCCGTCGGGGACCTCGAAGCGCCTCGACGTGGTCCCCCAGCGACGGGTACCGACGGCGCCGGCAGCCGCCAGGACCACCGCCGCGACCCCGAGGCCGAGCACGGCCCACGGCCACACGCTCAGGCGGGGCTCCTCGGTCAGGGCGGCGACCCCGACGGCGTCGAGCGCCGCAGCAAGCGCCGAGGCCCGCGCGGAGGAGGTCCCGGCCAGGGCCGACGCGGCGACGAGGGCGCCGCCGGCAGCCATGCCCAGCAGGGCGACCACCCGGCCCCCACGGCGGGCCAGGGCGAGGGCGAGGGCCGCGGCCGCGACGACGAGCGCCCCGGCTCCCGCACCCGGGGCGAGGTCCGACCCAGGCACCCCGAGCGGGATCCGCTCGACGCTCGGGCTGGAGGTCGCCGCATGGACCCATACCGGGGCCGAGCAGGCCGCGACGAGGACCGCCAGAGCGAGGGCGGCGAGCACCACGGCCCGCCTGGTCACGACCCCGCTCGCCGCAGCCTGGAGGCGATCTGCACGGCGCGGACGGCCGCTGCGGCCTTGTTGCGCGCCTCGGCGTACTCCGAGGCCGGGACCGAGTCCGCGACGATGCCGGCACCGGCCTGCACACTCGCCCGGCCCTCCCGGATCATCGCCGTGCGGATCGCGATCGCCATGTCCATGTCACCCGCGAAGTCGAAGTAGCCGACGGTGCCGCCGTAGATCCCGCGACGCGCCGGCTCCAGCTCGTCGATCAGGGCGATGGCCCGGGGCTTCGGGGCCCCGGAGAGCGTGCCGGCCGGGAACGTCGCCTTGAGCGTCTCGAGCGCCGTGGCCCCGGCACGCAGGCGGCCGGTGACCGTCGAGCACAGGTGGATGACGTGGCTGAAGCGACGAGCGGCCATGAACTCGACCACCTCGATCGTCGTCGGCTCGCACACCTTGACCAGGTCGTTGCGCGAGAGGTCGACGAGCATCACGTGCTCCGCGAGCTCCTTCGGGTCCGCCAGGAGGTCGGCGATGTACGCCGCGTCCTGCTCGACGTCGGCGCCCCGCGGCCGAGACCCGGCGATCGGGTAGGTGACGACCCGGTCCCCGGTGAGCTTGACGAGCGTCTCCGGGCTCGACCCGACCACGGCGAACTCCCGCCCGGAGGGGTCCTCGAGCTGCAGGTAGTACATGTACTGGCTGGGGTTGATGGTCCGCAGGGTGCGGTAGACGTCGAGCGGCGAGGCGGAGCACTCGAGGTCGAGGCGCTGGGAGAGCACCACCTGGAAGACCTCGCCCTCACGGATCGCCTCCTTGCCCTGCAGGACGATGCGTTCGAACTCCTCCTGCGTGCTGCGGAACTCGAGCTCCGGCTCCTCGCCGTCGACCAGCACCCCTGGCGCGACGGGTTCGCCGCGCACCAGGTCCGCCTGCATGGCGTCGAGGCGGGCGACGGCGTCGAGATAGGCCTCGTCGACGCGCTGGTCGGTGTCGTCGAAGTTGATCGCGTTCGCCACGAGCCACACCGTGCCGTCGACGTGGTCGACCACGGCGAGGTCGCTGGCCAGGCACAGCGTGACCTCGGGGACCCCGAGCTCGTCAGGAGCCATGGCCGGGAGCGTCGGCTCCCAGTGCCGGACGATGTCCCAGCCCATCGCGCCCACGAGTCCGCCGGTGAGCGGGGGAAGGCCCTCGAGCGCCGGGGTGCGCAAGGCCTCGAGCGTCGCGGCGAGGACCTCGAGCACGTCCCCCTCCGTGGGCACGCCGACCGGCACGTCCCCCGTCCATACTGCTCGGCCCTCGGCGACCGAGAGCGTCGCGCGGGAACGGACGCCGACGAACGAGTAGCGCGACCACGTCCCGTCCACCTCCGCCGACTCGAGGACGAAGGTGCCGGGGCGGCCCTGGGCGAGGGTCCGGTACAGACCGACCGGTGTGACCTCGTCGGCGAGAAGCCGGCGCACCACCGGGACGACCCGTCGATCGCCCGCGAGCTCGCGGAAGCCCTCGAGCCGTGGCCAGGTCGTCCCCCAGGCGAGGGGCTGCGGGACGGCGGTCACTCCCCCACCACCGCGCCCAGGTCGCCGCCTGCCTCGAAGCAGGTCCTGGTGCCCGTGTGACACGCGGCACCGACCTGCTCGACCCGCACGAGCAGGGCGTCTCCGTCGCAGTCGAGCGCCACCGAACGCACGTGCTGGACATGACCCGAGGTGTCGCCCTTGCGCCAGTACATCTGCCGCGAGCGGCTCCAGAACGTCACCCGGCCCGAGGTCAGGGTGCGGTGCAGCGCCTCGTCGTCCATCCAGCCGACCATCAGCACCTCGCCGGTGTCGTGCTGCTGGACGACGGCGCAGACCAGGCCGTCGGCGTCGCGCTTGAGGCGCGCCGCCAGGTCAGGGGCGAGATTCGAGGGCACGCACCGATCCTGCCACGCCGCGGCAGGGCAGGAGGAACCGGGACCAGGTCCCGGGCACCGTCCGGGAGCCGACGCTCAACGGGTCTGCGACATCCACGCGGCGTGCATGGCGGCGTAGGTGCCCCCGGCCGCGACGAGCTCGCCGTGCGTGCCGATCTCCACGATCCGTCCCCGGTCGACGACGACCACGAGGTCGGCGGCCTCGGCGGTGGACAGCCGGTGCGCGACGGTGATCGTCGTCCGGCCGGCGGCGAGCCGGTCCAGCGCACCCGCGATGCGCACGTCGGTCGCCGGGTCGACGGCGCTCGTCGCCTCGTCCAGGACGAGCAGGTCACCCCCCGCGAGGTGGGCTCGAGCCAAGGAGACGAGCTGCCGCTCGCCTGCCGAGAGCCGCTCCCCTCGCTGCCCGACCTCCGTGCCGATGCCGTCGGGCAGGGCCGCGACCCAGTCGGCGAGCCCCAGCTCGTCGAAGGCCCGGAGCACGGTCCGCGGGTCGACGTCCGGTACCGCGACGCGACCGGCAGCCGCCTGTCCCTCCGCCGGCTCGGCGTCCCTCGCCCCGTAGGCGACGTTGTCCGCGAGGCTGCCCTCGAACAGGAAGCCCTCCTGCGGGACGAGCACGACCCTCCGGCGCAAGGAGTCGAGGCTCAAGGCGCGCAGATCGGTCCCGTCGAGCAGCACCCGCCCCTCGTCCGGATCGGCCAGGCGGGTCACGAGCTTGACCAGGGTGGACTTGCCGGAGCCTGTCGCCCCCACCACGGCGACCTTCTGGCCGGCGGGAACCCGCAGGTCGATCCCGCTGAGCACGGGCGGCCCGCCCGGGTACGCGTAGGTGACACCTTCGAACCGCACCTCGGCCGGCCCGCGAGGGCTGGTCGCACCGCCGCCCTCGGGGTCGGCGATGTCGACGGGCGTGTCGATCACGCCGATCACCCGACGCCACCCCGCCAGGGCGTTCTGCAGCTCGTTGAGGATCTCCGTCGCCATCTGGACCGGACCGGTGAAGAGCTGGACCAGGAAGAGGAAGGCCACCAGACGGCCCGCGCTGAGCGATCCACCCACACCCAGCAGCGTCCCGACGACCACCACGACCGCCAGCACGGCGTTCGCCACGAGCACCCCGCTGGAGAAGACGATCGACACCCGGTTCTGCGCACGCACCTGCGCCCGCCACGTCCTGTGCACGGCCGCGTCGATCCGGCCCTGGGTGCGGGAGGTCACGCCGTAGGCGCGGACGGTCTCCGCGCCCACCACGGCCTCGGAGATCGCCCCGAGCATCGCCCCGACGGACTGCCGCACGGCCGCGTAGGCCTCGCCCACCTTCTTCTGCGCGGGTCGGAGCACGAGCACCAGAGGGACGAAGCTCGCCCACACCACGAGGGTCAGCTGCCAGGACCAGATGGCCATGAGCACGGTGGCGGCGGCGATCTGGAGGACCGAGACCAGGAGCATGATCCCGCCCCACTGCACGAACAGCGAGATGGTGTCGACGTCGCTCGTCACGCGCGAGACGAGACTCCCGCGCCGCTCGGTGCCCTGGGTGAGCGAGGAGAGGTCGTGCACGCGGCGGAAGGCCGTGATCCTCAGCCGTGCCAGCCCGGCCTCGCTCGACCGGAAGAGCCGGACGTTGACCAGGGCCGAGCACACGCCCGCGACGACGAGTCCCAGCGCCGCGAGCCCGACGAGACGGACGAGCCGTCCGTCCCCGGTCCCGCCCGCGACGCCGACGGTGTCGATGGTCTGCTGGACGGCGAGCGGGACGACGACCCGTCCGGCCGCGGCGAGCACCGCCAGCACGACGGTGAGGAACGCACCGTCGAGGATCTGCGGCGAGATCTCCACCCCACGGCGCAGCGTCGCGCGGGTTCCCAGGCTGCCCGCGCCGTCCAGGCGCGCACCGGCGCTCATGAGAGCTCCTCGCGGGCCTGGGTCTGGCGCTCGTAGGCCGTCGCGAGCTCCCGGTAGCCCGGGTCCCTCGCCAGGAGCTCGGCATGGGTACCGCGGTCGACGATCCTCCCGCCGTCCAGGTGGACGACCTCGTCGGCCAGCAGCACGGAGGACATCCGGTAGGCCACCAGCAGCACCGTCGGGGCGCCCCGTCCCGCTCCCCCGCTCGCACCACCGACCTCCTCGCGCAGGCCGGCGAGGATGGCCTGCTCGACCTGCGGGTCCACCGCCGAGGTCGCGTCGTCGAGCACGAGGAGCCGAGGGCGACGCACCAGGGCGCGGGCGATCGCGAGACGCTGGCGCTGACCGCCGGACAGGTTCGCACCCCGCTCGCCGAGCGGGGCGTCGAGGCCCTCCGGGAGTGCCCGCACGACGTCGTCGACCCGCGCGGCCCGGAGCGCTGCCCACACGGCGTCGTCGGTGGGCGCTCCGGGGTCGCCCGGATCGGCGAGTGCGACGTTCGCTCGCACGGTGTCCTCGAAGACGAACGTGGTCTGGGGCACCAGGGCGACCTGCGCGCTGAGATCCGCCGAGGTGATGTCGACCAGGTCGATGCCGTCCAGCTCGATCCGTCCGGCGCTCGGGTCCTGGAGCCTGCTGAACAGGCCGGCGAGGGTCGTCTTGCCCGCACCGGTCGGACCGACGAGAGCCACGACCCGCCCAGGGGCGAGGTCCAGGTCGAGGTCGGACAGCAGCGTCCGCGGCCCGCCGAGGTCGCGGACCTGGACGCCCACGCCACGGACCCGGACCTCGAGGCCGCCGGCGCGCACGGGGAGCGCACGGGTCCCGGGCACCTGGTCGCCCACGGCGTCGAGCACGCGGGCGATCCGGTCGTAGCCGACCACCGCACGGGGCAGCTCACCGAGCACCCACCCGAAGGCTCGGACGGGTACCGCCATCAGGGTCAGCAGGTAGGCGGCCGAGACGATGTCTCCCGTCTGCACGGCCCCGGCCTCCAGACGCATGGCGCCCACGAGCAGCACGGCAAGGGTCCCGGCGCTCGGCAGGAGCTCGATCACCGGGTCGAACGCCGCCCGCACCCTGCCGACCCGGACGTTGGCCTCCCGCAGCGCGTCGGCGCGCTCGGCGAAGCGCTGCTCCTCACGGTCCTGCGTCCCGAGGGACTTGACGAGCAGTGCGGCCTCGAAGCTCTCGTGGGCGATGTCGGCGACCTCGGCGCGCAGCTGTTGCGCCCGGGTGATCGCCGGCGACATGTACCGCTGGAACACGAGGTTCGCCAGGACGGCGAGCGGAAGCACGACGAGTGCCGTGAGGGCGAGCCAGAGGTCCACCCGCACGAGGGCGACGGTGGCGACGGCGATCATCACGACGACACCCAGGGCGAAGGGCAAGGGGTTGAAGACGCCGGTGGCGGCCTCGACGTCCGAGCTCGCGTTCGCCAGGAGCTGTCCGGTCGGGTGCGAGCGGTGCCAGGAGATCGGCAGGCGCAGGTACTGCCTGGTCACCCCGCGACGGTGGTCGGCGCCGATGCCTGCGTACCCCAGGCCCGCGAAGATCCGTCGCCCGGCGACCGAGAGGGCAAGGCCGACCGCGACGGCGAGCAGGGCGAGGCCCGCGATCCAGACCCTGGACCGCGCAGAGGAGGAACCGGCGATGGCCGGCACCACGACACTGTCGGTGACCGAGCCGAGGACCTGGCTCACGGCGACGGTCAGCGCCCCGAAGGCCGCTGACGTCCCGATGGCGGCGACGTAGGTCCAGGGGTGCGAGGAGATCCCCCGGCCGATGAGCTGGGCACCCCGGCTGGCCGGACCGCCCTCCAGGGCAGCCCTGCGGACGCGTGGACGCACGCCACTCCTTCGATCGACACGGGTCAGCTCGTCGTGGCGGGCCGCACGGCCCGCAACCGCAGGCCGGGCCCGAACGATCGCCCCCGCGGCCCGTCCATCCTAGGTCGGAGATCGGGTGCGCCCGCCGCACCACACCCGCGCGACCGCTCCCCTGGCCCGGTGCGCGCACGAGGGGCGCCCGTGGGACCATGACCCATGGCCTGGCACCCCCGCGAACGCGCCGCCGTCGTCGAGGCCTTGGAGGCCGTCGGCCCCGGATCCCCCACCTGCTGCGCCGGGTGGCGGACCGAGCACCTCGCAGCCCACCTGGTGCTGCGTGAACGCGAACCGCTCACCGCCGCCGGGATCGTCGTCCCGCTGCTCGCCGGACGGACGGAGCGCAGGACCCAGGAGCTGGGTGACGCGTCGACCTCTCCGCAGGCCTGGTCCCGCCTCCTCGACCAGGTCCGGCAGGGGCCGCCCTGGTGGAGCCCGTTACGTCTTGCCGGGGACGACGCGCAGCTCATCGAGCTCTTCGTGCACGCGGAGGACGTGCGCCGCGGGCGCGGGCGGACCGCTCCTCGTCACCTCCCCGCAGCCGAGCGCGAGGCGATCTGGCGTCGTTTCACCGTCATGGCGCGCGCCCTGTACCGCTCGAGCCCCGTCGGGGTCGTGCTCAGCCCGGAGGACGGACCGGACGTGCGCGTGCGCACCTCACCCGTCCCGGCGAGCCCCGCGCACGACGTCGTCCTCCGAGGTCCCCTCGGCGAGCTGGTGCTGCACGCCTACGGACGCTCGGCCGTCGCTGAGGTCGAGGTGCTCGGCCATCCCGACGCCGTCGCCGCGATGGACGCGCTCTTCCCCCGTCGCGTCTGAGGCCCGCGCACCCGGCCCGACCCGGTTCAGCGCACCTCGACGCCCGCCTCGCGCAGGCCGGCCTTCACCTCGGCGATCGTCAGGGTCCCGAAGTGGAACACGCTGGCCGCCAGGAGGGCATCCGCACCGGCCTTGGCCGCCTCGACGAAGTGCTCGACGGTTCCGGCACCGCCGGAGGCGATGAGCGGGACGGCGACATGCGGTCGCACGTCGGCGAGCATCTCGAGGTCGAAGCCCCCCGTCGTGCCGTCGGCATCCATCGAGTTGAGCAGCACCTCACCGGCGCCGAGCTCGACCGCGCGTCGGGCCCACTCGACCGCGTCGATCCCGGTTCCGCGGCGTCCGCCGTGCGTGGTGACCTCGTAGCCCGATGCCGTCGGGGGCCCGTCCACGACGCGTCGCGCGTCGACGGACAGGACGAGGACCTGGCTGCCGAAGCGTTCGGCGATCTCGGCGACGAGCTCCGGCCTGGCGATGGCCGCGGTGTTCACCCCGACCTTGTCGGCACCGGCACGGAGCAGACGGTCCACGTCCTCGACGGCCCGCACACCCCCGCCGACCGTGAGCGGGACGAAGACCTCCGATGCGGTGCGCCGCACGACCTCGTAGGTGGTCTCGCGGTTCCCCGACGACGCCGAGACGTCCAGGAACGTCAGCTCGTCCGCGCCCTCTCCGTCGTACCGGCGGGCCAGGCCCACCGGATCGCCCGCATCGCGGAGGTCGGCGAAGTTCACGCCCTTGACCACCCGGCCGGCGTCCACGTCCAGGCACGGGATGACCCGTACGGCGACACCCATCTCAGCTCCCCTCCGGTCCGCCGGTCGCGGCAAGGATGTCGACGACGAACACGAGCGTCGTGTCCGCCAGCTCGTCGTCGTTCCCGCCGTAGCCCGAGCCGGGCGGCAGGACGAGCAGCACCTGCGAGCCGACCGTCTGCTCGACGAGCCCCTCGTCCCAGCCTGCCGGCACCGAGCCGACGCCGATCGGGAAGGCGGCCGGGAGCATGTCCTGCCCCCAGGTCGAGTCGAACACCGTTCCGTCGTCCCAGGTCGCACCCGTGTACTGGACGGTGATGATCTCACCCGGCTCGATCTGCGGGCCCTCGCCACGGATGAGCGGCTGGGCCGTGACCTCCAGGGGCGGCTCGGCATCGGTGCTGGTGATGGTCGGCGTGCCGTCGGCTGCGAGGGTGACGGTCGGCAGCCCGTCTCGCGGTTCCACGGCGGCCCCCTGCGCACGGGTGGGCAGGATGTCGAAGACCGTCACGGTCGGTGGCGCGTCGCCCTCGGCCGGCAGGACCTGCAGGACCCGGGCACCGACCTTCCGCCCGCTCAGCGTGTCGAAGATGTCCTGGCCGACCGCGTCGACCGTCAGCAGGTACGCGCGCGGTGCGTCCGAGTAGGTCTCACCGATCACGGAGCCGTCCTCGCCGGACTCCGACCAGTAGTGCACCAGCACGGCCTTGCCTTCGACGACCTCGTCCCCGGTTCCCTCGGCGAGCACCTCGATGCGGCGGTCGGAGACGTCGAGCGGTGAGGTGAAGGTGAGGGTCGGCTCGACCCCGAAGGCCCCGGTCACGGTCACGTTCGGGTCGAGGCGCGGCTCGACGGAGCAGCCGGTGGACAGGCCGAGCACCAGCACGAGCGCCACGACGGCGGTCAGCACGCCTCGCACAGGGCTCCTCCCCGCGGGCACAGGACTGCCCGATCGACCCGCGACAGTCTAGACGGACCCCAGATCCCCGACACCCGGGGCGCCGGGCTCACAAGGACTCGAGCAGGCGGTCCACGCGCTCGTCGATGCTGCGGAACGGGTCCTTGCACAGGACCGTGCGCTGGGCCTGGTCGTTGAGCTTGAGATGCACCCAGTCGACCGTGTAGTCACGGCGGGCGGCCTGGGCCCGCCGGACGAAGTCGCCACGCAGCTTCGCCCGGGTGGTCTGCGGCGGCACGGCCGTCGCCTCGAAGACCTCGATGTCGGAGACCACTCGCTCCACCAGCCCGCGATCGGCGAGGAGGTTGTAGAGCCCCTCGGTCCGGGAGATGTCGTGATAGGCGAGGTCGAGGCGGGTCACCCGAGGGTCCCCGAGCCCCACGCCGTGCTTGGCACGGTACCGCTCGATCAGGCGCAGCTTGATGACCCAGTCCAGCTCCCGCTCGACAGGCGTCAGGTCCCCGGAGCGCAGGGCGGCCAGTCCACGACCCCACAGGTCCAGCACGCGATCGATGACCGGAGTGCGCTCGAGCTCCTTGTCCGCGTGCGCGGTGACGCGCGCGAGGTACTCGTCCTGGATGTCGAGCGCGGTGGCCGTGCGACCGTTCGACAAGGTGACCGGTGCCTTCCCCGACAGGTCGTGGCTGATCTCGCGGATCGCCCGCATGGGGTTCTCCAGGCCGAGGTCGCGCATCGGCACGCCCGCCTCGATCAGCCGCAGCACGAGATCCGTGGCACCGACCTTGAGCATCGTCGTCGTCTCTGACATCGACGAGTCGCCGACGATGACGTGCAGCCGGCGGTACTGCTCGGCGTCGGCGTGCGGCTCGTCCCGCGTGTTGATGATCGGGCGCGAGCGCGTCGTGGCGCTGGAGACGGACTCCCAGATGTGGTCCGCACGCTGGGAGAGCGTGTAGACCGGGCCCTGAGGTGTGGGCAGCACCTTCCCGGCACCGGTGAGGACCTGCCGGGTGATGAGGAAGGGCACCAGGACGTCCGCGAGCCGACCGAAGTCGCCCTGCCGTCGCACCAGGTAGTTCTCGTGGCAGCCGTAGGAGTTGCCTGCGGAGTCGGTGTTGTTCTTGAACAGGTGGATCCTGCCGGGGACGCCCTCGAGCTCGAGCCGGGCCTGGGCATCCTCGACGAGGCCCTCGAGCACCCGCTCGCCGCCACGGTCGTGCGCGATGAGCTGCGGGATCGCGTCGCACTCGGCGGTCGCGTACTCCGGGTGGGAGCCGACGTCGAGGTACAGACGCGAGCCGTTCCCCAGGAAGACGTTGGAGCTGCGCCCCCAGGCCACGACCTTGCGGAACAGGTAGCGCGCGACCTCGTCGGCCGACAGGCCACGGCCGCTCTCGACGGCACAGGTGACCCCGTACTCGGTCTCGAGCCCGAAGATCCGACGGTCCACGGCTCAGTCCCCCGCCGTGCCGGCGGAGTCGAGCAGGGGCGCCAGCGCCGCGGCCGACAGGCGGTGGAAGGCGCGCCGCGGTCGCGACCTCTCCAGCACGGCGACCTCGAGCTGCTCAGGGGCGAGCACCTGGGACGATCCGTCGGAGCGGTCGCCCAGCACCCTGACCGCCAGCCGGACCGCGGCCGCGAGGTCGAGACCCGGCTCCCATGCCTCCTCGAGCAGACCGGTGATGTGCTCCGCCTGACCGCCCATCGTGACGTAGCCGTGCTCGTCGCTGACCGAGCCGTCGTAGGAGAGCCGGTAGATCTGGTCGTCCTGCGGGACCGTGCCGACCTCGGCGACCACGATCTCGACCTCGAGCGGCTTCGCCTCGGTGGTGAACACCGTCCCGAGCGTCTGGGCATAGGCGTTGGCCAGTCCCCGCGCGTTCACGTCGGAGCGGTCGTAGGAGTAGCCGCGCAGGTCCGCGTAGCGCACCCCCGCGACCCGCAGGTTCTCGAACTCGTTGTACTTGCCGACCGCCGCGAACCCGATCCGGTCGTAGATCTCGGAGATCTTGTGCAGTGCTCGCGAGGGGTTCTCGGTCGCGAAGGCGATACCGCCCTCGTAGGCGAGCACGACGACGGATCGACCTCGGGCGATCCCCTTGCGGGCGTAGTCGGCGCGGTCCTTCATGACCTGCTCGGGCGAGACGTAGAACGGCATGCTCACGGGTGGCGCCCTCCGGCCTGTCGACGGGACTCCTCGACCGCAGCGGCGACCTCGGCGAGCTCGGCCTGCGAGACCGCCTGGTAGCCCTCCGGCCCGACGACGGCGACCACGGGCCAGATCCGGCGCAGCGCGTCCGGGCCTCCGGTCGCGGAGTCGTCGTCCGCCGCGTCCACGAGGGCGGTGACCGCCGCCCGCACCGCCTGGTCGCGGTCCAGGCCCGGCTGCCAGAGCTTCTTGAGCGATCCGCGGGCGAAGACCGACCCGGAGCCGATCGCGTGGTGCTCGGTCTCCTCGTACCGACCCCCGGTCACGTCGTAGGAGAAGATCCGGCCCGTGCCGCGGGACTCGTCGTAGCCGCAGAACAGCGGGATGACGGCGAGGCCCTGCATGGCCAGCCCGAGACTGCCGCGCACCATCGTGGCCAGGCGGTTCGCCTTGCCGTCGAGCGAGAGCGGGGTGCCCTCGATCTTCTCGTAGTGCTCCAGCTCGAGCTGGAAGAGCCGGACGAGCTCGATCGCGAGGCCGGCGGTGCCGGCGATGCCGATCGCCGACGAGTCGTCCGCAGGGAAGACCTTCTCGATCTGGCGGCTGGCGATCATCGAGCCGGCCGTCGCGCGGCGGTCGCCCGCCATCACCACGCCACCGTCGAAGGTCAGCGCCACGATCGTCGTGGCGTGCGGGACGGGCACGTCGCCGAGCGGCGTGGCGAACGTCCCGGTGAGCCGGCTCGGGTCGTGCGCGGCGAGGAAGTCGACGAAGGACGAGGTCCCGGGTGTGGTGAAGGACCGCGGGAGGCGGCCGTGCGCGTCAGTCATCGGCGCTCACTGACCGCCCTTCTGCACGAACCCGCGCACGAAGGACTCCGCGTTGGTCTCCAGCACGTCGTCGATCTCGTCCAGGAGGGCGTCGACCTCCGCGTCGCGGGCCTGGGGCGCGGCCGCAGCGGGGGCAGGGGCGTCGTCCGGGGTGGGGTCCTCGTCCTGGCGGCGCTTGTACTCCTGTGCCATTGCTGACCTCCCGATCGTGCCGACGGCTGCCCGAGGGCGACCCTTGCTCACGATCCTAGGTGCGCGCGCACCTCGGTGTGCGCCGGGTTCAGCCGCCGGTCAGCCGGTCCACCAGCGTCGCGACGTCCCCGGAGGCGTCGAGCAGCGCCCCGACGTGCGCCTTGGTGCCGCGCCACGGGTCGAGCAGGGGGATCCGGCGCAGGGTGGGAAGGCTCGGCACGTCCAGCACGACCGCGTCCCAGCTCGCGGCGCGCACGTGGGGGGCGAACCGTCGGACCACGGTGCCGCGGAAGTACGCCCGCGTGTCCTCGGGTGGCGAGGTCACCGCGCGGTCCACCTCGGAGTCGTCCACCAGGCGCTCGACGGCGCCCGCGGCCTCGAGCCGGTGGTACAGGCCGCGTTCGGGCCGCACGTCGGACCACTGGATGTCCATCGCCGCGAGGCGCGGGTGGTCCCATGCCAGGTGGTCCCTGCTCCGCATGCCTTCGAGCACGCGCAGCTTGGCCACCCACTCGACCTCCCGGGCGCAGGAGCCAGGGTCGCGGCCGAGCCGGTCCAAAACGGACGCCCAGCGGTCGAGCACCGCTGAGGTCGCCTCGTCGGGCCCGCCCTCGGCGCCGACGGCCTCGCGCACCGCGGTGAGGCAGGCCTGCTGGATCTCCAGGGCGGTCAGGCGGCGACCGTCGGCGAGGTCGACCCTCGTGGTCAGCGAGGGGTCCCGGCTGATCTGGTGCACGGCCGCGACCGGGTCGGCCAGGGCGAGCGAGCCGAGGGCCGCGGGCACCGCCGGCCCGTGCCTCTCGAGCAGCCAGAGCAGCAGCGCCGTCGTGCCCACGCGCAGGTAGGTCGCGACCTCCAGCATCGTCGCGTCCCCGAGGATCAGGTGCAGGCGCCGCCACCGCGTGCGGTCGGCATGCGGTTCGTCGCGCGTGTTGACGATCGGCCGGCGCAGGGTCGTCTCGAGGCCGACCTCCGCCTCGATGTAGTCGGCCCGCTGGGAGAGCTGGAAGCCGGCGACGGACCCCGTCTGCCCGATGCCCACCCGCCCTGCTCCGGCGAAGACCTGGCGCGTGACGAGGAAGGGGGTGAGCCCCTCCACCAGGGTCGTGAACGGCAGGTCCCGGGAGACGAGGTAGTTCTCGTGCGTCCCGTAGGAGGCACCCTTGCCGTCGACGTTGTTCTTGTAGAGCACGACATCGGGCATGCCGGGGGTCGAGGCCAGGGCCCGGACCGCGGCGAGCATCACGCGTTCGCCCGCCTTGTCCCAGATCACCGCGTCACGCGGGTTGGTGACCTCCGGGGAGGAGTACTCGGGGTGGGCGTGGTCGACGTAGAGCCGCGCGCCGTTGGTGAGAATGCTCGTCGCGGCGTTGGGGTCCTCGCGCTCGGGCTGCGCCGGCCGAGGGACGGCCGTCATCCCGACGTCCGCCGTCAGCGCGCCGTCGCCCGCCAGGTCGGGGGTCGGTCCGGAGGGCGCCGGCGCGGAGGGGTCGTCGGTGAGCAGGGAGGGATGAGCCGAGGCCCGGTCGATCCGGAAGCCCCGAGCATCGGCGAGCGGGTCCTCGTCGCTGTAGTCCCAGTGACCCAGCCCCTCACCCTCGGCCACCGCTGCGTAGGCGGCCACGACGTGGCTCGAGAGCAGCATGGGGTTCGCGTACGCGCGCCCCGGCTCCAGGACGCCGTACTCGGTCTCGATCCCCATCACCCTGCGCACGCTCACCGGGCAAGGATAGGTGCGTCGGCCGGTGCGGGGAGATGCAGGGCGTGGCGCGCGGGAGGCGGCGAACCCCGCCGCGCGGAACGACCCCGGCTAGAGGTACTGCCCCGTCGGCTGGACGGACTCGATGGTGCGGCCGCTGCCGGGGCCGACCTTGCCCTGCACGATCGTCCTGATGAACACGATGCGCTCGCCCTTCTTGCCGGAGATCCGCGCCCAGTCGTCGGGGTTCGTCGTGTTGGGCAGGTCCTCGTTCTCCTTGAACTCGTCGACGCAGGCACCCAGGAGGTGCTCGACGCGGATACCGCGGTGCCCGGTGGCCAGCACCTCCTTGATCGCGGACTTCTTGGCACGGTCGACGACGTTCTGGATCATCGCTCCGGAGCTGAAGTCCTTGAAGAAGAGGGTCTCCTTGTCACCCGAGGCGTAGGTGACCTCGAGGAACTGGTTCTCGTCCGACTCGGCGTACATCCGCTCGACGGTGCGGCTGATCATCCCGTCGACGGTCGCGAGCCGGTCGCCGCCGTGCACGCTCAGGTCGTCCTCGTGCAGCGGGAGGTCGGCCGTCAGGTACTTGGCGAAGATGTCCTTGGCGGCCTCGGCGTCCGGGCGCTCGATCTTGATCTTCACGTCGAGACGGCCCGGCCGCAGGATCGCGGGGTCGATCATGTCCTCACGGTTGGACGCCCCGATGACGATGACGTTGTCGAGCCGCTCGACACCGTCGATCTCCGCGAGCAGCTGCGGGACGATCGTCGTCTCGACGTCCGAGGAGATGCCCGTGCCTCGGGTGCGGAACAACGACTCCATCTCGTCGAAGAAGACCACGACGGGCGAGCCCTGGGACGCCTTCTCCCTCGCCCGGGCGAAGATCAGCCGGATGTGGCGCTCGGTCTCCCCCACGTACTTGTTGAGCAGCTCCGGGCCCTTGATGTTGAGGAAGTAGCTCGTCCCCGGGGTGCCGTCCGGGGTCCGGCCCCTGGTCTCGGCGAGGGACCGCGCGACAGCCTTCGCGATGAGCGTCTTTCCGCAGCCGGGGGGCCCGTAGAGCAGGACACCCTTCGGCGCACGCAGCCCGTGCTCCCGGAACAGCTCCGGGTGCGCGAACGGCAGCTCGACGGCGTCGCGGATCTGCTCGATCTGCGAACCCAGCCCGCCGATGTCCTCGTAGGCGATGTCGGGGACCTCCTCCAGCACGAGCTCCTCGACCTCGGAGCGCGGGATGCGCTCGAAGACGAAGCCCGACCGGGTCTCGACGGTCAGCGCGTCGCCGACCCGGACAGGGGTCTCGAGCAGCGCGCCGGCGAGGCGTACCACTCGCTCGTCGTCGGAGCGTCCGACCACCAGAGCTCGCTCGCTGTCGAGCAGCTCCTTGACCGTGACGATCTCGCCGACCTGCTCGTAGGCGCCGATCTCCACGACCGCGAGACCCTCGTTGAGCTTGACCTCCTGGCCGGGCCGGACGGTCGAGAGGTCCACCGAGGGAGAGACCTGGACGTGCATCTTGCGGCCGGCGGAGACGACCTCAGCCGTACCGTCCTCTCGCGCGGCGAGGAAGGTCGCGAAGGTCGCCGGCGGCTTGCCGAGGTCGTCCAGGTGCTGCTGGAGCTCGACGATCGTGTCGCGTGCCTGACGCAGCGCCTCCGCGAGTCGCTCGTTCTTCTGCGCGAGGGCATCGGCACGTCGTGCGGCGTCGCCGGCGGCGGACGCGGATCGGTAGGCGCCATCGCCCGGAGGTGCGGAGTGGTCCGAGTTCTGACTCATGGTGCCTCCTGCTGCAGGTTCATCCCAGCGTAGGCGCCCGCTCCGACGACGGCGCGCGCGTCCGGCAGGTGAGTCCTAGTCCTCTGACCCGGCGACCTGTGACCCGGCCTCGCTATCCGGAGCCGGGACCTGCTCACCGGCGGGTACGGGGCCCGCGCCGAGGTCGCGACGCACGCGGCGCACCTTCTTGTCCGAGACGGCGCGCTCGCCGAGGTCCTCCGGGCTCCACTCGGCGTCGGGGGCGTAGCCCTTGGACGGCCGACGCCGACGCTCGGGGACGGCGACCCCCTGTGCCATGCGGCGCGTGATGAGCAGGAAACCCGTGTGCCCGATCATGCGGTGGTCCGGCCGGACCGCGAGGCCCTCCAGGTGCCAGGTGCGGACCATCGTCTCGAAGGCCTGCGGCTCGGTGAACCGACCGTCGTCACGCAGGTCCTCCGCGAGGCGGGAGAGCTGGGTGGTCGTCGCGACGTAGGCGACGAGGACACCACCAGGGGCGAGCGCTCCTGCGACGGCATCGACGTTCTCCCACGGCGCGAGCATGTCGAGCACGACCCGGTCGACCGAGCCGGCAGGCAGCGTGACGAGCACGTCGGCGAGGTCGCCGAGGCTCAGCTGCCACGCAGGGTGCCGGCCGCCGAAGAACCCCTCGACGTTCGCCCTGGCGATCGCGGCGAAGTCCTCCCTGCGCTCGATCGAGTGCAGGGAACCCGTGTCCCCCACGGCCCGGAGCAGGCTCAGGGTCAGCGCCCCCGAGCCGACCCCGGCCTCCACGACGCGCGCACCGGGATAGATGTCGGCCATCGCGACGATCTGCCCCGCGTCCTTCGGGTAGACGACGGCGGCCCCTCGGGGCATCGAGAGGGTGTAGTCCGAGAGCAGCGGCCGCAGGGCGAGGTAGTCGGTACCCCCGGTCGAGGTGACGACGCTTCCCTCGGGCGACCCGATCAGCTCGTCGTGCCGGAAGTACCCGCGGTGCGTGTGGAAGGTGGCTCCCGGGGCGAGCGTGATGGTGTGCAGCCGGCCGCGCGGATCGGTGAGCTGGACCCGCTCCCCCTCACGCAACGGCCCCCGGCGCAGGGCGGCCCCGGTCGCCTCGACGACGTCGTCCGGCGTGGGCGCTGCGACGGCGTCGGGCACGGCGGGCAGGGGGAGCTCTGGGCTGGTCACCGCAGGAGTCTAGGTCCCCGCGCGCATCGCCCTGGCGACGTCGGCGGCCCGCAGCAGGCCGACGACCCGACCGTTCGCCACGACCGCCATCACCGGGGTCGTCCGGGAGACCTCGGCGACCGCCGCCAGGGCGCTGTGGCCGGTCAACGCGACGTCCACCATCGCCCCCGGCGGGAGCGGCACGCCGACGGCAGCGAGGGTGACGGTCTGCCGGCGCTCGGGCGGGACGGCGGCGAGCGCCTCCGGGTCCACATAGCCGACCGGGGCGCCGTCGGCCGCCAGGAGGACGATCTGCGGGGCGGGGTCCCCCAGGCGATCGGCGGCCACGACGGGAGCAGTGACCGGGAGCGCGACGGCGGGAACGGCGAGCGCCCGGACGGCGAGCCCGTCCACCGCGCGATCGTTGCGGGCGGCCTGTCGGGACTGGCTGGCTCCCGACCAGAGGAACGCGGCGATGAGCGCGCCCCAGCCGACCTGCGTGAGACCCGGGGTGGTGCCCGAGAGGAGAGCGGGGAGCAGCACCCAGGCCACCACCGCGAGCGCCACCCCGTGCCCGGCCCAGGCCGCGACCGTCGTGCCGGTGGACCGGCGTCCGGTCGCGGTCCACACGATCGACTCGAGCACCCGGCCGCCGTCGAGCGGGAGCCCCGGAAGGAGGTTGAAGGCGCCGACGAACCCGTTGGTCACCGCGGCCGCGAGGAGGAGGGCCGACCCACCGCCGGGCACCTCGACCGCCTTCCACACCAGGTAGGCGCCCAGGCCGATGACGAGGTTCGCCGCCGGACCGGCGATCGCGACGAGGGCGGACGCTCCCGGCCGCGGGGCACGCTCGGCGAACTCGGTGTGACCGCCGAGCAGCGTGAGGACGATCTGACGCACCTGCATCCCGTGCCGCCGCGCGACGACGGCGTGCGCGAGCTCGTGCAGGAAGGTCGACGCGAAGAGCATCAGCACGACGGCGAGCGAGAGCAGGGCAGCGCCGCTGGTGCTGCGGTCACCGTCGGCGGCCGCGAGGACCCGGGCCGTGGGGTAGAACAGGACGGTCAGCAGCACGGCGGCCAGGAGCCAGCCCGGGGAGAGCACGACGGGCACACCCGCGGCACGCCCGACGACCCAGCCGCTTCCTGTCTTCGCCACGGGCACACCCTACGGTCCGTCGGCGGCCCGGCCGCGACGGCATCCGCGTCGGAGGCAGGCCGTAACCTGCCGGGGTGAGCAGCGACACGCCCCCGACCACACCTCTCGGCACGGCTCCCGATCCGGTCCCGGACCGCCGTCCCCGGCCGGGCCTGTCGCCCTCGCGCGCGAACGACTACCTCCAGTGCCCGCTCCTGTTCCGGTTCCGTGTGGTCGACCGGCTCCCCGAACCGCCCTCGGCCGCTGCCACCCGCGGCACGCTCGTGCACGCCGTGCTCGAGGGCCTGTTCGACCTCCCTGCCGGGTCGCGCACCCACGAGGCCGCCGTCGCCGCCCTCCCGGCCGCCTGGCAGGCGATGGTCGAGGAACGACCGGACCTCGTCGAGGTGCTCCCCGCGGGGGACGACCTGGACCCGTGGTTCGCTCCCGCGCGCGACCTGCTGGCCACGTACTTCACCCTCGAGGACCCGAACCGCCTGCAGCCGGCCGAGCGCGAGATGGTCGTCCGCCTGGACCTGGCGGAGGACCTCGAGCTCAGGGGCGTCGTGGACCGGCTGGACGTCGCGCCGGACGGCGCGCTGCGGGTGGTCGACTACAAGACGGGCAGGTCGCCGCGAGCAGGGTACGAGGGAAGCGCGCTGTTCCAGATGCGCTTCTACGCCCTGCTCCTCGCTCGGCTGCGCGGTCGGATGCCCGCGATGCTCCAGCTCATCTACCTGGGCGACGGCGTCGTCGTCCGGCACACGCCCGACGAGGCGGAGCTGGAGTCCACCGAGCGACGCGTCCGCGCCATCTGGGAGTCGGTGCAGACCTCAGCCCGGGAGGACAGCTGGAACCCGAAGCGAGGGCCGCTGTGCCCCTGGTGCGCGCACCAGTCGATCTGCCCGGCGTTCGGCGGCACGGCTCCCCCCTCGGACCCTGCACGGGTCGAGGTGGCCATCGGGGTCCGCCCGGCCGAGGGCGTCTGACCGAGCGGCGGTCGTCCCCGCGCCCGGTGCCACGGGCCGGCCGGCGCCCCTGCGCTCAGGGCAGCTCGAGCACCTCGCCAGCGCGGAGGCGCCGCAGCTCGTCCAGGCCGATCCCCACGAGGGTCGTCGCCCGGCTGAGCCCTGGCCGTTCCTCGACCGGGACGATGTGCTGCACGCCCAGCGTTCGCGCTCCCGAGGCCAGCGCCGCTGCGACCCCCGGCGGGGAGTCCTCGATCGCGACGCAGTCCCCCGCGTCGACACCGAGCAGCTCGGCCGCCCGCAGGTAGGCCTCGGGATGGGGCTTGCCCTGCTGCACGTTGTCCCCCGTGACGACGACGGCGAACGTGCCCTCGGGCGCATGGGAGAGCACGGCGTCGGCGAACCGCCGGTACGACATCGTCACCAACGCACAGGGAATGCCCGCCTCGCGCAGCGCGGCCAGCAGCTCGCGCACGCCGGGCTGCCAGTGGACAGAGGTGCGCACCCCGGCGATCACCTCGTCGAGCATCAGCTCGACGATCTCCTGCGCCGGCAGGTCGACCCCGTGCTCCTGGAGCACCGCCGCAGCGTCGAGCAGATCGAACCCCACGAGAGCCAGAGCGTCCTGGTGCGTCCAGGTCCCGCCATGACGAGCCACGAGCGCGTGCTCGGCTGCCATCCAGTGCGGCTCGGTGTCGACGAGCGTCCCGTCCATGTCCCACAGCACGGCGGACGGCAACGGAGGCGCCGACGGCGTGCCGGCGGGGGCGGACACGGCGGGGGGCACCACGCCAGTCTAGGTGCCCGTCCCGGGCCGCCTCCCGGCGAGCACCTACGCTGAAGTCATGAGTCACGCACTTCCCGGCGGATCCCACCTCGACGGCCCGGTCCTCCTGGCGGCCTTCGAGGGCTGGAACGACGCCGGTTCCGCCGCCAGCCTCGCTGTCGCCCACCTCACGGAGCTCTGGGCGACCGAGCAGATCGACGAGCTCGATCCGGAGGAGTACCACGACTTCCAGGTCAACCGCCCCCAGGTGACCATCGCCGCGGACGGCACCCGGGAGATCGCCTGGCCGGTCACCACGGTGAGCGTCGCGACCAGTGCGGACGAGCAGACGGTCGTCGTGGTCCAGGGCATCGAGCCGTCGATGCGGTGGCGCCGGTACGCCACCGAGATCCTCGACGCCGCCGAGCGCCTCGGGGTCCGCACCATCGTCACCATGGGTGCCCTGCTCGCCGATGTCCCGCACACCCGACCCATCCCGGTCACCGCGACGACGGACGACGTGGAGCTGCGGGAGCGCCTGGGGCTCGACGCCAACTCCTACGAGGGCCCGACGGGGATCGTCGGGGTGCTCCAGGAGGAGGCGCGCCGTCGAGGTTTCGTCACCATCTCCCTGTGGGCGGCCGTGCCGCACTACGTGGCGCACCCGCCGTCGCCCAAGGCCACGCTCGCGCTGCTCACGAAGCTCGAGGGGCTGTGGGGCGTGCCGATCCCGATGGGCGAGCTCCCGGAGGAGGCCGAGGCATGGAAGGCAGGGGTCGACGAGCTCGCCGGGGAGGACCCGGAGATCGCCGAGTACGTCGCCCAGCTCGAGGAGGCGAAGGACACCGCCGAGCTCCCCGAGGCGACGGGTGAGGCCATCGCCCGCGAGTTCGAGCGCTATCTGCGCCGTCGGGACGCCCCCGGCAGCTGAGGCCGGCGCCCGGCCGCGGTCAGAGCCGGATCCCGAGCAGCGCGTCGACGGAACGCGAGAGCACTCCCGGGGCCCCCTCCACGGTGCCGCCCAGGCTGAGCGAGGCGTCGGCCCAGGCGTCGACGGCGCGCAGCGCCGCCGGTGCGTCGAGGTCGTCCGCCAGCGCGCGGCGGATCTCCTCGACGGTGGGCAGCGCATCGGGCCCCCCGTTCCCGGACACCGCCGAGCGCCACCTGTCGAGCCGGGCGACCGCGGAGGCGAGGACCTCGTCGGTCCACTCCCAGTCCGATCGGTAGTGGTGGGCCAGGACGGCGAGCCGGACGGCCATCGGGTCGATGCCCCGCTCACGCAGACGGGAGACGAGCACCAGGTTGCCGAGCGACTTGCTCATCTTGGTGCCGTCGAGGGCCACCATCCCGGCATGGGCCTGGATGCGGGGGCCGTGGCCACCCAGGGCACGACAGTGCGCGGCACTCATCTCGTGGTGCGGGAAGCACAGGTCGCGGCCGCCTGCCTGCACGTCGAAGGAGAGCCCGAGGGAGCGCTCGGCGATCACGGTGCACTCGATGTGCCAGCCGGGCCGTCCCGTGCCGAGCGCTCCGCCGTCCCAGGACGGCTCTCCCGGGCGCTCACGGCGCCACAGCGCGGGGTCGAGCGGATCGCGCTTTCCCGCGCGCTGCGGGTCGCCGCCCCGTTCGGCGAACAGGGCGACGGTCTCGTCGTGGGTCAGCCCCTCGAGGGAGCCGGTCCCGGGGTCGATCGTCACGTCGGCGTACACGTCGCCGAGCTCGGGGTGGTCGCCTCCGGCACCGTCCTCGAGCGGGACACGGTAGGCCAGCCCGGCGTCCAGGAGCCGCTGGACCGTCGTGACCACGGTCGGGATCGTCTCGACCGCCCCGAGGTAGGTGTGCGGTGGAAGGACGGCCAGTGCCGTCATGTCCTCGGCGAACAGCGCCGTCTGCTCGGTGGCGAGACTGCGCCAGTCGGTGCCGGTGGCACTCGCCCGCTCGAGGAGCGGGTCGTCGACGTCCGTGACGTTCGAGGCGTAGTGGACCGTGAGTCCCGCGTCCAGCCAGGCGCGGTGCAGGAGGTCGAAGGCGATGTACGTGGAGGCGTGCCCCAGGTGCGTGGCGTCGTACGGGGTGATCCCGCACACGTACATCGTGGCGACCGGTCCCGCGGAGGCGAGCACCCGCCGGCCCGTGACGCTGTCGTGCAGGTGCACGGGAAAGCCGGTTCCGGGGATGGCGGGCAGGAACGGGGCGGGCCAGGTGAGCACCTCGGAAGCCTAACCGCGCGTGCCCGCCGCCAGGTGCACGAGCTCAGGCTCCGGTGCCCAGCGGGTGCAGCACCCCCGTGAGGAGCAGGACGACCACGACCACGGACAGGCCGAGTCGGTAGACGACGAAGGGCTGGTAGCTGCGTGTGGTGACCAGCTTGAGGAACCCGATGATCACGGCGTAGCCGACCCCGAACGCGATGACGGTCGCCAGGGCCGTCATCGCCAAGGACGGGGTCCCCTCCGTGCCCAGCAGGTCGAGGCTCGTCACCAGCTGTTGGACACCGGAGCCGAGCACGGCGGGGATGGCGAGCAGGAAGGAGTAGCGCGCCGCTGCCTCCCGCGTGTAGCCGAGCAGCAGCCCGACGGTGATCGTGCCGCCGGATCGGGAGACCCCGGGGATCAGCGCCATGGCCTGCGCGAAGCCGAGGAGGACGGCATCGCGCGGGCCGAGGTGCCCCAGGCTCTCCTTCTTGGCACCGATCCGGTCGGCCCAGCCCAGGATCAGGCCGAACACCGCGAGGGTCAGCGCGATGAGGTAGAGGTTGCGGAAGGAGCTGGTGATCACGCTCTCGAAGGCGAGTCCGAGCACGACGATCGGCACCGAACCCAACGCGATCCACCAGGCCATCCGCGCGTCCGGGTCGTGCGCGCCGAACCGCGAGCGGCGATCCGTGCCGTGCCGACCGACCAGGGCCTGCCACCACGCCACGCAGATCCGGACGATGTCCCGGCGGAAGTACAGCAGGACAGCGGTCTCGGTCCCGATCTGGGTGATCGCCGTGAAGGCTGCACCGGGGTCGGCGTTGCCGATCAGCTCTCCCACGATGCGCAGGTGTGCGCTGGAGGAGATCGGGAGGAACTCGGTGAGCCCCTGGACGAGACCGAGCACGACCGCTTCCCACCAGTTCATTCCGCGAACAGTAGCGCCATGAACCGGTGGGGCCTCCCGTGCCGACCGGTCCCACCGCTCGCTGCGTCGTGGAGCACCCGTCGGCCACGACCCGCGTGCGTCCACCGGCTCCGGCCCGCCGTGCCGTAGCGTGCACCGACATGGAGGAACGTCAGCTCGGGCGCACGGGAGTGCGTGTCTCGTCGATCGGTCTCGGGACCCTGACCTGGGCACGCGACACCGATGCCGAGACCGCCGCGACGCTGCTCTCGGACTTCGCATCCGCCGGCGGCACCCTGGTGGACACCGCGGCCTCCTATGCGGACGGGCAGGCGGAGGAGCTCATCGGGTCCCTGCTCGACACCGTGGTCCCTCGCGAGGACCTGGTGCTGTGCACCAAGGGCGGCCTGCGGCGCACCCCCCAGGGGCCGGTCGTCGACAGCTCGCGCCGCGCGCTGCTCTCCTCGATCGACGGGTCGCTCCGTCGGTTGGGGACCGATCACGTGGACCTGTTCCTCGTCCAGCAGCCGGATCACCGCACCTCCAACGAGGAGGTCGCCGCGACCCTGCAGCACATCGTCGACACCGGTCGCGCACGATACGTCGGGCTCTCGAACCACCCCGGGTGGCGAACCGCCCGGATCGGCACGATGCTCGGCCCGTTCGGTCTCGGCGCTGTCGAGGTCGAGTACTCGCTCGTGCACCGTGACGCGGAGGCCGAGGTGCTCCCGGCAGCCGCCGACCTCGGCGCCGGCGTCCTCGCCTGGTCCCCCCTGGGTCGCGGGGTCCTGACCGGGAAGTACCGCCGGACGGTTCCTGCCGACTCGCGCGCGGCGTCCGCGCACCTCGCCGGCTTCGTCGCGCCCTACCTCACCCGACCCGCAGGTGCCGTGGTCGAGGGGCTGGTCACCGCTGCTGCGGGCCTGGACCGGAGCCCGCTCGAGGTCGCGCTCGCCTGGCTCCTGTCCGCTCCGATCTCCTCGGCGATCGTCGGCGCGAGGACCCCGGCTCAGCTGGCTCCCGTGCTGGACCTCGACCCGGGCCTCCCGGACGAGATCAGGGCGGCCCTCGACGAGGTCAGCGCCCCGGTCCCCCGGTGAGCCGGACCACGCTCAGCGCTCGTCAGCGTCCGGCTCGGTCCCGTCCATGATCTCGTCGTCGAGGTCGTCCTCGTCCATCTCGTCGTCGTCCTCGTCGTCGTCCTCGTCGTCGTCGTCCGCGAGGTAGAACGGGAGCGTCTCGGCGTAGACCTTGACGAGCGCGTCGTCGTAGACCTCGAAGGCGTCGGCAAGGACGTCGTAGGCATCGTCGACCGCGGGGTCCGAGTCTCCGCGGCGCGACGCGACGGCGTGGAAGTGCGCCTCGAGGGAGGCGAGAAGTCGGTCGAGCGCGGCACGCGGATCTACGGTCATGGCACGACCGTAGCGCCGCGACGTGCACAATGGCAGTCGTCGAGCCGACTCGGAGGTGGCGCAGTGGACGGCGCGAGAACAGGGACGGCATCGCGTGCGGGAGCCCGCACCGGCGCCGCGCAGTACGAGTACCGCCAGGTCACCCTCGATCCGAGCACGAGCCGCGCGCAGGCGCGCACGCTGCTGACGGAAGAGGCCGAGTACGGGCGCTGGGAGCTCGCCAGGACGTTGCTCTATGCGGGGGGCAGACGACGGGTCTGGCTCCGTCGCAAGATCATCCGGGTGCGCTCCACCCTCTGAGACACCCTGCGCTCAGCAGGTCGCGAGGAGGCGGTCCAGGACCCGCGTGCCGAAGACGAGCGCATCGGTCGGCACCCGCTCGTCGACACCGTGGAACATCGCGGGGAAGTCCAGGTCCCCCTCCAGCCGCAGCGGGGCGAACCCGTACCCGCGGATGCCGAGCTGGGACAGCGCCTTGTTGTCCGTCCCGGCCGAGAGCATGTACGGAAGTACGACGGCGCCCGGGTCCTCCGCGAGGAGGGAGCCCACCATCGCGTCGACCAGGTGCCCCGAGAAGGGTGCCTCGAGGGCGACGTCGCCGACGATCTCCTCGATGCGCACGTGCGGACCCGCGAGCTCACCGAGGACGCGCCGCACCTCGGCCTCGTCGCCAGGCAGGAACCGCGTGTCGAGGACGGCCTCCGCCCGACCGGGGATCACGTTGGCCTTGTAGCCGGCGGAGAGCTGGGACGGGTTCGCCGTGTTGCGCACGGTCGCGCCGACGAAGCGCGCGGCCGGCCCGAGCGCGAGGATGAGCCGGTCGATCCCTGACTCGTCCTCAGGGTCGAAGGGCAGCCCGGTGAGGTCCGCGACGCCCTGCAGCAGGGCGTGCACCGTGGGCGTGAGCCGCAGGGGCCAGGGGTGCGCGCCGATCCGCGCGACAGCACCTGCCAGGTGGGTCACGGCGTTGTCGTGGTTGATCTGCGAACCGTGCCCGGCCCGCCCCTCGGCGACCAGGCGCAGCCAGCCGAGACCCTTCTCTGCCGTCTGCAGCAGGTACGCCCGCCGACCACCGCTGCCGTCGGGCCCCGCCCCGACCTGGACGGAGTAGCCGCCGACCTCGCTGATCGCCTCGGTGGCGCCCTCGAAGAGCTCCGGCCGGGTCGTGACCGCGTGGTGCGAGCCGTACCTGCCGCCGGCCTCCTCGTCGGCGAACATGGCGAGCACGACATCGCGCGCCGGTCGACGTCCCTCCCGCGCCATCTGCCGCACGACGGCGAGGATCATCGCGTCCATGTCCTTCATGTCGACGGCGCCGCGTCCCCACAGCAGGCCGTCGCGCTCCTCCCCGGCGAAGGGGTCCACGCTCCAGTCCTCTGCTGCGGCGGGGACGACGTCGGTGTGCCCGTGCAGCACGAGCGCGTCCCGGCCGGGGTCCGCCCCCGGCAGCCGCACGACGACGTTGGCGCGCCCGGGCGAGGACTCGAACAGCTCGGGGTCGAGCCCGACCTCCTGCAACGACGCCATGACGTACTCCGCGGCCTCCCGCTCCCCCGGGCCCTCGTTGTCGCCGTAGTTCGAGGTGTCGATCCGCAGGAGGTCCTGGCAGATCCGGACGACCTCGTCCTGGGCGGTCGGGGTGGCGGCAGCAGGGGGCGCGGCGGCGTCGAGGGGCATGAGCGTCACGCTACCGTCCGGCCCGGTGCCGCTCGTGCCCGGTGCCGGACGGCGACGCTCCCCGGTGCCGCGCCCGCCCGTCGGACCTCTCAAGCGGCGGGTGCAGGGGTGAGGCCGCGCCTCGTCAGGAGCGGCTCGATGCGGGGGTCACGACCCCGCAGGTCCCGGTAGAAGTCCATGACGTCGCCCGAGCCGCCACGAGAGAGCAACGCTGCCCGGAACCTGTCACCGGTGGCCCGGCTGAGGCCGCCGTTCTCCCGGAACCACTCGACCGTGTCGGCGTCGAGCACCTCGGACCAGAGGTACGCGTAGTACGCCGCGTCGTAGCCGCCTCCGAAGACATGGTTGAAGTACGTGGAGCGGTACCGCGGCGGGACGACGTCGACCTGGACCTGGGCGGCCCGAAGGGCTGCGGTCTCGAACGCCTCCACTGCCTCGACCTCGGTGGGCACCTGGTCGGGGGTCAACCGGTGCCACGCCTGGTCGAGGAGGGCGGCCGCCAGGTACTCGGTCGTGGCGAAGCCCTCGTTGAACTGCCGCGAGGCGAGCAGCGCCTCGATCCATGCGGGAGGAATCGGCTCCCCCGTCCCGTGGTGCACCGCGTAGTGGGCGAGGATGCTCGGCTCCCACGCCCACATCTCGTTGACCTGGGAAGGGAACTCGACGGCGTCACGAGGGACCTCTGTTCCCGACTGGGACGGCAGGCGCACGTCGGAGAGCAGTCCGTGCAGGGCGTGGCCGAACTCGTGGAAGAGCGTGATGACCTCGTCCCAGGTGAGCAGGGTCGGCTCGCCGGCAGGAGGGCGAGGGATGTTGAGGTTGTTGACCACGACGGGCTTCTCGTCCAGCAGCCGGCTCTGGTCGACGAGGGTGTTCATCCATGCGCCCCCGCGCTTGGACTCCCGGGTCCACCAGTCGGCGAGGAACAGACCCATCCCGCTCCCGTCGGCATCGTGCACCTCGAAGACGCGGACGCTCGGGTGGTAGCCGACCAGGTCCGGACGCTCGGTGAAGCTCAGCCCGTAGAGCTCGTTCGCCGCGCGGAAGACCCCCTCCTGCACGACACGCTCGAGCTCGAGGTAGGGACGCAGCCGAGCGTCGTCGAGGGCGTAGCGGTCCTGGCGGACCTTCTCGGCGTAGAACTGCCAGTCGGAGCTCTCCAGGCTCGCGCCCGGCTCGTCGGCCTGCAGGGCTCGTTCGAGCTCGGCGGCCTCCTCCCGGGCGTTCGCGGCCGCTGCGGGCCCGAGCGGGCCGAGCATCGCGGCGACGGCGGCAGAGGTCGCGGCCGTCCCGTCCTCCGCGACGTAGGCGGCATGGTGCTCGTAGCCCAGCAGGCCGGCACGCTCCGCGCGCAGCCGGGCGAGCTCGAGCAGCGTCTCGCGCGTGTCGTGCGGGCCGCTGCCGCCCCGGACGGTGGCCGCGGCCATCAGTCGGCGGCGCAGGTCCCGGTCGGTGAGGTTCGCCAGGACGGGCTGCTGGGTGGGAAGGATGAGCTCGAGGAGCCAGCCCGTGGCGTGCCCTCGGTCGGCTGCGGCCTGGCGGGCTGCGGCGATCGCATCGGCCGAGAGCCCGTCGAGCCGGGCCTCGTCCTCGACGAGCACCGCCCTGGCGTTCTGGTCGGCGAGCAGCTCGCGACCGAACGCCGTCTCGAGGGTGCTGATCCTCGCGTTCAGCTCGCGCAACCGCACCTGGGTGGGCTCGTCGGCAGCGGCACCCGCCCGCACGAGATCGCGACGCAGCGTCCGCAGCAGGTAGGCGGAGTCCGCCGGGAGGTCGATCTCCCCGGCCTCGACGCGGGCCGCGAGCGCCTCGAGCCGGTCGTACAGGCGACGGTCGAGGTAGATCGCGTCGTGGTGCTCGGAGAGCCGCGGCGCGATCTGCTCCTCGAGCGCGTCGAGCTCCGGGCTGCTGTCCGAGCCCGACTGGTTGAAGAACACCGCGGAGACGCGCCCGAGCAGGGCGCCGGACCGTTCGAGCGCGAGCAGGGTGTTGTCCTCGGTGGGCTCGCCGGCGGCGAGGATCGCCTCGACCTCCGCCCGCTGCTCGGCCATCCCCGCCTCGAAGGCCGGCAGATAGTGCTCGACCCTGATCGCCGCGAAGTCGGGCAGGCGGTACGGGAGGGTCGAGGGCGCGGCGAAGGGGTTCGAGGAGTCGAGAGGCATGCCGACATCCAAGCAGGCCCGGACCGCTGGATCCTGCCCGACACGGCCCGGCGGGCGCGCCCCGGCGACCGCGGTCTAGCCTCGTCCCACGGGCCGGCTCGGGCTGGACCGTGCCCAGCCGACTGCCGTCCAGGGAGCCCCGCGATGTCGAGCCACCGGATCTTCTCGACCAGCTTTGCCACCATCTACGCGCTCTACGTGGCCAAGGTCGAGCGCAAGGGTCACAGCCGGGAGGAGGTCGACCAGGTCATCTCCTGGCTCACGGGCTACGACACCGCCGGACTCGCCTCCGTCCTGGCGGGCGATGTCGACATGGAGGCCTTCTTCGCGCAGGCCCCGGCCTTCACCCCGGACGCCCATCTCATCACGGGGGTGATCTGCGGGATCCGGGTGGAGGAGGTCGAGGACCCGCTCATGCAGAAGATCAGGTACCTGGACAAGCTGGTCGACGAGGTCGCTCGTGGCAAGAAGATGACCTCGATCCTGCGCGGCAGCTGAGGTGGCGTCCCTGCCCCCGGATCGCGACCGCTGCTCCACCCCGGCCCGGGAGCCCGCTGGATCACTCCTGGGGCGCACCGCCGGCCGGATTCGGCCCCGGGCCCTGCCGTGCCCGACAATGGGCGCGGCGGGAGGAGACGCATGACCGTAGCGGCGTTGTACGTGGCGGCTGCTTTCGTCGGTGGCCTCGCCGCGGTGCGGCTGCGCCTGCCACCGCTGGTCGGGTTCCTCGTCGCCGGCTTCGCCCTGGGCGCTGCCGGCGCCCCCGAGCTCCCCTACCTGTCCACGATCGCCGACCTCGGCGTCGTGCTGCTGCTCTTCACCATCGGCCTCAAGCTCGACCCGCGCTTCCTGCTGCGGCGCGAGGTCTGGCTGACGACGACGGTCCACCTGGTCTTCAGCGTGGCGATCGCCGTCGGCTTCCTCGGTCTGCTCGCCGTCTTCGGCGCGGCGCTCGTGGCCGGGGAGTCCTGGGGCGCGCTGGCGCTCATCGGCTTCGCCCTGTCCTTCTCCTCCACCGTCTTCGTGGTCAAGGTGCTGGAGGAACGCTCGGACGCGCGCAGCCTGTACGGGCGGATCGCGGTGGGCGTGCTCATCGTCCAGGACGTCGCGGCGGTCGCGTTCATGAGCCTGGCAGGAGGCTCCTCGCCGAGCCCCTGGGCGTTCGCCCTGGTCCTGCTCGTGCCGGGCGCGTGGGTGCTGCACCGGATCTGGAACCTGGTGGGGCACGGTGAGCTGCAGGCGCTCTTCGGCGTGATGGTCGCCATGGGTCTGGGCTACGCGCTCTTCGAGGCGGTGGGCATCTCCGGGGAGGTCGGGGCGCTGGTGGTCGGCATGTTGCTGGCCCGGCACCCGCACGCAGGAGAGCTCTCGCGGTCCCTGATGACCTTCAAGGACCTCATGCTCGTGGGGTTCTTCCTCGAGATCGGCCTGCACGGGCTGCCCACCTCGGCCCAGCTGGGGATCGCCGTCGTGCTGCTGGCCATGCTTCCCCTGCAGGTCGCCGGGTACGCCGTCCTGCTGTGGATGATGCGTCTGCGCCGGCGCACCGCCTTCCTCGCCGGCCTGGCCCTGGCCAACTACTCCGAGTTCGGCATCATCGTCGCCGCCGTCACCGCGAGCAACGGGCTGCTGGGCGAGGACTGGGTCGTGATCATCGCCCTCACCGTCGCACTGAGCTTCGTGCTCTCCGCGATCGTCAACCGGCGAGGCGTCGAGATCGCGACGCGGCTCGTCCCGCTCCTGCCGCACCACGGAAACGCCATGCTCCATCCCGACGACCGACTCGTGGACATCGGGGAGGCCGATGCCGTGGTGCTCGGGCTGGGACGGGTCGGTGCGACCACCTACCGACGCCTGCGCGACGACTACGGGTACCGCGTCGTCGGCGTCGAGCACGACGAGCTGCGCATCGCCGAGCTCGAGGCGCACGGCTTCGAGACCTTCCGTGCCGATGCCACCGACCTGGAGTTCTGGAACCGCGTCGAGCGCGCGGGGAGCGTCCGGGTCGCTGTGCTCGCGATGCCGTTCCACAAGGCGAACCTCATCGCGCTCGCCCGGCTCAAGGCTGCCGGCTTCACCGGCCAGGTCGCCGCAGTCGCGCGCTACGACGACGACGTCGCCGAGCTGCGTCGGCACGGCGCCGACGCCGTGTTCCACCTGTACGGCTCGGCCGGTGCAGCCCTCGCCGACCACGCGGCGGAGTTCCTCGTGGGCGGGACGCCGGCACCCGAGGAGGATCCGACGGCGCCCTGACCCGATCCCGCTCACCGGTGACCGGCGAGCCGGGACCGTCTCAGCAGAGGGGCCGAGGAGCCCCCGCCCGACCGTCAACGGGGGCCTCGGCCGGCCAGGGTTCTACCGGGACGCGCGGATCGTCCCTCAGCAGGGTGCCGATCCAGGCGTCGTACCGGACGCCGCGCGCCGTCGCATGCCCGCGCACGGTGCCCTCGACGCGGAATCCCGCGCGCCAGGCGACCCGACGCGAGGGCCAGTTGCCCACGAAGGCCGACCAGGACACCCGGTCGAGGGCGAGCCCGTCCGGTGCGAAGGCGTGGTCCAGGACCAGGCCGGCCGCCCGGCCGACGAGACCACGACCGCGCGCCCACGGAGCGACCCAGTAGCCGATCTCGCCGGAACCGACGCTGATCTCGTGCAGGCCGATCATCCCCGAGATCCGGTGCTCGGTCCCGGACTCACGGATCGCCCAGGTGGCACTGGTGCCGTCCGCCCAGCCCGTGGGGACCGTCGCCCGCACGAAGGCCTCCGCGTGCTCGGTCCGGTACGGGTCCGGGACCGTGGTCCACCTCGCGACCTCGGGGTCCTGGCAGGCGCGGGTGATCGCGGGGACGTCGGCGTCGACGGGGAGGGTGAGGGACACGACGGCGTCGCCGAGCTCGACGATCTTCATGGCGGCGACGATACCGACGACGGGCGGTCGAGTACCGGCAGGACCCCCGCTGGTCCAGGTGACGTCGCGGGGACGCGGCGCCCGCCGCCGCGCACGGCGGCGGGGTGCGGCGGACCGCACCCCGCCGACCACACCGTCAGCCGACGAGCAGCTCCTCCGCCGCGCCGACGGAGTAGCCGTGCGCCTCGGCGACGGCGATGTTGAGCAGCACGCCCTCGTGGGTGGTCAGGCCGCTCGCGAGAGCCGGGTCCGCCGCGAGGGCCGCCCGCCATCCCCTGCCGGCGAGCGCGCTGAGGTAGGGCAGCGTGGCGTTGGTGAGCGCAGCGGTCGAGGTGGACGGGACGGCTCCCGGCATGTTCGCGACGCAGTAGAACGTCGAGTCGAACACCCGGAAGGTCGGCTCGGCGTGGGTCGTCGGGCGGGTGTCCTCGAAGCAGCCGCCCTGGTCGACGGCGATGTCCACGAGCACCGAGCCGGGCTTCATCCGGGAGACCAGCTCGTGGGAGACGAGCGTGGGGGCCTTGGCGCCCGTGACCAGCACGGCGCCGATGACGAGGTCGGCTGCGAGCACCTCCTGCTCGACGGCGTAGGCGCTCGAGGCCAGGGTGCGGACCCGGCCGCCGTAGGCGGCGTCGAGCTCACGCAGCCGCGGAAGCGAGATGTCGAGGATCGTCACGTCCGCGCGCAGCCCGACGGCGATGTCCGCCGCGTGCCTGCCCGCGACGCCGCCGCCCAGGACGACGACCTTGGCAGGGGCGACGCCGGGGACACCACCGGGGAGCAGTCCGCGACCGCCCTCGCTGCGCATCAGGTGGTACGCCCCGACCTGCGGAGCCAGGCGACCCGCCACCTCGCTCATCGGGGCGAGCAGGGGAAGGGAACCGTCGGCGAGCTGCACGGTCTCGTACGCCACGGAGGTGGTCCCGGCAGCCAGCAGGGCGTCGGTGCAGGCCCGGTCGGCCGCGAGGTGCAGGTAGGTGAAGAGCACCTGGTCCCGGCGCAGCAGTCCGTACTCGGCCGCGATCGGCTCCTTGACCTTGCAGACGAGCTCGCTGGCCCACACCTCCTCCGCAGTGGCGACGATGCGCGCACCCGCGCCGACGTACTCCTCGTCGGTGATCGCCGAACCCACCCCGGCTCCCGCCTGCACGACGACGTCATGGCCCTCGGCCGTGAGGCGGTGGACACCGGCGGGAGTGAGGGCGACGCGGTACTCGTGAACCTTGCGCTCCGTGGGGATGCCGATCTGCATGGGGGTCTCCGGTGGGACGTGCGTGTGTGGTGGACCTCACAAGTCTGAACGAAAGTGTGTTTCGATAGCGTAAAACGGCAGAAGATTCTCTATGGTAGCGAGATGACGATCACATCAACGGGCCGCGGTTCCTCGGAACCGGTTTCGCCGAAGATCCTTCGGCGTCCCGTCCTGGACGAGGTCGACCGCGAGATCCTGCGGATCCTGCGCGCTGACGCCAGGACGCCCAACAACGCGCTCGCCGCGCAGGTCGGCATCGCGCCCTCCACCTGCCTGACCCGCGTGAAGGCGCTGCGCGAGTCCGGGGTGATCCGCGGCTTCCACGCGGACATCGACCCGGCCGCGCTCGGGCACAACCTCCAGGCGATGATCGCCGTGCGCGTGCAGGCGACCTCGCGGGCCAACCTCGAGCCGATCGCGCAGCACATCGCGCGACGGCCGGAGGTCCTCGACCTGTACTTCGTCGCCGGTGCCGACGACTTCCTCGTGCACGTGGCGGCCCGGGACACCGAGGCGCTGCGCGCCTTCGTCGTCGACCAGCTCTCGGCCAGGCCGGAGGTCTCCTACACCGAGACCAGCCTCATCTTCGAGCACATCCCGGCGGCGATGACCGCCCCTCCCGTCCCGCCCCGGCCGGCCAGGGCAGGCGCTGCCCGATGAGCCGCCCGGGATCCGCGCTGCGCTCGCTGCGCCGGCGGCTGTTCGACGGGCTGCTCGGAGTGCCCGTCCTGTACATCCTCGGCGGCGCGGCCGCCGGTGCGCTGATGGCCCCTCTTGCCGCCCTGGTGCAGGGGGTGCCCGACATGGCCACGGTGGAGATCGCGCGTCGGGTCCTGCCGACGATCGGCGGCGCGACGTTGTCCCTCGCGGGGTTCGTCCTGACGATCACGACGCTCGCGCTGCAGTTCGGGGCCAGTACCTACGCCCCCCGTCTCGTGGACCGCCTGCGCAGGGACCCGCTGCTGCGGCACACCCTCGGCACCTCCCTCGGGACCTTCACCTACTCGGTCGTCGTGCTGCTGGTGCTGCGCAGCGCGAGCTCGACGGCCGCGGCACTGGCGGCGGTCGTCGCCGTCGCCGGGTCGACCGCGACGGTCCTGCTGTTCATCGCCCTGCTCGAACGCCTCATCGGCTCGCTGCGACCCGGTCGGGTGCTCGCCCAGCTGACCTCCGCGGCCCTCGGGCTCGCCGAGACCGCCTACCCCGAGGAGAACGACGGCGGGGAGGCCGAGGACGGTCCCGGCGAGCTTCCCGACGTCGCCGTCGTCGACCAGGACGCGCTGGGCGCCACCGGGACGGTCCGTCGGGTCGGGCCCAGCGGGCACCTCCTGGACGTGCACGTGCCGACGATCGTCGACGCCGCCCGCCGAGACGGCGCCCTCGTGCTCCTCACCCTCCCCGTCGGGACGTTCCTGCAGAGGGAGGAGGTGGTCGCCGTGGTCCAGGACGGCGGGACGGGGCGACCGCGGCCCGTGGACGGCGAGCTCGAGGCGTGCGTCCTGGACGCCCTCGAGGTCGGTGACGAACGCACGGCGGAGGCCGACCCGTCCTTCCCGCTCCGCCTCGTGGTCGACGCGGGCCTGCGCGCGCTCTCCCCCGGGGTCAACGACCCGAGCACGGCGGCCCAGGCGGTCGAGCACGTCGAGCAGATCCTCCTCGTGCTCTCCCGTCGACGGCTCGGCACGCGCACCTTCCGCGACGCGGACGGGGTGCCGCGACTGCGGTTGCCGGCCCCGGGCTGGGATGCGCTCGTCGACCTCGGCTACACCGAGCTCCTGGCAGCGGGCGAGGATCCGCAGTCCCGGCGAGCGCTGGCCCGGAGCCTGGCAAGGCTCGGCACGCGGGTCGCTCCCCACCGCCGTCCCGCCGTCGAGCGACTCGCCGATCGAGCGGCCGGCTGAGGGTGCTCATCGAGCGGGGGCATCACCGAGCTCGCCGAGCTCGCCGAGCTCGGTGAGCGCCCGCAGCTCGCCGAGCTCACCCAGCGCACGCAGCAGGATCCGGTTGAACGCGATCGGTGCGTGCGAGTTCACGTCGTGCCCGGCCCCGGGCACCACGTGCAGCTGCGCGCCGGGCACCGCCCGGTGGAAGTGGCGCTCCTGGAGCCGCAAGGGGTCCCGGCTGCCGTTGACCAGCCATACCGGGAGCGAGAGGCGACGCAGGTCGTCCGCGCAGGAGTAGCCGTGCAGGGACTCGAGCATGTCGGCGACCACATGCCAGGTGCCGGTCGGCCGGAAGGTGTCGGCGATCCAGCTGGTGGTCCGGCGGTAGAGGTTCAGCGGCTTGCCGGCGGTCTCCGTCGAGCAGCCGGAGAGGACGACGCCCGCGAGCTTGCCCTGGTGCTCGGCCGCGTAGGCGAGCGAGGCGTACCCCCCGAGGGACAGTCCCACCAGCAAGGGAGGTGTGCCGAACTCGGCGACAGCCTCGTCGATGGTCTGCATCGCCCCGGGCAGGCTGAACCGTTCGAGGGTCCTGGAACCGTGCCCCGGCAGGTCGACGGCGAACGCCGGGTGCCCTGCCGTGCGCAGCGCCTCGACCTGGGGCTCCCAGATCGCGGAGCTGGTCCGGGTCCCGTGCACGAGGACGATCGGGATGATTACTCTCACCTCACAGGCCTGATCTCGGCGGAGGCCACCGCCGAGGACCGCCGGTCAGCCGGGGCGGCGTGCTCGCACGGACATGA
Source organism: Actinotalea sp. (assembly GCF_041597215.1). GTDB lineage: Bacteria > Actinomycetota > Actinomycetes > Actinomycetales > Cellulomonadaceae > Actinotalea. The sequence continues at coordinate 46,793 of NZ_JBFHHB010000002.1, forward strand.
CCCGCGAGCGGTCTGCGGTCCTCTCTCGAAATCGTACGCCGGGGGGCCGGTCCCGGCAGGGACAGGAGGTCGGAGGCACCGGCAGGTCGATGTCCGGAACCGGAGTGCCGAGCGGTGCCGCGGCGGCCTAGGTTGACCGCATGGCCACCGACGCAACCGCCGCAGCCCGCACCGTCGGCAGCCCCGTCGGCGGCACGGCCACGGGACCGTCCGAGACCCTGGCGCTCGGCTCCCCCGCCCGCCGCGTCGTCCTCGCCTGCCGCGCGATGGTCGGTGCGGGCGGGCCCCTGCCGGCGCAGGCCCTTGCCGACCTGACCCTGACGAGCAGCCGACAGCTCGCTCGCGACTTCCGTTCGGTGATCGGGGTGACGGCGAGGGACTTCGGTGCGGCCGTCCGCACGGGCGAGGCCAGGACCCTGCTCCGTGACCTGGGTCAGGTCACCGAGGCGGTCTTCGCCGCCGGGTACTCGGTGCGGGGCTTCTACGAGGAGACCGGGCCGACCCTCGGCATGCCGCCACGCTCCTTCGCCGCGGGGGCCCCGTCCGAGCTGCTGCGGTGGACGACCGTCTCGACCGAGCTCGGCTGGGTCATCGCGGTCGCCGGCGACCTGGGCCTCGCCGATGTCCGGATCGGTCAGGAGCAGGACGCGCTCGTGGCCACGATCGCTGCCGAGTACCCGCGGGCGCGGCTGGTCCGGGCGGACGAGGATCTTGCTGCCGTCGCCGACGCGCTCCGGTCGTTGACCGCCGGCCGGCCCGGTGTGGCCGACCTCCCGCTCGACCTCCGAGGCACCGCCTTCCAGGCCACCGTGTGGTCAGCCCTTCGGCGGATCCCGGCCGGCCAGACGCGGACGTACACCGAGGTCGCGGCGGAGATCGGCTCCCCCCGCTCGGTACGTGCCGTCGCGAGGGCCTGTGCCACCAACCACCTCGCCCTGGTGGTCCCCTGCCACCGGGTGGTCCGCGCCGACGGGTCGTTGGGGGGCTACCAGTGGGGGCTGGAGGTCAAGGAGCGGCTGCTGGACCTCGAGCGGAGGGCCACGGGGTGACCGGTCGGTCGTGGATCCCCGGCTTCCTCCTGCTCGCGGTCATCTGGGGGTGCTCCTTCGCGTTCATCAAGGTCGGGCTGGAGGCGCTGACGGCGTTCCAGGTGGCCTCGGTGCGACTGGGGCTCGGCGCACTGACCCTCCTGGCGATCAGTGCCATGACGGGCACGCGGCTGCCACGAGGGAGCAGGACCTGGGGCCATCTGCTCGTCGTCGGCGCGTTGTCCTGCGCGATCCCGTTCACCCTGTTCGCCTACGGTGAGCAGCACCTGACCTCCGTGCTCGCAGGTCTCATCAACGCGGCCACTCCCCTGGCGACTCTCGCGGTGATCCTCGTCGCGTTCCCCGAGGAGCGTCCGACCCGTGACCGCGTGACGGGGATGCTCGTCGGGTTCCTCGGCGTGCTCACCCTCACCGGCGTCTGGGAGGGGTTCAGCAGCGGGGAGGCGCTCGGGGTGCTCGCCCTGATCGGTGCGATCAGCTGCTACGGGATCAGCTACCCCTACGCCAGGCGGTACCTCTCCAGCGGCGGGGAGAGCCCGATCGCCCTGGCCACCGGGCAGGTGCTTCTCGGCGCCCTGCTGACGCTGCCGATGCTCGCCTGGACGGGGACGGCCCTCGTGGCGCCGCTCACCCCCGCGGTGGTCCTGTCGATGATCGCGCTCGGCTCCCTCGGATCGGGAGTGGCCTACGTGCTGAACTTCCGGATCATCGCTGCGGTCGGCAGCAGCGTGGCGAGCACCGTGACCTACCTCACGCCGGTGGTGGCCACCCTGCTGGGGGTGCTCGTGCTGCACGAGCGGCTGCACTGGTTCGAGCCCGTCGGCGGTGCCGTGGTGATCCTGGGGATCGCCGTGAGCCAGGGCCGCCTGCGCATGCGACGCCGGGTTCCGGCGACTGCCGGCTGAGCGCCGCTCGGGTTCCCGCACGGGCGAACGCCGACCGCAGGGACGACGAAGGCCCCCGACCGGGGTCGGAGGCCTTCGTCGTTCGCTGTCTCAACGAGTGTCCGGAGGGGGACTTGAACCCCCACGCCCGTTAAGGGCACTAGCACCTCAAGCTAGCGCGTCTGCCATTTCGCCACCCGGACAGGTGAACCCGAGACGCCGTCGAGGCCGCCCCAAGTGCGGCAGTAAAGATAGCACGGCGCGGGAGTCGGTCGAGCCCACCGCGCTGCGGCAGACTGACCGGGACGAGGGGGACGAGCGACCGTCCGTGGTCCGACCCCGAGCTGCCGGACGGCCCCGAGGAGGAGGCACCACCCAGTGACCGATGACGCCACGACGCCGAGCACCGCGGAGCGGCAGACCTCCACGTCCGAGCGGCGCCCGTCCCCGCCGCGACGCGGAGCGGGGCAGGTCACCACCCCCCGGATCGCCGGATCCCGCCGGGCCGCCCTCCCCGAGCCCCACGAGTCGACGCCGAGCTGGCTGCGCACCCTCGCCGGCTGGTCCTGGCGCGCGCTGGTCATCCTCGTCGCCGTGGCACTGGTGTTCTGGGCGGTCTCCCAGGTGCTGCTGCTGTTCATCGCCCTCTTCCTCGCGATGGTGTTCACCTCCGTCCTGCGACCCGTCGTCGGCTTCCTCTCGAGGGCCATGCCGCGTGGTCTGGCCACCGCGTTGGCGATCATCCTGGGCTTCCTGTCCGTCGCCGGGCTGCTGACCTACGTCGGGCTGTCGGTGGCCGGGCAGTGGGCGAACCTCGGCGACCAGTTCAACGAGGGCATCTCGGCCCTGCTCGACCTGCTGAAGGCCAGTCCGCTGCACCTGACGATCACCGGTGAGGACGTCCAGCGCTGGCTCGTCCAGGCACAGGGCTGGGTCTCGCAGAACACCAGCACGATCGCGAGCCGCGCGCTGACCAGCGCAGGCTCCGTCGTGGAGGTGTTCACCGCCCTCGCGCTCGCGATCTTCTGCACGGTCTTCTTCCTCATCCGTGGGCAGGAGATGTGGGTCTGGTTCCTCAACCAGCTGCCGAGCCGGATGCGTCCCGGCTGGTTCACCGGCGGTGGCGTCGCCTGGGAGACCTTCTCCGGCTACACGCGGGGCATCTTCCTCGTCGCAGCCTCGGACGGCGCCCTTGCCGCCATCGCCCTGGTCGCCCTGGGGGTTCCGCTCGCTGCCCCGCTGGCCGTGCTGGTCTTCGTCGGCGCGTTCATCCCCCTTGTCGGCGCACCGCTGGCGATGGTGGTCGCGATGATCGTCGCCCTGGCGGCGAACGGTGTGATCAACGCGATCCTCGTCGGCCTGACGATCGCCCTCATCGGTCAGATCGAGGGTCACCTGCTCCAGCCGCTGGTCATGGGCCGTCAGGTCTCGCTGCACCCGGTGACCGTCGCCCTCGCGGTGACGGCCGGCACGCTCGTCGCCGGGATCCTCGGGGCGGTCATCTCGGTTCCGCTCGTCGCGGTGGCCTGGGCGGTGTTCTCCCGGCTGCGGACGATCGAGCCGCCGACGGTGAGCCTCGAGCCCCCCGCCCTTGCAGAACCAGAGGAGCAGGAGACGGCCTGATCGCACGGCCCTCGTCTCAGCGGAAGTCCCGGGAGGCCGTGGGCACCCGCAGGGACAACGGCGCCAGGTGCTCCGCGAGCAGGTTCGTCGCCCCGTCGGCCCGCTCGAGCCGACCGCGGACCACGAGCGCCGCCGAGGACCGCGCGACCGTGCGGAAGCGCTGCCACAGCCCCGCGCTGCAGATGATGTTGAGCAGGCCCGTCTCGTCCTCGACGGACAGGAAGGTCACGCCCTGAGCCGTTCCGGGACGTTGGCGGTGGGTGACCACCCCGGCCACCGCGACCCGGCGGCCGACCTCGTGCCGGAAGGCCTGCGCCACCGTGAGCACCCCGGCCGCTTCCAGCCCCTCGCGCACGAACTGCGTCGGGTAGGTGTCCACCGAGACCCCCGTGGCCCAGACGTCCGACCGTGCGATCTCGACCGCGTCCATCCCCGGGAGCATCGGCGCCTCGACGCCGACCGAGACCCCCGGGAGCGTGTCGGGGCCCTCCTGGGCCAGGGCACCTGCCGCCCACAGCGCCTCTCGCCGCTCGACCCCGAGCGAACCGAGCGCACCGGCCGTGGCCAGCGCCTCCAGCTGGGCGGTGCTCAACCTCACCCGACGCACCAGGTCCCGCAGATCGGCGAAGGGGCCGTGGGCCGTCCGCTCCGTCACGAGCGCGCGGGCGACGGGTTCCCCCATCCCCCGCACACCCACGAGCCCCATCCGGACCGCGAGCGTCGGGTCGACGTCGAGCACGACCTGGCCGGGACGCACCTCGTGACCCACGGGGCTGGGCGGGCGGAGCGGGCGGGACGGCACCGGGGGGTCGACGCGTTCGAGCCCGGAGTGCACGTCGGAGTGCTGGACGTCGGGTCGCAGCACGGTGACCTCGTGCCGACGCGCGTCGGCCACCAGGGACTGCGGGGAGTAGAAGCCCATCGGCTGGGCCGCCAGCAGCCCGGCGTAGAAGGCAGCCGGGTGGTGCACCTTGAGCCAGGCGCTCGCATAGACGAGGTACGCGAAGGAGTAGGCGTGCGACTCGGGGAAACCGAAGTCGGCGAAGGCCTTGAGCTTGTCGAAGATCTGCTCGCCGACCTCCGGGCCGATGCCGCGCAGGGCCATCCCGTCCATGAGACGCGCGTGCAGGGCCTCCATCCGCTCGCTGGACCGTTTGGAGCCCATCGCCCTGCGCAGCTGGTCGGCCTCGGCCCCGGTGAACCCGGCCACGTCGATGGCCATCTGCATGAGCTGCTCCTGGAACAGCGGGACGCCCTTGGTCTTGGCGAGCGAGGGCTCGAGCAAGGGGTGCAGGTAGGTGACCGGTTCCCGACCCCGCACCCGGTTGATGTAGGGGTGCACCGAGCCGCCCTGGATGGGGCCGGGCCGGATGAGCGCGACCTCGACGACGATGTCGTAGAAGCACCGGGGCCGCAG
>NZ_JBFHHB010000003.1:0-44755 GCF_041597215.1 Actinotalea sp.
GCGTCCAGGTCGAGGGCGTCCAGCTCCTCGAGCGAGCCGAGGCGGTAGGCGTCCACGTGCACCAGGGGCGGCCCGTCGCCGAGCGAGGGGTGCACGCGAGCGATGATGAACGTGGGCGAGGCCACCTGCCCGCGCACCCCGAGGCCGGAACCCAGCCCCTGAGTGAGGGTCGTCTTGCCCGCACCGAGCGGCCCGGTGAGGACCACGAGGTCCCCCGCGCGCAGGAGTCCGGCGAGCGCGAGGCCGTAGGCACGGGTGGACTCGGCATCCGGGAGCACCACCTGGACGGTCGTCGCTGCGTCGTCGGCAGCCATCGGCTCCTCCGTCTCGTTCATGCGTCCTGCCCTCCCGTGTAGACCCGCGGGACCCGCGCGCCCAGCCGTGTGACGATCTCGTAGGAGATGGTGCCCGCGGACCGCGCCCAGTCCTCGGCCGTCGGCTCCCCGTCCGCCCCGCTGCCGAACAGCAGGACGCGCTCGCCCGCCGTCTCCTTCGCTCCGGGCCCGAGGTCGACGACGACCTGGTCCATGCACACCCGCCCGGCGATGCCGAGGCGCCGCCCGCCGATCTGGACGGGCGCGCCCAGTGTGCCCGAGCCGCCGTCCGGCCGGGCCTGGCCCGGAGTGCCGGACGCATGCCGCGGGACGCCGTCGGAGTAGCCGAGCGGCACGACGCCGAGCACCGTCTCCTGCCCGGTCACGTAGGCGTGCGCGTAGCTGACGCCCTGGCCCGCCGGGACCGACTTGGTCAGGATCAGCTCGGCCTCCAGGCGCATCGCCGGGGTCAGGCCGAACTGCGCGGGCCCGCCGATCTGCGGCACCGGGGACAGGCCGACGACGGCGAGCCCCGGCCGCACCAGGTCGTAGTGCATGGCCGGGTTGGTCAGCGTGGCCGCGGAGTTGGCCAGGTGACGGACCTCGAGCCGGGCGCCGCGTGACTCGACGAGGGCGACGGACTCGGCGAAGACCTCGGCCTGCGCGAGGACGGTCGGGTGGTCCGGGGCGTCGGCGAAGGCCAGGTGCGACCAGATCCCCACCACCGAGACCAGCCCCTCCGCCTCGGCCGCGAGGGCCGCGGACGCCAGCGCGTCGAGGTCGCGCGGCATCGTGCCTCCGCGGCCGAGCCCCGTGTCGACCTTGAGGTGGATCCGGGCCGTGCGGCCGGTCGCGCGCGCGGCGTCCAGCACCTCCGCCAGTGCCCACGGCGCACCGACCGAGAGGTCGATCCCGGCCGTGAGAGCAGCCGCGAGCGGGGCGCCCGGGGCGTAGAGCCAGGTCAGCAGCCGGGCGTCGACCCCGAAGGCGCGCAGGGCGAGAGCCTCGGAGAGCTGGGCGACCCCGAGCCACGTCGCGCCACCCGCGAGCGCCGCGCGGGCCGTCTGCTCCAGACCGTGGCCGTAGCCGTCCGCCTTGACCACGGCCATCACCTCGGCCCGACCGGCCCGCTCCTTCAGGGCACGGACGTTGCCTCGGATCGCCGCGAGGTCGATGACGGCACGGGCGGGGAAGTCGCTCACGCCCTCAGTCTTCCATCGCCGCGACCCGGAGCGTCGCGCGGTCCCGTCCGCGCGCCACGAGCCTGGCGTTCGCCTCGTCCGAGCGCATCACCCATTCCCTCGCAGCCTGGGGAGAGCGCCCGTGCGCCACGTGCCGGGCGATGAGCCGCTCGACGCGTACCGACTCGTCCAGGTCGACGTACCAGCACTCGTCGAGCAGCGGGAGGACGCCGGACCAGACGCCCTCGTCGTGCAGGAGGTAGTTCCCCTCGACGACGACGAGCCTCGCCGTGGGGGGCACAGGCACAGCACCCGCGAGCGCTGCCTCGCTCGCACGCTGGAACAGCGGGGCGTACACGGGCCCGTCGGCCGGCCCCTGCCGACGGATCCGTTCGAGCAGGGCGACGAAGCCTGCGGCGTCGAAGGTGTCCGGCGCTCCCTTGCGCTCGCGTCGCCCCAGACGCTCGAGCTCGGCGTTCGCGAGGTGGAACCCGTCCATCGGCACCAGGACGCTCTCGACCCCGGCAGCCGTGGCGCCGTCGACGATCGCCTGCGCGAGCGTGGACTTGCCCGCCCCCGGCGGCCCGGTGATCCCGAGCAGCACCCGCCCCTGCGCTGCGAGCGTCAGAGCCCGCTCCACGGGCGTGCTCACGACAGGAGCCTCGCGACGACGGCCGGGACGGTGGCCGCGACACCAGAGGCGCGCACCGGGCCTCCCGGGTTCGCCTCGTGCGCCGCGCGGCCGTGCACGAAGGCCGCAGCGGCGGCGAGCCGCGCGACCAGCGAGGCGTCCTGCGCGATCGCGTCCCAGCTCCCGGCGAGCAGCGCACCGAGCACCCCCGCCAGGACGTCACCGGATCCGGCCGTCGCGAGCCACGGAACGGCCTCCGCCTGGCTCCACACCTCCTGCGGCCCGACGACGATCGTCGTGGAGCCCTTGAGCAGGACGGTGGCCCCGGTGCTCCGCTGGGCCTCGGTCGCCCAGCGGAGCGGCTCGGCCTCCACCGCTGCACGGTCCACATCCGCACCACGGGCCTTGAGCAACGTCGCGAGCTCCCCCGCGTGCGGGGTGAGCACCACTCGGGGACCGACCCTCGCGGGCAGGCAACCGAGCGCTCCGGCATCGACGACGGCCGGGAGGTCCCCGAGAGCGGCGAGGACGGCGGCGACACGCTCCTGCTGCTTGTCCCCGGCGACCCCCGGGCCGAGCACCCACGCCTGCACGCGCCCCTCGGCGGCCACGACCTCGGGGTGTGCCGCGACGACCGACTCCGTCGCCCGCCGCGGTCCGAGGTAGCGGATCATCCCGCAGCCGGCGCCGAGCGCGCCGTCGACCGTCAGCACCGCAGCCCCCGGGTACCCGGTGGACCCCGCGACGACGCCGAGCACCCCACGCCGGTACTTGTCGTCGGCCGGGCCCGGCACGGGCCACAGCCCGGCGACGTCCTCCGCCTCCATCCGCAGCACGGCGGGCGCGCCGAGCGCGTCGAGGTGCTCCGCCAGGCCCAGGTCGACGACCTCGACTCGCCCCGCGAGCGCGGTCGCCGGCGGGAGCAGGAGCCCGGCCTTGGCCACCCCGAAGGTCACCGTGCGGTCGGCCGGGAGCACCGGGCCGGGGATCGTCCCGTCGTCGACCCCGATCCCGCTGGGCACGTCCACGGCGATCACCCGCGGCAGGGCCTCGCTCGCCTCGACGGCCGCGAGCAGCCCGGTGAGCAGCTCGACGATGCGCGCAGGGGTGCCGCGCAGGCCGCCCCTCGCCCCGATGCCGAGCAGCCCGTCGAGCACCAGGTCCGCGCCGAAGGCCTCGGCGAGGGCGTCCCCGAGCCAGACCTGCTCGCCAGGGGCCCCCTGGTCGACCGCCAGCACCTGCCCACCCGCGCGGGTCAGCGCGGCGAGCCCGCCCTCGTGCACCGGGCCCGAGGCGATCGCCGTCGCGCGCACCCCGCGTGCGGCGAGCAGCGCCAGGGCGTACAAGGTGTCCCCACCGTTGTTGCCGCCACCGACGAGCCCCACCACGCTCGCCCCTGCCGGCCGCACACCGTCGGCGGTCAGCTCACGGCGCGCGGCCGCAGCCAGCGCCCACGCCGCACGGTGCATCAGACCGCCGGAGAAGCCCCTCTCGAGGGCCAGCAGCGGGAGCTCGGCGGAACGGACGTGGTCAGCGGTACGGGCCTCGCGCATGGACTCCATCCTGGTGGCCGGCGGCCGAGTCGTACACTCGGCGCGATCGCGCGGGCCTGCGGCACCGACGGGTGACCGGCTCCACGAGTGCCGCTGCGCCGCCGATCCCCCCGACCCTGCGAGGTGGACGTGACCGGCCGACCCGGAATCGAGGAGGCTGCGCGCGAGCGCATCCTCGTGCTCGACGGCGCCTGGGGGACGATGTTCCAGTCCGCAGAGCTCGACGAGTCCGACTTCCGATTCGAGGGCGACGACCCCGCGCGGACCTACCAGGGCAACTTCGACCTCCTCCAGCTGACCAGGCCGGAGATCGTCGCGGGGATCCACCGCGCGTACTTCGACGCCGGGGCGGACATCTCCGAGACCAACACCTTCAACGCCAACGCGATCTCGCAGGCCGACTACGGCACCGAGCACCTCGTCGGGCAGATGAACCGGCAGGCGGTCGAGCTCGCTCGCACAGAGGCCGATGCGGCCGAGGCGCGGGACGGCAGACCGCGATGGGTCGCGGGCGCCGTCGGTCCGACCAACCGCACCGCGAGCCTGTCCCCCGACGTCGAGCGGCCCGGCTTCCGCAACATCACCTTCGAGGACCTTGCCACGGCCTACGGCGAGCAGATCACCGCCCTCGTCGAGGCGGGGGTGGACCTGCTCCTGCTGGAGACCGTCTTCGACACGCTCAACGCCAAGGCCGCGCTGTTCGCCTGCGAGGAGGTCTTCGCCGCCACGGGCCACCGCGTCCCGATCATCCTGTCCGGGACGATCACCGACGCGAGCGGCCGCACGCTGTCCGGCCAGACGCCGGAGGCCTTCGCGATCAGCACCGAGCACGCGGATCTGCTCGCGCTCGGCCTGAACTGTGCGCTCGGGCCGGAGCCGCTGCACCCCTACCTGCGCGAGATCGCCGCGAGCACCACGGCTCTCGTCTCGACGCACCCGAACGCCGGCCTGCCCAACGCCTTCGGCGAGTACGACGAGAGCCCCGAGCAGATGGCAGAGGTGCTCGGCCGGTTCGCGCGCGAGGGGCTGCTCAACATCGTCGGCGGCTGCTGCGGCACGACCCCCGACCACATCCGCGCCTTCGCGGCCGCGGTCGAGGGGGTCAGCCCGCGGGTGCCTCCGCCTCCGGCCGACCACCTGCGCCTGGCGGGGCTCGAGCCGCTCGCCCTGAGCGGGGAGATCCCCTTCGTCAACGTCGGCGAGCGCACCAACCTCACCGGCAGCCCGCGCTTCCGCAAGGAGATCCTGGCGGGGACCGACGCCGCGGCGGTCGCGATCGCTGCGCAGCAGGTCGCGGGCGGCGCACAGCTCGTGGACGTCAACGTCGACGACGGCATGCTCGACGGCCCGGAGACGATGGCGCGCTTCCTCAACCTCATCGCCGTCGAGCCGGACATCGCCCGTGTGCCGGTGATGATCGACTCCTCGGACTGGGAGGTGCTCGAGGCAGGGCTGCGCCGGGTCCAGGGCAAGTCCGTGGTCAACTCGCTCTCGCTCAAGGACGGCGAGGAGCGGTTCCTCGAGCGCGCGCGCCGGGTCCGTCGCTACGGGGCGGCCGTCGTCGTCATGGCCTTCGACGAGAACGGCCAGGCCGACACCCTCGATCGCCGCAAGGAGATCTGCGCGCGGGCGTACCGCCTGCTGACCCAGGAAGCGGGCTACGCCCCGCACGACGTGATCTTCGACCCGAACGTGCTGACCGTCGCGACCGGGATGAGCGAGCACGACCGCTACGCGATCGACTTCATCGAGGCCGTCCGCTGGATCAAGACCCACCTGCCCGGAGCGCTGACGAGCGGGGGGATCTCCAACGTCTCGTTCTCCTTCCGCGGCAACAACGCGGTGCGCGAGGCGATGCACGCCGTCTTCCTCACCCACGCCGTTGCCGCGGGGCTCGACATGGGCATCGTCAACGCCGGGATGCTCACCGTCGACGCCGACCTCGACCCCGCCCTCCGCGAGGCCGTCGAGGACGTCGTCCTGGCCCGCCGGCCCGATGCGACCGAGCGACTGATCGCCCTCGCCGAGACCTACAAGGGCGTGACCAAGGAGGCGGCCGCATCGGCGGCCTGGCGCGAGCTGCCCGTGCAGGACCGCCTGCGCCACGCGCTCGTGCACGGACTCGTCGAGCACGTGGCGGCCGACGCGGAGGAGGCCTTCGCGTTGCTCGGCTCACCGCTCGCCGTGATCGAGGGCCCGCTGATGGACGGGATGAACGAGGTCGGTGACCTGTTCGGGGCGGGGAAGATGTTCCTGCCCCAGGTGGTGAAGTCGGCCCGGGTGATGAAGGCGGCTGTCGCCCAGCTCACCCCGCACCTCGAGGCGGAGAAGGCGGCACTGGAGGCGGCCGGCGAGGTCGGTCCGCGCGGCAAGGGCACCGTCGTGATGGCGACGGTCAAGGGCGACGTGCACGACATCGGCAAGAACATCGTCGGGGTGGTGCTGGGCTGCAACGGCTACGTCGTGCACGACCTGGGCGTCATGGTCCCGGCCGAGAAGATCCTCGCGGCGGCCGCAGAGCTCGAGGCCGACGTCATCGGCGTCTCCGGGCTCATCACCCCGTCCCTGCACGAGATGGTCGCGATCGCGACGGAGATGACGCGGCGCGGGCTCACCACCCCGCTGATCGTCGGCGGGGCGACCACGAGCCGCGCGCACACCGCCGTGAAGATCGACCCGGCCTACACCAGCACCGTCGTGCACGTGGTGGACGCGAGCCGGGCCGTCGGCGTCGTCGCGGAGCTGCTCGCCCAGCCCGAGCAGCTCGCCGAACGCGTACGCGCCGACTACGAGATCCTGCGCGGCAGGCACCAGGACCGCGACGAGGAGCTCGTCCCGCTGAGCGAGGCCCGCGAGCGCGCAGCCGTGCTGACGCTTCCCCCGCAGCCCGCGCCCCGCGTCCTGGGCCGGCACCTGGTGAGCCCGAGCATCGCCGAGATCGCCGAGGTGATCGACTGGACCCCGCTGTTCACCAGCTGGGAGCTGCGCGGCTCGTACCCGGGGATCCTCTCCGACCCGCGCCAGGGTGAGCAGGCCCGGCTGCTCTTCGCCGACGCGCGGTCCCTGCTGACCCGGATCGTCGACGAGGGGCTGCTGACGGCCAGGGGTGTCTACGGGCTGTGGCCCGCGCGACCGCTCGGCGACGACATCGAGGTCTGCGAGCCCGTTCCCGGCTCCACGACCCCGATCGCCGTCCTGCACACCCTGCGCCAGCAGCGGCAGCGCACGGGCGCGCTGACGGCACTCGCCGACTTCATCGCCCCGGCCGGGGACCATATCGGCGCGTTCGCCGTCACCATCCACGGCGCCGACGAGCTCGCAGCCGGGTACGAGGCCGCGGGGGACGACTACACGTCGATCCTGGTCAAGGCCGTCGCGGACCGGCTCGCCGAGGCCTTCGCGGAGTGGCTGCACCGCGCCGTCCGGGTCGAGCACTGGGGCTACGCGCCGGACGAGGACCTCGCCGTCCCCGAGCTGATCAAGGAGCGCTACGCGGGGATCCGTCCCGCCCCCGGCTACCCCGCCCAGCCGGAGCACACCGAGAAGGCCACCCTTGCCGTGCTGCTGGGCACCGAGGAGATCGGGATGGCGATGACGGAGTCCTTCGCGATGACGCCGACCTCTGCGGTCTCCGGGCTGTACCTCGCCCACCCGCAGTCGCGGTACTTCGCGCTCGGCCACATCGCCAGGGACCAGGTCGCCGACTACGCGGAGCGCAAGGGGTGGACGATGGCGGAGGCCGAGCGCTGGCTCGCCCCGAACCTGGGGTACGACCCGGCAGAGGCCTGAGCCGCAGCCGCCTCCCACGCGGCGGGGCTCAGAAGCGCAGCACGTACGGCGTCGTCGTCGCGACGGCGTGCAGCCCCAGGCGCACCAGGATCGGCAGGGAGTCGGCCGAGCAGTCCACGCGCACGCTGGGGTAGCCGAGATCGAGGGCGAGCCGCGCGCGCCAGGCCACGCTCGCCCGGTAGAGCCCCCGTCCTCGCCATGCGGCGTCCGTGGTGCCGCCCCACAGACCGCAGAAGCGTGTGCCGGGCGTCGGGCGCAGCATGCTGAAGGACAGGACGGGGCCGGTCGGCGGGGCCGTCGGGTCCCCTGGATCGCCCTGTTCGACGACGACGGCCCGCAACAGCTCCGGCGCTTCGCGCTGCTCCGCCCGCAGCCGGTGGCTGACCCACTCGGCGCCCTCACCCCAGACCGCGCCCATCATCGCCAGCGTCCGGTCCCAGTCCTCGTCGCTCGAGATCTCACGGATCCGCACCCCCGAGGGGAGGTGGACCTCGTGCACCAGGTCGGCGGCACTGCCCAGGACGAGGGACTCGACCTCCTCGGCGACGAATCCAGCGGCCACCAGGCGTTGCCCGAGATCGGCAGGCTCGTCGGTGGAGTACGCCTTCCACTCCACGTCCTGCCGCCGCTCGCCGAAGAAGGCGACCTGCCGGGCGATCCACAGGTCCGGATCCGGCCCGAGGCCGCTCGGCGACTCGATCATCGCCCCGCGCACGGCGGGATCCGCCTCGTAGCTGCGGTGCACGGGTCCGTCACGGTCCACGACGCGGCCCGGCGGGCTGTCGCGGTCCTGGAGCCGAACCTGCTCATGGAACTCCGTCAGCAGCTGCTCGGGACGCATACCGGGAGTCAACAGCACCCGTCTCCTCAGGGCACAGCGGATTCCGCGGCTAGGTTGGAACCATGCGCTTCGGACTCTTCATCCCGCAGGGCTGGCGACTCGACCTCGTCGGCATCGAGCCCTCCCGGCAGTGGGCGACCATGAACGCCCTCGCCCAGCATGCCGACGCAGGCGAGTGGGAGTCGATCTGGGTCTACGACCACTTCCACACGGTCCCCGAGCCGACCACCGAGGCCACCCATGAGGCGTGGACCCTGATGGCGGCCTTCGCGGCGGCCACTTCTCGCGTGCGGCTGGGCCAGATGTGCACCTGCATGGCGTACCGCAACCCGGCGTACCTCGCGAAGGTCGCGGCCACCGTCGACGTGATCTCCGGGGGACGGGTGGAGATGGGCATCGGCGCCGGCTGGTACGAGCACGAGTGGCTCGCCTACGGCTACGGCTTCCCGACGGCCGGCAAGCGGATCGCCGCCCTCGACGAGGGCGTGCAGATCATGAAGCAGGCATGGGAGACCGGCGAGGCGACGCTCGACGGCGAGTACTACCAGGTCAGCGGCGCGCGCGTGTACCCCCAGCCCCTCCAGGACGGGGGCATCCCCTTCTGGATCGCTGGTGGCGGCGAGCGCAAGACGCTGCGCATCGCCGCCCAGTACGCGCAGTACACGAACTTCGCCGGCGCGCCCGAGGACTTCGCCCACAAGTCCTCCGTGCTCGAGGGCCACTGCCACGACCTCGGCCGCGACTTCGGCGCGATCACCCGCTCCGCCAACTACAACGTCGTCATCGGCGCGACCCGGGCCGAGGTGGACGATCGGCTCGCGTGGTTCGAGGACCACGTGGCGCGCGTCGTGCCGGAACGGGCCGCCGACCGCACGGCCGACCTGCGCAACGGCCCGCTGGTCGGCACTCCTGAGGAGATCGTCGCGACGCTCACCGAGCTGAAGGCGCTCGGCATGACCTACGCGATCACCTACTTCGCCGAGGCGGCCTACGACCGCACCGGGATCGAGCTCTTCGAGCGCGAGGTCATCCCGGCGCTGCGCTGACCGTCGGGAACCCACCCCGCGGCACCCAGCGGCACCCGGTGACCCGGCCCCACCTGGCAGCACCCCGCCCTGCCCGGTCACCCGGCCCCACCTGGCAGCACCCCGCCCTCCCCGGTCACCCGGCCGCCCCATGCCCCCACGCCGCCACCGTGAAGGGTTTGCCCCGCCTCCCGGGGCCAACCCTTCACGCTTCACGATCGCCGCCGCTCCCGACCGCACCGACTGCGCCGGCTCCACGGCTCCACGGCTCCACGGGGCCCGGAGGGGTCGGGCGGTCAGACGTCGCGCTCGGCGACGACCATCGCGGAGGCGATCCCGGCATCGTGGGAGATCGAGAGGTGGAAGCGGTCGACCCCGAGCTCGGCGGCGCGGGCCGCGACCGTCCCGGTGATCTCCACCACGGGGGGACCGCCGACGATGCGGTGCACCGTCGCGTCCTGCCAGCTCATCGTGCCCGGTGCGCCGAGCGCCTTGGCGATCGCCTCCTTCGAGGCGAACCTGGCCGCGAGCGAGGACGCCGGCAGGTCACGCTCGACCGGGGTGAAGAGCCTCTCGCGCAGGCCGGGGGCACGTTCGAGGGTCGCCATGAACCGGCTGACGTCGACGACGTCGATCCCGACACCCACGATCATCGACCACTCCCCTGCTGTCCCGTCGGCACCGGACGGTGCCTCCTGTCGCCGACACCGTCCCGCGTGCTGCGCGCCGCGCTCCGATGGGTCGGCGCGGCCCACCGACGCACCGTCCGCGACCCGGGCCGCGGCAGGTGCGCGCGCACTACTCGACCGTGACGGACTTGGCCAGGTTGCGCGGCTGGTCCACGTCCAGCCCCTTCGCCGTCGCGAGCTCCAACGCGAAGAGCTGCAGCGGGACGACGGAGACGAGCGGGGCGAGCAGGGTTGCCGTCTGCGGCACGAAGAAGACCTCGTCCGCGAAGGGGAGCACGTCCTCGTCGCCCTCCTCGGCGATGACGAGCGTGCGAGCACCGCGGGCGCGGATCTCCTGGATGTTCGAGACGACCTTGCTGTGCAGCACGTCGCGTCCCCGCGGGCTCGGCACGATGACGAAGACCGGCTGACCCGGCTCGATGAGCGCGATGGGCCCGTGCTTGAGCTCGCCGGCCGCGAAGCCCTCCGCGTGCAGATAGGCGATCTCCTTGAGCTTGAGCGCCCCCTCCATCGCCACCGGGTACCCGACGTGGCGCCCGAGGAAGATCACCGACGGCGCGTCCTTCATCGCCCGCGCGACGTCGCGCACGTGGTCGGCGCCGTCCAGGACCGTCTGCACCTTGGCCGGGATCTCCCGGAGGTCGTCGAGGAGCTCGGCGATCTCGTCGGGGAACTTCGTGCCGCGCAGCTGGGCCAGGTAGAGGCCCAGGAGGTAGGCGGCGGTGATCTGGGCGAGGAAGGCCTTCGTCGAGGCGACGGCGACCTCGGGCCCGGCGTGCGTGTAGAGGACGGCGTCGGACTCCCGCGGGATCGTCGACCCATGGGTGTTGACGATGGCGAGCACCGTCGCGCCCTGCTCGCGGGCGTGCCGGACGGCCATCAGGGTGTCCATCGTCTCGCCGGACTGCGAGACGGCCACCACGAGGGTCTTGGCGTTGACGACCGGGTCGCGGTACCGGAACTCGTGCGCGAGCTCGACCTCGACCGGGATCCGGCACCAGTGCTCGATCGCGTACTTGGCGACCTGTCCCGCGTACGCGGCGGTCCCGCAGGCGATCACGATGATCTTGTCGACCTGACGCAGCACCGCCTCGTCGACCCGGATCTCGTCGAGCACCAGGTGTCCCGAGAGATCCGTGCGACCGAGCAGCGTGTCGGCGATGGCCTGCGGCTGGTCGTGGATCTCCTTGTCCATGAACGAGGAGAAGCCGCCCTTCTGGGCGGCGGAGGCGTCCCAGTCGACGGTGTAGCGGTGGGGCTCGACCGCGTTGCCGTCGAAGTCGATCACCGAGACCGACTCGGGCGTGAGCGTGACGATCTCGTCCTGCCCGAGCTCCATCGCCTCGCGCGTGTACGCGATGAACGCCGCGACGTCCGAGCCGAGGAAGTTCTCGCCGTCGCCGAGACCGACGACGAGCGGCGAGTCGTGCCGGGTGCCGACGACGACGTCGGGGGCGTCGGCGTGCACCGCGAGCAGCGTGAAGGTCCCCTGCAGGCGGCGCGCCACCTGCTGCATCGCCGAGGTCAGGTCGCCCAGCTCGTCGTAGGCGGCACCGAGCAGGTGCGCGACGACCTCGGTGTCCGTCTCGCTCGCCAGGTGCACCCCGGCCGCCACGAGCTCGGCGCGCAGGACGACGAAGTTCTCGATGATCCCGTTGTGGATGACCGCCACCCGCCCGTCCTCCGAGAGGTGCGGGTGGGCGTTGAGGTCGTTGGGTGCGCCGTGCGTCGCCCACCGGGTGTGGCCGATCCCCGCCGTCGCCAGGGGGAGCGGCGCGTCCTCGAGGAGGCCGGAGAGATTGACGAGCTTTCCCGCCTTCTTGGCGGTCACCAGTCCGTCCCCGGTGACCAGGGCCACCCCCGCCGAGTCGTACCCGCGGTACTCCAGCCGGGCGAGGCCGCCCATGACGACCTCGAGCGGGCGCGCTCCGGCGACCCGCTCCCCCACGTAACCCACGATTCCGCACATGGCCCGGAGTCTAACCGCGCAGCTCTCGACCCGGCCCTCGCCCGCGCAGCACCGCCCCGGGTGGGCGACGGCCACGCCCAGGCCCGTGATCGGGCACACTGGCCCGATGGCAGTTCCGACCCTCGCCTCGACGACGCCGTACGTCGACCTCGACCGCGAGGCGTGGCGCAGGCTGTCCAGGTCGACCCCCCTGCCCCTGACGGACCAGGACGTGCGCAGGCTGCGCGGACTGGGCGACCCGATCGACCTCGCCGAGGTGGACGTCGTCTACCGCCCGCTCTCGCGGCTGCTCGCGCTGTACATCGAGGCGACGCGTGGACTCCACTCCGCCTCCTCCCGCTTCCTCGGCGACGAGACGGTGCGCACCCCCTATGTGATCGGGATCGCCGGGTCGGTCGCCGTCGGGAAGTCGACGACGGCGCGCGTCCTGCGCGAGATGCTCGCCCGCTGGCCGGCGACCCCGCATGTCGAGCTCATCACCACCGACGGGTTCCTCCTGCCGAACGCCGAGCTGGAACGTCGGGGGCTGATGGAGCGCAAGGGCTTCCCGGAGTCCTACGACCGTCGCGCCCTGCTGCGTTTCCTCGCCGCCGTGAAGACGGGGCGGTCGGAGGTCGCCGCACCGGTCTACTCGCACCTGACCTACGACATCGTCCCCGGGGAGCAGGTCGTCGTGCGCCGGCCGGACGTGCTCATCGTCGAGGGCCTCAACGTCCTCCAACCGGCGCGCGCGACGGGCGCGGGAGGCTCGAACCTCGCGGTGAGCGACTTCTTCGACTTCTCGATCTACGTCGACGCGCGGACCCGGGACGTCCGCCAGTGGTACGTCGACCGGTTCCTGAGCCTGCGCGCCACCGCGTTCGCCGATCCGAGCTCCTACTTCCATCGGTACGCATCCCTCGACGACGAGGCCGCCGTCCGGCGGGCGCAGGAGGTCTGGGACACGATCAACGAGCCGAACCTGGTGGCGAACGTCCTGCCCACCCGCGGCCGGGCCACCCTCGTGCTGCGCAAGGGCCCGGATCACGCCGTCGAACGCGTCCGCCTGCGCAAGCTCTGATCAGGCGGTGCCGTCAGGTGCCTGCTGCTCGTCCTGGATCTCCTCAGCGGCGTGGGAGTGGTCGACGGGCTCGATCCCCAGGAAGGTGCGCCCGAACCAGGTCAGGATCGGGTCCAGCACCGCTCCGAGGAGCAGACCTCCCGTGACGCCGACGGCGACAGCGAGGACCGGGCGCCCCTCCAGCACGGTCCCGGCGCTGACCCCGAGCAGCACGGAGTAGCCGGACCAGCTGACGGCGGCGATCGCGGCGAGTGCCGTGAACCGCAGCCGACGCAGGCCGACCGCCCCCGCGGTCATGTTCACCGCCACCCGGCCGACGGGGATGTACCGCGCGGCGATGATGTACACCCCCGCGCGGCGTTCGAGCGCCCGTTCGGCCCAGTCCAGCGCGCGCCGTTGACGCCGTCCCCGCATGAAGCGCCAGGAACGCAGGGGAAGGTGCTGACCGATCGAGTAGGCGATCTGGTCCCCGCTGAAGGCGCCGGCCGCGGCGACGGCACCGATCAGCGCGATGCTCGGGCTCCCGGTGCTCGCCCCGAGCGCGGCGAGCGCGATCACCGCCGACTCGCTCGGCACCGGCGGGAAGAACCCGTCGATGGTGGCGAAGAGGTAGAGCGCCACGAACACCCATGGCGAGCCGGACAGCGCCTCGATCCACTGCTCCACGCCGTCGGTTCCTCTCGCTCCTGCGGCGAGGGCCGCCGCCGTGCCCCCACCGTAGGAGGGATTCCCTGCACCGGGAATGGGGGATGTCCCCGAATCGACCCCGAACCGCGGGTCAGACCTCTTCCGACAGCCCGTCGAGCCGGAAGCCCAGCTCCCTCGCGGCACGCTCCGGCCCGATCTCCCCGGCATGGCGCCACGCCTCACCGGGGGCCAGGAGCGACCGCAGCTCTGCGCCGTCGAGGTAGAGCTCTCCTGCGAGGTGGTCCGTCTCGTGCTGGACGATCCGCGCCGGCCACCCGCTGAGCAGCTCGTCGAGCGGGCTGAGGCGCTCGTCGATCCCGGTCAGGCGCACGGCACGCCAGCGGGAGCGGACGGCCTGCCACCCCGCGACGCTCAGGCAGCCCTCGTAGAACGAGACCCGCTCCGGTCCGACGGGCGTGTACTCGGGGTTGAGCACCACCCGGAAGGGCACGGGCACCCGCTCCCTCGCGACGGCGAGCTCCGGGTCGAGTGCGCCCGGGTCCTCGATCACCGCGAGCGCGAGGCCCACACCGACCTGCGGTGCCGCGAGGCCCACCCCCGGTGCCTCGAGCATGGTGACCCGCATGGCCTCCACGAGCCGGCCGAGGGTGCGCGAGCCGAGCTGACCGCGGTACGGGGCGGCACGTCGACGAAGGACGGGGTCGCCGGCCTGGACGATCGGCAACGGGACGGGGCCCTCGAGCAGCTCGGCCACCCTGTCCCGCAGCACCCGGTCCTCGACCCCCTCCTGGGGGTGATCCGGGCGCCGGTGCACCCCCGGGTCGTCCGGCACGTGCACGTCGTCGCTGTGCCGTCCGGTCACAGCGCCAGCCGCGCGAGCACCACGTCGGCGAGTCGCCGCGCGATCCGATCCGCATGCTCCTGGTCAGCGGCCTCGACCATGACCCGGACCAGCGGCTCGGTGCCCGAGGGGCGCAGCAGCACCCGCCCGGTCTGGCCCAGCTCGGCCTCGGCCTCGGCGACGGCCGCCGCGACGCCCTCGTCGACGGAGGCCCGGCCGCGGTCCACGCCCGGGACGTTGACGAGCACCTGGGGCAGCCGAGGGACCTGTGAGGCGAGGTCCGCGAGCGTGCGACCGGTGGCGGCGACCCGCGCCGCGAGGTGCAGGGCCGTGAGGGTGCCATCCCCCGTCGTCGCGTAGCGCGACATGATCAGGTGCCCCGACTGCTCGCCGCCGAGGGCGTAGCCGCCTGCCCGCATGGCCTCCAGGACGTAGCGGTCGCCGACCCCGGTCTGCACCGTGCGGATACCCGCGGCGTCCATCGCGAGCTGGAGGCCGAGGTTGCTCATGACCGTGGTCACCAGGGTGTCAGAGGACAGGCCGCCCGCCTCCCTGAGCGCGACCGCGAGGATGCCCATGATCTGGTCACCGTCGACGAGGTTGCCGTCGGCGTCGACGGCGAGGCAGCGGTCCGCGTCGCCGTCGAACGCCACCCCGAGATGGGCCCCTGCTGCGCCGACGGTGGCCTGGAGCTGGCCGGGGTGGGTGCTCCCGCTCTTCTCGTTGATGTTGCGACCGTCGGGCGAGGCGTTGATGACGACGACGTCCGCCCCAGCCGCGCGCAACGCCGCCGGCCCCACCTCGCTCGCTGCCCCGTTCGCGCAGTCGACGACGATCCGCAGGCCCTCGAGCGGAGCAGGCTCGTCGCCGAGGCTCGCCACGAGGTGCTCGACGTACAGGTCGGCGCTGGTTCCCGGGTCGACGGAGATCCGGCCGACGGCCGCGCCGATCGGCCGCTCCCACGGCTCGCCCATCCGCCGCTCGATGGCGTCCTCGAGGTCGTCCGCGAGCTTGTGCCCGCCCTTGGCGAAGAACTTGATCCCGTTGTCGGGCATCGGGTTGTGCGAGGCGGAGAGCATCACGCCGAGATCGACGTCCAGCGCCGCCGTGAGGAACGCGACTCCGGGGGTGGGCAGGATGCCGACGTGGGTGACGTCGACCCCCGCGCTGGCCAGGCCCGCGGCGACCGCTGCGGAGAGGAACTCGCCAGAGGCACGGGGGTCACGGCCCACGACGGCCCGCGGTCGGTGACCCTCGAAGACGCCGGAGGTGCCCAGCACGTGCGCTGCGGCGACCGAGACGTCGAGGGCGAGCTCCGCCGTCACGTCGCGGTTGGCCAGGCCCCGCACTCCGTCGGTACCGAACAACCTGGGCATCGTGCCTCCTGAGGGAAGAGCTGCATCAGTCACCCTGGCACAGGCATCGCGCAGCGGGTGCGGGAACGACGACGGCCCCGATGGAATCCATCGGGGCCGTCGTGAGGCTGGATCAGCGCTTGGAGTACTGAGGCGCCTTGCGGGCCTTCTTGAGACCGGCCTTCTTGCGCTCGACCGCACGCGGGTCACGCGTGAGGAAGCCGGCCTTCTTGAGCGCCGGGCGGTTGTGCTCGGCGTCGATCTCGTTCAGGGCGCGGGCGATGCCGAGGCGGAGGGCGCCGGCCTGACCGGTGACGCCACCGCCGTTGATGCGCGCGATGACGTCGAAGCGACCCTCGACGTCCACGAGCGCCAGCGGGCTGTTCACCAGCTGCTGGTGCACCTTGTTGGGGAAGTAGTCCTCGAGCGTGCGCCCGTTGATCTTCCACGTGCCGGTGCCGGGGACGAGACGCACGCGCGCCACGGCCTCCTTGCGGCGGCCGAGCGCCTGGCCCGGAGCCGTGAGGCTCTGGCCACGCCCGGTGGGGGCGCTGGTCTCGGAGGTGTAGTTCGTGGGCGTCTCGCCCTCGAAGTCGTCGGTGGTCTCGGCCACTGGTGGTGTCCTCGCGTCCTGGTGGGTGATCGTCAGCAGGCGGGGCCTACTGCGCGACCTGGGTGATCTCGAAGGGCTTCGGCTGCTGCGCCGAGTGCGGGTGCTCGGAGCCGACGTAGACCTTGAGCTTGCCCATCTGCGTGCGGGCCAGCGAGGTCTTGGGGAGCATGCCGCGGACGGCCTTCTCCACCGCGCGCTCCGGGTGCGTGGCGAGCAGGTCCGAGTAGGCCACCGCCCGCAGACCGCCCGGGTAGCCCGAGTGGCGGTAGGCGAGCTTCTGCTCGCGCTTGTTGCCGGTCAGGGCGACCTTCTCGGCGTTGATGACGATGACGAAGTCACCGCCGTCGACATGCGGGGCGAACGTCGCCTTGTGCTTTCCACGCAGGAGCGTGGCGATCTGGGTGGCCAGACGGCCGAGGACAACGTCGGTCGCGTCGATGACGTGCCAGGTCCGCTCGACGTCGCCGGGCTTCGGGGTGTACGTGCGCACGGTCGTAGCCTTCGTCTCTATCGCTGATGAGGTGCATCGGAACCCGGGCGCCGCCGGACGCGAGGTCCGGTGGCGATGAGCGCCGATGAGGTCGGGCGCCGGCGTCTCCCACGGCCTGACGGCTCGACGGGGACGCACAACGACATGCCAGAGTACCTTCCCGGCGGCGAGAGGGTCAAAACGAGGAGCGCAGCGCCCGGGCGGCAGCCCGACGCACCGCGTCGGTGAGGTGGTTCAGCACCGGCGAGTCGAGGCGCCAGTGCTGCCAGACGAGGGGCACGTCCACGGTGCTGCCGGGGCTGAGCTCGACCAGGTCGCCACGCGCGACCAGCGGAGCCGCCGCAGCGGAGGGCACCATCCCCCAGCCGAGCCCCGCACCGATGGCCGCGGTGAAGGCCCGCTGCGCGGGGACGTGGTGGACGGGAGCCGCGTCCTGGGCACCGTGCTGCTCGGCGAAGCGCCGCTGGAGCGCGTCGTGCGGGTCGTAGGCGACCTGCGGCGCCTGCGCGAGCGACGAGGCGTCGACCCCTCGGGGGAACCACCGGGAACGGAAGTCGGGCGCTGCGACGGCGAGGTACGGCATCGCCCCGAGCGGGACGGACCGGCAGCCCTGCACCGGGCTCGGGTCGGCGGTCACGGCGGCCATCGCCGTCCCGTCGCGCAGGAGATCGGCGCTGCGGTCCTGGTCGGCGGTGCGCACGTCGAGGACGATCCCGTCGGGGAGGTCGAGCAGCACGGGGGCGAACCACGAGTCGAGGGAGTCCGCGTTGACCGCGAGGGTGACCGTGAACGGTCCGGTGCGACCCCTGTCGTCCTCGGTCCCGAGCAGGGTCGCCACCTCATGCTCCAGGAGGGCGATCTGGCCCGCGAGACGCACCAGCACCGTCCCGGCACGCGTCGCCCCACCGGGTCGTGCGCGACGGACGAGCACCTGCCCGGCGCGGGCCTCCAGTGCCCTGATGCGCTGGCTCACGGCGGAGGGAGTCAGGTGGAGCCGTCGCGCCGCTCCCTCGAAGCTGCCCTCCTCGACGACAGCAGCCAGGGCGGCGAGCTGAGCCCTGTCCCACTCCATGTGAAGAGATTCTCATGGTTCCCCAGAAAGGTGAACTGGTCTTCCGGGCCGCACCCCCCCTAGCGTCCGTCCCATGAGCTCCATCGACGGCGCGGCAGCACTCACGGGTCTGCTCACCGGCCTGTCCCTGATCGTCGCCATCGGCGCGCAGAACGCCTTCGTGCTCCGTCAGGGCATCCGCCGCGAGCACGTGCTGGCGGTGGTCGCTGTCTGCGCGCTGTCCGACGCCCTGCTCATCGCTGCGGGGGCGGCCGGCCTCGGCACGCTCGTCAGCGGGTCGACGACCGCCCTCCAGGCCGTGCGCGTCCTCGGCGCCGGCTTCCTCCTGCTCCTGGCGGCAGCGGCCGTCCGGCGGGCCCGACGGCCGGAGCGCCTCGACCCCGCTGCCGACTCCCCCGCCCGGCTCGGGGCGATCCTGCTCACCACCCTCGGCCTGACGTTCCTCAACCCGCACGTCTACCTGGACACCGTCGTCCTGCTGGGGAGCCTGTCCGCCCATCACGGCCCCGACGGGCGGTGGTCGTTCGCCGGGGGTGCGATCCTCGGGAGCCTGCTGTGGTTCACCGCCCTGGGCTACGGCGCGAGGCGGCTCGCGCCGGTCTTCGCCCGCCCCCGCGCCTGGCAGGTGCTCGACCTCCTGGTGGCTGCGGTGATGGTGGCGATCGCCGTGTCCCTGCTCCGCTGAGCACCGCAGGGCGGGCTCAGCGGGCGCGGTCCACCCTGGCGACGTCCCAGACGGGCTCCGGCGTCTCGACGACCGCGCCGTCGCCGCCGAACAGCAGGAAGCGGTCGAAGCCGCGCGCGAACCACCGGTCGTGGGTGACGGCCATCACCGTCCCCTCGAAGGCGGCCAGTCCGCGCTCCAGCGCCTCCGCCGAGTGCAGGTCGAGGTTGTCGGTCGGCTCGTCGAGCAGCAGCAGGGTCGCCCCGCCGAGCTCCAGCAGGAGGATCTGCATCCGCGCCTGCTGCCCTCCGGAGAGCGTGCCGTACCTCTGCTCGGCCGCGGCGACGAGCTCGTAGCGGTCGAGGGCCTTGCTCGCCTGCTCCCGGCCCATACCCTCCCTGCTCCCCTCCCCGCGGTGCAGGATCTCCAGCAGGGTGCGATCGGCGAGCTCGGGGTGGGTGTCGTTCTGCGCGAACCACCCGGGCCGCACCCGGGAGCCGAGGACGACCCGCCCCGAGTGCCGCACGGGCTCAGGGGCCGAGGTGCCGTCCTCGGTCACCGGAGCATGCTCACGGTCGGGGTCGCTCCCGCCTGCAGCGAGCAGCCGCAGGAAGTGCGACTTCCCGGACCCGTTCGACCCGAGGACGGCCACCCGCTCGCCGAACCACACCTCGAGGTCGAAGGGCCGCATCAGGCCGGTGAGCTCGAGGTTCTCGGCCACGACCGCCCGCTTGGCGGTCCGGCCCCCCACCAGCCGCACGCGCACGTCCTGGTCCCGCGCCATCTCCGGCGGCGGACCTGCCTCCTCGAACTTGCGCAGCCTCGTCTGCGCTGCCTGGTACCGCGAGGCGAGCCCGTCGTTGAAGGCCGACTTCGTCTTCAGGGTCAGGACGAGCTCGCGCAGCTGGGCGCGCTCCTCCTCCCATCGGCGGGTCAGCTCGGCGAGGCGGGACCGACGGTCCGCCCTGGCCTGGCCGAAGGTCGAGAAGCCCTCGCCGTGCACCCACAGGGTCGACCCGGTCACCTGGGGCTCCAGGCTCGCGACCTTGGTCGCGGTGCGGGAGAGCAGCTCGCGGTCGTGGCTGACGAACAGCACCGTCTTGGGCGAGGCGGCCAGCTGCTCCTCGAGCCAGCGCTTGGTCGGCACGTCGAGGTAGTTGTCGGGCTCGTCGAGCAGCAGGACCTCGTCCGGCCCGCGAAGCAGGGCCTCGAGCACGAGGCGCTTCTGCTCTCCTCCGGACAGGGTCCGCACCTCGCGGTCCTGGGCGCGGTCGAAGGGGATCGAGAGCACCGCATCCGTGACCCGGTCCCAGCCCACCTCCGCGTCGTAGCCGCCGACGTCCGCCCAGTCCGCCAGCGCCTGGGCGTAGCGCATCTGCGCGGGCTCGTCGTCGACCGTCATGATCTGGAGCTCCGCGGCCGCGAGCTCCACCGCCGCAGCGGCGACCGGTGCCGAGGCGAGCGAGGCGAGCAGGTCCCGCACGGAGCGGTCGTCGTGGATCCGGCCGACCATCTGACGCATCACGCCGAGCCCTCCGCTCCGGGTGACCTTCCCGCTGTGCGGGGCCTCGTCCCCTGCGACGATCCGCAGCAGCGTCGTCTTCCCTGCGCCGTTCGGACCGACCAGCGCGATCTTGGCGCCGTCACCGACCCTCAGGTCGATCCCGGCCAGGAGCGGCCTTCCGTCGGGGAGCACGTACCCCACGTCGCTGATGTCCAGGTGTCCCACGCGGGCGATTCTCCCCCGACCGATGCGCCCAGGTCGACGTCAATGCCACCGCCGGCCCACCGGGGTGCGCGATCGGCCATTCGGTGCCAGCGTGGCCCCATGAGCCAGACACCCGGAACCACCCCGGACCCGGAGACCGGCGCCGAGGGCGACACCGACCAGCTGGACCCTGCCGACACCCTGATCGACGGGGGCCCTGACGACCCCTTGGACCAGGGCTGGAGCCCCCGCGAGCGCCCAGGGCGCCACCGGCTGGAGACCGAGCGCGAGCAGTACGCGGGCGACAGCATCGACGATCGGGTCGATCAGGAGGAGCCGGAGGTCTGGGACACCGAGCAGGTCGGAGCCGGGGGGCGCGAGCCCGACCGGGCCGGGCGCCTCAGCGCGGGCGTCACCGATCCGACCGGCCGCGGCGCCGCGAGCGTGTACGCGACGGACGAGGGCATCTCCGGCGGCGGGGCGAGCGCCGAGGAGGCCGCCGTCCACGTCATCGAGGAGGACTGACCTCGGGGTCGGCCGGCGCGGCACGGTCCACCTCACCGGCGCTGCGCCGGGCCCGCGTCGCCAGCGCACGCGCCTCGAGCTCGGCATCTGGCGGGTAGTCCACACGCTCGAGCGTGAGCCCGTGCGCCGGCGCCACGACGCTCCGTCGCTCCGCACCCGCGAGGAGCTCGCCCGGCCACTCGACGGGTCGTCGCCCCTCCCCCACGCCGAGAAGCGCGCCGACCAGGGACCGCACCATGCTGTGGCAGAACGCGTCGGCCTGGACGGTCACGGTCACGAGCCCCGCGTCCGGTCCGGCACCCGGCCGATCCACGCTCAGCTCCTCGAGGGTGCGGATCGTCGTCGCGCCGGCACGCGGCTTGCAGAACGCCGCGAAGTCGCGTCGGCCGAGCAGTGCCCCGGCGGCGCGATCCATCGCCTCCGCGTCCAGGGCGACGGGATGCCGGACGACCATCGCCCGACGCAGCGGGTCCACGAGCATCGGGTCGTCGACGAGCCGGTACACGTAGCGGCGCCGCAGGGCGCCGAACCGGGCGTCGAAGCCCACCGGCGCCGGTTCCGCACGACGCACGACGACGTCCCGAGGGAGCACCCCCGCGAGGCGGCGGACGAGAGCGGGGCCCGAGCCGTCCATCCGCCCGCGCACCGCCTCCCAGACGCCCGGCTCGAGGTCGACATGCGCGACCTGTCCGCGGGCGTGCACCCCGGCATCTGTCCGGCCGGCGACCGTCAGCCGCGGGTCGGGGCAGCGCAGCACCGTCCCGAGCGCCGACTCGAGCGTGCCCTGGACGGTCCGCAGGCCCGGCTGGGTGGCCCAGCCTGCGAAGTCGGTCCCGTCGTACGCGAGATCCAGGCGGATCCGGAGGGCAGCGGCGTCGTCCACCCGGGCACGGTATCGCGGCCCGCCTCGCTACCCTGTCGCAGGTGACCGCCTCCTCACCTGCGCGCCCCGCCGAGGGCCTGACTCTCGCCGTGGACTGCGGGGGCGGCGGCATCAAGGCCTCGGTGCTCGACGCGGCGGGCACGATGCACGCACCGGCGATCCGGGTGCCCACGCCCTACCCCTTGCCGCCCGAGCGGCTCGTCGAGACGGTCGTGCAGATCGCCGAGGGCCTGCCGCGGGCCGTCCGCGCGACCGTCGGCATGCCCGGGATGATCCGGCACGGCGTCGTCATCGCGACCCCGCACTACGTGACCCGCAGCGGTCCGCGCTCGCCGGTGGACCCGGAGCTCGTGCTCGCCTGGGCGGGGACGGACATGGCCTCGACCCTCTCCGCAGCGCTCGGCTACCCCACGCTGGTGCTCAACGACGCCGAGGTGCACGGAGCCGGTGTCGTCTCCGGCAGCGGACTCGAGCTCGTCCTGACCCTGGGCACCGGGCTCGGCTCGGCGCTGTTCGACGGCGGGCTGCTCGCACCGCACCTGGAGCTCTCCCACGCCCCCGTGCGCAAGTCGACGACCTACGACGCCTACCTCGGCGAGCACCAGCGGCTGCTCCTCGGGGACGCGGCATGGTCGCGGCGGGTGCGACGGGCCGTCGACGGGCTGCGACCGGTCGTGCACTGGGACCGGCTGTACATCGGCGGCGGGAACTCCCGCCGGATCCGCCCGGCCGTCCTCGAGGCGCTCGGCGACGACGTCGTCATCGTGCCGAACTCCGCAGGGATCGTCGGCGGAGTGCGCGCCTGGGAGCTCACCACCGCGAGCCGGGAGGTCGACGGGGACCGCTGAGCCGGTCGGCGTCACGCCTCAGCGGCAGCCGCCCGATCGCACTCGTCGAGGACCTCGAGGAGTACCCGCGTGAACGCGACCGGCCGCACGAGGCTCACCAGGTGGCTCGCGCCGGGGACCACGACCAACCGGGCCGAGGCCGCGCCCGTGGCGGCACGCAGGAACTGCCGCTCCTGCCGACGGAAGTGATCCCACCGCCCGTTGACGAGCCAGAGCGGGCAGGTGACCGCCGGCAGCTCACGCAGCGGCCGGAGCCGGCCGATCTCCTCGATCAGGTCACCCATGACGTCGAGGGCGAATCCGCCCTCCGCGACGTCTGCCGCGCCCTGCTCCGGGAGCAGGAGACGCACCAGGGTCCGGTTGAGCCAGGCGCCACGATCCGGTGAGCGTTCGATCACCCGGACGGCCTGGCGCCATCCCCAGGTCAACGGCCCACCGGGGCTCGTGCTGCAGCCCGCGGCGACCACGCCCACGACCCGCGAGGGCTCCCGCGCGGCGACGGTCAGCGCAAGGTACCCACCGAGGGACAGCCCCACGACCACTGCGCGTCCCCCGACGCTGTCGATCGCCGCGCGCACGGTGTCGAGGCCGGCGTCCAGGGTGAAGGGCTCTCCGCGCCGGGACCCGTGCCCGGGCAGGTCCGGTGCGACGACCCGGCGACCGCCGCGGAGCGCGCGGACCTGGGCCCGCCACATCGTCGAGGAGGTCCGTGCCCCGTGCAGCAGGACGACCGGGACCCCGGTACCCGACCCCCCGGACGGCAGCGAGCCCGGACCACCGTGGTGGTCCGGGCTCGCTGACATCGGCACGGGGCTGCTCAGGCCTTGTCGGCCTCTGCGGACTCCTCGACCTCGGTGCTCTCCACCGCGGTCTCCTCGGCGACGGTCTCCTCGACGGGAGCCTCCTCGACCGGGGCTACGTCCTTCGTGGGGGCTGCCGCACGCTTGGTGGCCTTCTCGGCCTCGCGCACGGTCGCCTGCTTCGGGCTCACGGGCTCCATGACGAGCTCGATGACGGCCATGGGCGCGTTGTCACCCTTGCGGGGACCGATCTTGGTGATCCGCGTGTAGCCACCCTGACGCTCGGCCATGGCCGGGGCGATCTCGGTGAACAGGGCGTGCACGACGCCCTTGTCCCGGACGACCGTCAGCACGCGGCGGCGTGCGTGCAGGTCGCCGCGCTTGGCGAACGTGATCATGCGCTCGGCCAGCGGACGAAGGCGCTTGGCCTTCGTCTCGGTGGTCGTGATGCGGCGGTGCTCGAACAGGCTCGTCGCGAGGTTCGCGAGGATGCGCCGCTCGTGGGCCGGTCCACCGCCGAGCCGCGGACCCTTGGTGGGCGTAGGCATGTCGTACTCCTCAGTTCTCGAAGATCAGGGCCGGCCGGACGTGCCGTCGGCGGGGCAGCGTCAGGACAGCTCGTCCTCGACGAACTCGCTGTCGTCGTAGTACGCGCTCGGGTCGAAGTCCAGCGGGCTGTCCTTGAGGGACAGGCCGAGGCCCACGAGCTTCTCCTTGACCTCGGTGATCGACTTCGCACCGAAGTTGCGGATGTCCAGGAGGTCCGCCTCACTGCGCCCCACGAGCTCACCCACGGTGTGGATGCCCTCGCGCTTGAGGCAGTTGTAGGACCGGATGGTGAGCTGGAGCTCCTCGATCGGCAGCGCCAGGTCGGCAGCGAGCGCGGCGTCCGTCGGCGACGGCCCGATCTCGATGCCCTCGGCCTCGACGTTGAGCTCACGGGCGAGGCCGAAGAGCTCGACGAGGGTCTTGCCCGCCGAGGCGAGAGCGTCACGCGGGGCCATGCCGGGCTTGGTCTCGACGTCGACGATCAGGCGGTCGAAGTCGGTGCGCTGCTCGACACGCGTCGCCTCGACCTTGTAGGTCACCTTGAGGACGGGCGAGTAGATCGAGTCGACCGGGATACGGCCGATCTCGGTGTCGTACGACTTGTTCTGCTGAGCGGAGACGTAGCCGCGGCCACGCTCGACCGTGAGCTCGACCTCGAGCTTGCCCTTGCCGTTCAGCGTGGCCAGGTGGAGCTCGGGGTTGTGCACCTCGACACCGGCCGGAGGCGTGATGTCGGCGGCCGTGACGGCACCGGGGCCCTGCTTGCGCAGGTACATCACGACGGGCTCGTCGTTCTCCGAGGAGACGACGATCTCCTTGATGTTGAGGATGATCTCGGTGACGTCCTCCTTGACCCCGGGGACGGTGCTGAACTCGTGCAGCACTCCGTCGATGCGGATCGAGGTGACGGCTGCGCCCGGGATCGAGGACAGCAGGGTGCGACGCAGCGAGTTGCCGAGCGTGTAGCCGAAGCCGGGCTCGAGGGGCTCGATGGCGAAGCGGGAACGGAACTCGGAGATGACCTCTTCGGTCAGGGCCGGGCGCTGTGCGATGAGCACGGTGAAGCTCCTCTCAGTGTGCGTCCGCTATTTGACGCATCACGGGGACGTGCACCTGCCGGGCCTCGGTCTGCCCGGCAGGTCAGGGTGATCCGAGGATCAGACGCGACGACGCTTGGGGGGCCGGCAGCCGTTGTGGGCCTGGGGCGTGACGTCCTGGATCGAGCCGACCTCGAGGCCGGTCGCCTGCAGCGAGCGGATCGCGGTCTCACGGCCCGAGCCGGGGCCCTTGACGAGGACGTCGACCTTCTTCATGCCGTGCTCCTGCGCGCGGCGGGCAGCGGCCTCGGCCGCGAGCTGAGCGGCGAACGGGGTCGACTTGCGCGAGCCCTTGAAGCCGACCTGGCCGGAGGAGGCCCAGGCGATGACGGCACCCGAGGGGTCCGTGATCGACACGATCGTGTTGTTGAAGGTGCTCTTGATGTGGGCGACGCCCACGGCGATGTTCTTCTTCTCCTTGCGGCGCGGCTTGCGCGCTGCGGAGGTGGAGCGGGTCTTCGGAGGCATGCTCTGTCCTTACGCTGGTCTGAGGATCGGGAGGGGCGCGCGCGCTGAGGCTGCTGCGCCCGAGGGGCTACTTGCGCCCGGCCTTCTTCTTGCCGGCAACGGTGCGCTTGGGGCCCTTGCGGGTGCGGGCGTTGGTCTTGGTCCGCTGACCGCGCACCGGCAGGCCGCGGCGGTGCCGGATGCCCTCGTAGCTGCCGATCTCGACCTTGCGTCGGATGTCCGCTGCGACCTCGCGTCGCAGGTCACCCTCGAGCTTGTAGTTCCCGTCCAGGTAGTCGCGAAGTGCGACCAGCTCGGCGTCGCCGAGGTCCTTGACGCGCAGGTCCGGGCTGATGCCGGTCGCCTCGAGCGTCTTCTTGGCGCGGGTACGGCCGACGCCGTAGATGTAGGTGAGCGCGATCTCGAGCCGCTTCTCGCGGGGGAGGTCGACGCCGACAAGACGTGCCATCTGGTGCTCCTGTACTGCTCGGAGGTCGTCCGCACGGCCGTCCCGCTGCTGCGGGCCCCGGCCTCCGACCGGGGGTTGCGCCGCGACGAGTCGCGGTGCTGACCGTGCGCTGGTCCGGTGCCCAGGGGCACCGGGGGTCGATCTGCTCCTGCTGCACCCGGCCCTCAGGCCGGACGCCGGGGGTTCAGCCCTGGCGCTGCTTGTGCCGCAGGTTGTCGCAGATGACCATGACGCGACCGTGCCGGCGGATCACCTTGCACTTGTCGCAGACCTTCTTGACGCTGGGCTTGACCTTCATGCTCGTTCCTCCGCCGCCGCACGCGCACGAGGGTGCGACGGGCAGCGGTTCGCTGGGTGCCGACAGGGCTGGGTACGACGGGCTTACTTGTAGCGGTAGACGATCCGGCCGCGGGACAGGTCGTACGGGCTCAGCTCGACCACCACACGGTCCTCGGGGAGGATCCGGATGTAGTGCTGTCGCATCTTGCCCGAGATGTGAGCGAGCACCTTGTGGCCGTTGGCGAGCTCCACGCGGAACATCGCGTTCGGCAGTGCCTCGACCACGCTGCCCTCGATCTCGATGACACCGTCCTTCTTTGCCATGTCCTCCGCTAACTCTGTGATGACTGGACGTACCGGACCGACGGGCGCGGCGAGAGCCACGGTCCAGGTCCGGGACGGGGCGGCGCATCGTCGGCGTGGACGCCGACGAGTCGACTTCCGGTGACGACGAGAGAGCACGCACCCAACGGACCACCTTACGGCATGGAACCCGATGCGCGAAATGGCGTGTCTCCCGCACCTGCGGCGACACCGGCCGTAGGCTTCGCGCTCACTCGGTCCAGGGAGCGATCGTGACCCCTCGGGCCGCGAGGGCCGCCTCGCCACCGTCGGGCGAGGTGAGGACCCAGATGCCCTCCGGGCCGATCGCGACCGTGTGCTCCCAGTGCGCGGCACGCGAGCCGTCCTGCGTGACGACGGTCCAGTCGTCCTCCAGGACGCGGGTCGCGGCAGAACCGCGGGTCAGCATCGGCTCGACGGCGACGCAGAGCCCCGGCTTGATCCGGGCACCGTTCTCCCGCGTGCGGTAGTTGAGCACCTCCGGCGGCTGGTGCATCGCGCGGCCGATCCCGTGGCCGACGTAGTCCTGCACGATCCCGAAGGGCACGGGGCTCGCGTCCACGACGTCCTCGACCGCGTCGCCGACCGCACCGAGGTGCTGCTTCGTCGCGAGGGCGACGAGCCCGGCCCACATCGCGTTCTCGGTCGCCTCGCTCAGCGCGAGGTCCGCCGGGTCCTGCGGGTCGACGACCATGGTGAAGGCCGCGTCCCCGTGCCAGCCCGCGACGATCGCGCCGGCGTCGATCGACACGACGTCTCCCGAGCGGATCACGCGGTCGCCGGGGATCCCGTGCACGATCTCCTCGTTGACCGAGACGCAGATCGTCGCCGGGTACCCGTGGTAGCCGAGGAAGGACGAGACGGCACCGTGCTCGGCGATCGTGGCCGCCGCGACGGCGTCGAGCTCCGCGGTGGTCACCCCGGCACGGGTCGCCTCGCGGACCGCGTCGTGCACGGCCGCGACGACGAGCCCTGCCGCGCGCATCTTGGCGACCTGGGCCCCGGTCTTGTACTCGATCCGTTCCCGCCGGAACATCAGCGGGCGAGCCCGTCGACCGCCGCGAGGAGCCGAGCGGTGATCTCCTCGATCTCGCCCTCGCCGTCGACCCGCACCAGCAGGCCGCGGTCGGCGTAGGCGTGGGTGAGCGGGGCGGTCTGCTCCGCGTAGATGTCCAGGCGGCGGGCGATCGCCTCGGGGGTGTCGTCCTCCCGCCCCTCGAGCTCGGCGCGACGGGCGATCCGCGCCAGCAGCGCCTCCCGGTCCACCACGAGCTCCAGCGCGCCGTCGAGGTGCACCCCGTCCGCCTCGAGCATCCCGTCGAGCTCGACGACCTGGGCCGCGTTGCGCGGGTACCCGTCGAGGATGAAGCCCTCGGCGACGTCCGCCTCGTCGAGCCGCGCGCGCACCATCGCGTTGGTGACCTCGTCCGGGACGAGCTCGCCGCGGGCGGTGTAGGACTGGACGAGAGCACCGAGCTCGGTGGCCTGGGTGATGTTCGCCCGGAAGAGGTCCCCGGTGGAGATGGTCGGGATGCCGAGCGCCTCGGCGAGCCGAGCCGCCTGCGTGCCCTTGCCCGAGCCCTGCGGGCCCATGATGATCAGCCGGATGCTCACCTGAGGAACCCTTCGTAGTGCCGCTGCTCGAGCTGCGCCTCGATCTGCTTCACCGTCTCCATGCCCACGCCGACGATGATGAGGATCGACGTCCCGCCGAAGGCGATCGAGTTCGCCAGGCCGAGCAGGATGAAGACGGTCAGCGGGATGAGGGCGACCAGCGCGAGGTACATCGAGCCGGGAGCCGTGATGCGGGAGATCACGTACTCCAGGTACTCGGCCGTGGGCCGGCCGGCCCGGATGCCCGGGATGAAGCCGCCGTACTTCTTCATGTCCTCGGCGACCTCCTCCGGGTTGAAGGTGATGGCCGTGTAGAAGTACGCGAAGAAGATGATCAGCACGAGGTACGTCAGGACGTACAGCGGGGCGCTGGAGTTGGCGAGGTTCTGCGAGACCCAGATCACCCAGCCGGACGTCTGGTCGCCGAACTGCGCGGCCAGCGCCGGGATCGAGAGCAACGAGCTCGCGAAGATGACCGGGATCACGCCCGCCATGTTGATCTTGATCGGGATGTAGGTGCTCGTCCCGCCGTACATCTTGCGGCCCACCATGCGCTTGGCGTACTGCACGGGGATGCGGCGCTGGGACTGCTCGACGAACACGACCAGCACGATCACCAGGAGGATCACGGCGAGCACCACGAGGAACTTCGAGACACCGCTCGCGCCACCGGCGATCGACCACATCGTCGTCGGGAAGGTCGCGATGATCTGCGTGAAGATCAGCAGGGACATGCCGTTGCCGATCCCCCGCTCGGTGATGAGCTCGCCGAGCCACATGATGAGCGCCGTACCGGCGGTCATCGTGGTGATCATGATGAGGATGGTGAAGATCCCCTGGTCCGGGATCACCGGCACGCTGCAGTTCGGGAACAGCGTCCCGTTGCGGGCCGTGGTGATGATCGTCGTGGACTGCAGGATCGCGAGGCCGATGGTCAGGTACCGCGTGTACTGCGTGAGCTTCGCGTTGCCCTGCTGGCCTTCCTTGTGCAGGGCCTCGAAGCGGGGGATGACCACGCGCAGCAGCTGGATGATGATGCTCGCCGTGATGTACGGCATGATCCCGAGCGCGAAGATCGCGAGCTGGAGGAGCGCGCCACCGCTGAAGAGGTTGACCATGCCGAGCAGGTCGTTCGACGCCGCGTCGGAGACACAGACCTGCACGTTCGTGTAGTCCACGCCCGGCGTCGGGATGAACGAGCCCAGGCGGAAGACCGCCATGATCGTGATCGTGAACAGCAGCTTGCGCCGCAGGTCTGGCGTCCGGAAGGCCCGGGCGAATGCGCTGAGCACCTGTCCTCCTGCTCCGCTCGTGGCGGTTCGTCGTGGTACCGGCAGTGCATCGGTACCGGTGCACCGTGCCGGGGGAACCCTAACGCGGATCGAACACGACAGGGGCCGGGCCAGCTGGCCCGGCCCCTGTCGTGTTCAGTCGTTCATGATCCGCGCGTCCTGCGATCAGTCCTGCGCGACGGTCCCGCCGGCAGCGACGATCTTCTCCGCGGCCGAGGCCGAGACCTTCTGGACCGCGACGGTGAGCTTGACGCTCACGTCGCCGTCACCGAGGACCTTGACCGGCGAGCCCTTGCGGACGGCGCCCTTGGCGACGAGGTCCTCGACCGTGACCGAGCCACCCTGCGGGTAGAGCTCTGCCAGACGGCCCAGGTTCACGACCTGGTACTCCGTGCGGAACGGGTTCTTGAAGCCACGCAGCTTCGGGAGGCGCATGTGCATGGGCATCTGCCCACCCTCGAAACGCTCCGGAACCTGGTAGCGGGCCTTCGTGCCCTTGGTACCGCGGCCGGCCGTCTTACCCTTCGACGCCTCACCGCGGCCCACACGGGTCTTGGCGGTCTTGGCGCCGGGGGCCGGACGCAGGTGGTGCACCCGCAGGGTGCCACCGTTGCCGGACTCCTCGACGGGAGCCTTGGCTGCCTTGGCCGGGGCCTTGGTCGCCTTCGGCTTCTCCTCGGCGGCAGCAGCCTTCGCTGCGGCAGCCTTGGTCGGCTTCTTCTCGGCGGCGGCCTTGGCCGCCGGCTTCTTCTCGGCGGCGGGCGCGTCTGCCGAGGCCTTGGCGCGCGAGGCGCGGGGGGCCTTGGCGACGGGCTCGACGGCCTCGTCCTTGTTCTCTGCCATGGTCACTCGACCTCCTCGACCGTGACGAGGTGCGTCACGGTCGCGACCATGCCGCGGATCTCCGGTCGGTCCTCCTTGACGACGACGTCGCCGATGCGCTTGAGGCCGAGGGTCCGCAGCGTCTCGCGCTGGTTGAACTTGCCGCCGATGGCGGACTTCTTCTGCGTCACCTTGAGCCGGGCCATCAGGCACCTGCCTTCGCGGCGATGCCGGCGGCCTGGGCCTTCAGCATGTACGCCGGGACGACGTGCTCCATCGAGAGGCCACGACGAGCGGCGACCGCAGCGGGCTCCTCGAGCCCACGCAGGGCCGCGACGGTGGCGTGCACGATGTTGATGGCGTTCGACGAACCCATCGACTTCGAGAGCACGTCGTGGATGCCCGCGCACTCGAGCACCGCACGCACCGGACCGCCGGCGATGACACCGGTACCCGGGGAGGCGGGGCGCAGGAAGACGACGCCGGCAGCGGCCTCGCCCGTGACGGGGTGAGGGACGGTGCCCTGGATGCGGGGGACGCGGAAGAAGCTCTTCTTCGCCTCCTCGACACCCTTGGCGATCGCTGCGGGCACCTCCTTGGCCTTCCCGTAGCCGACGCCGACGGTTCCGTCACCGTCGCCCACGACGACGAGGGCGGTGAAGCTGAAGCGCCGACCACCCTTGACGACCTTGGACACGCGGTTGATGGTCACGACGCGCTCGATGAAGGCGCTCTTCTCGGCCTCGCCACGACGGTTGTCGCGACGGTCGCCACCGCGCTCGCGGCGGTCGCCGCCAGCGGCGCCGGCCTGGCCGCCTGTGTTGCTGCGCTGCGGTGCAGCCATCAGTGCTTCCTCTGCTTCCGAACGGACTGGAGTCGGGGGGTCACAGGGCGAGCCCGCCCTCGCGTGCGCCGTCTGCGACAGCCGCGACCCGCCCGTGGTACTTGTTGCCCCCACGGTCGAAGACGACCGCGCCGACACCGGCGGCCTTGGCGCGCTCGGCGACGAGCTCGCCCACCTTGCGGGCCTTGGCGGTCTTGTCACCGTCGAAGGCACGCAGATCGGCCTCGAGGGTGGACGCGGAGGCCAGCGTGCGACCGACAGCATCGTCCACGACCTGCGCGACCATGTGACGGGCCGAGCGGGACACGACGAGACGCGGGCGGACGGCGGTGCCGACGACCTTCTTGCGCAGGCGCAGGTGACGGCGCGCTCGCTGAACGGCCTTCCCCTTGCCACGGATGGTGAGTGCCACGTTACTTACCAGCCTTTCCGGCCTTGCGACGCACGACCTCGCCTGCGTAGCGCACACCCTTGCCCTTGTAGGGCTCGGGCTTGCGGATCTTGCGGATGTTCGCGGCGACCTCGCCGACCTGCTGCTTGTCGATGCCGCTGACCGAGAACTTGGTCGGGGACTCGACCTGGAACGCGATCCCCGACGGAGCGGAGACCACGACCGGGTGGCTGAACCCGAGCGCGAACTCGAGGTCGGAGCCCTTGGCCACGACGCGGTACCCGGTACCGACGATCTCGAGCTTCTTGGTGTAGCCGTCGGTGACACCGACGACGAGGTTCGACAGCAGCGTGCGGGTGAGCCCGTGCAGCGAACGCGAGGCGCGCTCGTCGTCGGGACGGGTCACCACGAGGGTGCCGTCCTCCTGAGCCACCTGGATGGGCGACGGGATCGTGTGGGTGAGCGTGCCCTTGGGGCCCTTCACCGTCACGGCTGCACCGTCGATCGTGACGTCCACGCCGGCGGGAACCGGGACGGGGACCTTGCCGATTCGGGACATGGTTCTCTCCTCTCGGTTCTCGGGTTACCAGACGTAGGCGAGGACTTCCCCACCCACGCCCTTCGTTGCGGCCTGCTTGTCGGTCAGGAGGCCGGAGGAGGTGGACAGGATCGCCACACCCAGGCCGCCCAGCACGCGGGGCAGGTTGGTCGACTTCGCGTAGACACGCAGACCCGGCTTGGAGACCCGGCGCACACCGGCGAGCGAACGCTCACGGCTGGGGCCGAACTTCAAGTTGATGGTCAGCGTCTTGCCCACGGTCGCGTCAGCCACGCTCCAGCCGGAGATGTATCCCTCGGCCTGGAGGATCTCCGCGATGTTGCCCTTCAACTTCGAGTAGGGCATCGACACGGAGTCGTGGTACGCGGAGTTCGCGTTGCGCAGACGCGTCAGCATGTCTGCGATCGGATCAGTCATCGTCATTGGGCTCAAGCCCTTCCTCACCGCGGTATCCGGTGGCAGTGCCACCGGACCAGCGACGTAGTTGTTACCAGCTGCTCTTGGTCACACCGGGAAGCTCGCCGCGGTGCGCCATCTCACGCACGCAGATACGGCAGAGGCCGAACTTGCGGTACACCGCGTGCGGCCGGCCGCAGCGCTGGCAGCGGGTGTAGCCGCGGACAGCGAACTTCGGCGTACGCGACGCCTTCTGGATGAGCGCGGTCTTCGCCATGTCAGAGCTCCTTGAAGGGGAAGCCGAGGCGACGGAGAAGCGAACGGCCCTCGTCGTCGGTGGTCGCGGTCGTCACGATCGTGATGTCCATGCCACGAACCCGGTCGGTACGGTCGGGGTCGATCTCGTGGAACATCACCTGCTCGGTCAGGCCGAAGGTGTAGTTGCCCTTGCCGTCGAACTGCTTGGGCGACAGTCCGCGGAAGTCGCGGATACGGGGAAGCGCGAGCGACACGAGCCGGTCGGTGAACTCCCACATCCGGTCGCCGCGCAGCGTCACGTGGGCGCCGATCGGCATGCCCTCGCGCAGCTTGAACTGGGCGATCGACTTGCGGGCCTTGGTCACCTGCGGCTTCTGGCCGGTGATGGCGGTCAGGTCCTTGATCGCACCCTCGATGAGCTTGGAGTCCTTGGCGGCCTCCCCCACACCCATGTTCACGACGATCTTGACCAGGCGCGGGACCTGGTGGACGTTGGCGTGCCCGAACTCCTCACGCAGGCCGGGGAGGATCTCCTCGGCGTAGCGCGTCTTGAGGCGCGGGACCGCAGTGGTCTCGGTGGTGGTGGTCATCAGATGTCCTTACCGGAGCGCTTGGCGACGCGGACCCGCACCTCGCGGGTACGGCCGTCACGCTCGATCTGCTCGGTGCGGTACCCGACCCGGGTGCCCTTCTTCGTCTCCGGGTCGACCAGCATGACGTTGCTGACGTGGATCGGGGCCTCGACGGTCTCGATGCCACCGGTCGCGGTGCCACGCGCGGTCTGGCCGGCCTTGACGTGCTTGGTCACGCGCTGCACGCCCTCGACGATCAGACGGTCGGAGTCCTTGAGGACCTCGAGCACCCGACCCTGCTTGCCGCGATCGCGACCCGAGATGACGACGACGAGGTCGCCCTTCTTGATCTTGGCCATGGTCAGAGCACCTCCGGTGCCAGCGAGATGATCTTCATGAACTTCTTGTCGCGCAGCTCGCGCCCGACCGGGCCGAAGATGCGGGTCCCACGGGGCTCGCCGTCGCCCTTGAGGATCACGGCGGCGTTCTCGTCGAACTTGATGTACGAGCCGTCAGGACGGCGGCGCTCCTTGGTGGTGCGCACGATGACAGCCTTGACGACGTCGCCCTTCTTGACGTTGCCGCCGGGGATGGCGTCCTTGACCGTCGCGACGATGACGTCGCCGATTCCGGCGTAGCGACGGCCGGAGCCGCCGAGCACACGGATGCAGAGGATCTGCTTCGCACCCGTGTTGTCGGCGACCTTGAGTCGCGACTCCTGCTGGATCATTGTCTACCTACTCCTGTCGTCTGCTGGTTCTCGATCGGTGTGCCGAACGAGCCTTGCCGAACGGATGTATGGGGGTACGGCCGTGGTGCGGACTACCTGGCCTTCTCGAGGATCTCCACCACACGCCAGCGCTTGGTCGCCGACAGGGGACGGGTCTCCATGATCATGACCAGGTCGCCGGTCCCGGCCGCATTGGCCTCGTCGTGCGCCTTGACCTTGCTCGTGCGACGAAGGACCTTGCCGTAGAGCGGGTGCTTGACCCGGTCCTCGACCTCGACCACGACGGTCTTGTCCATCTTGTCGCTGACCACGTAGCCGCGCCGCGTCTTGCGGTACGGACGTGCCTCGGCTGCCGCCTGGACGGCGTCGCCCTGTGCTTCGGTACTCATCGTTGACCTCTCGCTCACTGCGCGCTCGAGCCGGGTGCGGTACGGATTCCGAGCTCGCGCTCACGCAGGATCGTGTAGATCCGCGCGATGTCCCGGCGTACGGCCTTGAGGCGGCCGTGGCTCTCCAGCTGGCCGGTGGCCGACTGGAAACGGAGGTTGAACAGCTCCTCCTTGGCCTTCTTCAGCTCGGCGACGAGCGTGTCGTCGTCCATGGCGTCCAACTCGGTCGGAGCAAGCTCCGCAGACCCGATAGCCATCAGTTGCCACCACCCTCGCGTACCACGAACCGGCACTTCATCGGGAGCTTGTGCATCGCACGCCGCATGGCCTCACGGGCCAGGGGCTCGTCGACGCCGGCCAGCTCGAAGAGCATGCGACCGGGCTTGACGTTGGCGATCCACCACTCGGGGGAACCCTTACCGGAACCCATGCGGGTCTCCGCCGGCTTCTTGGTGAGCGGGCGGTCCGGGTAGACATTGATCCAGACCTTGCCACCACGCTTGATGTGGCGGGTCATGGCGATACGAGCAGCCTCGATCTGGCGGTTCGTGAGGTAGGCGGGCTCGAGAGCCTGGATGCCGTACTCGCCGAACGCGATCGTGGTGCCACCGCTCGCCGCGCCGGAGCGCGACGGGTGGTGCTGCTTGCGGTGCTTCAGCCTGCGCGGGACCAGCATGCTCAGGCCTCCGTTCCGGTGGTCGGTGCCTCGGCAGCCGGTGCCGCAGCAGCGGCGGGAGCCTCGGCGGCGTCGCGGTCACGACGGGGGCCGCGCGGGCGGTCGCCGCCACGGTCACCACGGTCGGAACGCGGACCGCGGGGTCCACGCGGAGCGGCCGTGGCCTGCTCGCGAGCGAACTCCTTCTCGGTCATGTCGCCCTTGTAGATCCAGACCTTGACGCCGATCTGGCCGAAGGTCGTCTTGGCCTCGAAGAGGCCGAAGTCGATGTTCGCGCGCAGCGTGTGCAGCGGCACACGACCCTCGCGGTAGAACTCCGAACGGCTCATCTCGGCACCGCCGAGACGGCCGGAGCACTGGACCCGGATGCCCTTGGCGCCGGCACGCTGGGCGGACTGCATGCCCTTGCGCATCGCACGACGGAAGGACACACGGCTCGCCAGCTGCTCGGCGATCCCCTGCGCGACGAGCTGGGCCTCGATCTCGGCGTTCTTGACCTCGAGGATGTTCAGCTGCACCTGCTTGCCGGTGAGCTTCTCGAGCTCCCCGCGGATGCGGTCTGCCTCGGCGCCACGGCGACCGATGACGATGCCGGGGCGTGCCGTGTGGATGTCGACGCGGACGCGGTCACGCGTGCGCTCGATCTCCACCTTGGCGATTCCGGCACGCTCGAGCCCCGTGCTCATGAGCTTGCGGATCTGGACGTCCTCACGGACGTAGTCGCGATACCGCTGCCCAGGCTTGGTGCTGTCGGCGAACCAGCGCGACCGGTGGTCGGTGGTGATGCCGAGGCGGTACCCGTGCGGGTTGACCTTCTGGCCCACTAGCGGGTCCTCTCCTTCTTCTGAACCGGCGCGACGACCACGGTGATGTGGCTCGTGCGCTTGAGGATCTGGCTCGCCCGCCCCTGGGCGCGCGGCCGGAAACGCTTGAGGGTCGGGCCCTCGTCGACGTAGGCCGCGCTGACCACGAGGGACGCGACGTCGAACGCCTCGCCCGCCCGGTCAGCCTTGACCCGTGCGTTGGCGATGGCCGACTCGACCACCTTGAGGACCGTCTCGCCCGCGGCCTGCGGCGCGAACTTCAGCGTCGCCACGGCCTGCTCGGCCTGCTTGCCACGGATGAGGTCCACGACGCGCCGGGCCTTCTGGGGCGTGACGCGGACGAACCGCGCCTGCGCCTTGGCTTCCATTGCTGTCCTGCCTTCTTGTGTCGTCATAGGAGTTCTCCCGAGGGATCGCTGCTGACCGAGGTCAGCGGCGACGTCCCTTGCGGTCGTCCTTCTCGTGGCCGCGGAAGGTCCGCGTGGGGGCGAACTCGCCGAGCTTGTGGCCGACCATCGACTCGGTCACGAAGACCGGGACGTGCTTGCGGCCGTCGTGCACGGCAAAGGTGTGACCCAGGAAATCCGGGGTGATCATCGACCGGCGGGACCAGGTCTTGATGACCGTCTTGAGGCCCTTCTCGTTGTGAGCGTCCACCTTCTTCTGCAGGTGGCCGTCCACGAAGGGGCCCTTCTTCAGGCTACGTGGCATCAGTCAGGTCCTCTCAGCGCTTCTTGCCGGTGCGACGGCGACGGACGATGAGCTTGTCGCTCGGCTTGTTCGGGCGCCGGGTGCGCCCCTCCGGCTGGCCCCACGGGCTCACCGGGTGACGACCACCGGACGTCTTGCCCTCACCACCACCGTGCGGGTGGTCGATCGGGTTCATGGCGACACCACGGACGGTCGGGCGCTTGCCCTTCCAGCGCATGCGGCCGGCCTTGCCCCAGTTGATGTTCGACTGCTCGGCGTTGCCGACCTCGCCGATCGTCGCACGGCAGCGCGCGTCGACGTTGCGGATCTCCCCGGACGGCATACGCAGCTGCGCGTAGGGCCCGTCCTTGGCGACCAGCTGCACCGAGGTGCCCGCCGAGCGGGCGATCTTCGCGCCGCCACCGGGCTTGAGCTCGATCGCGTGGATGACCGTACCGGTGGGGATGTTGCGCAGCGGGAGGTTGTTGCCCGGCTTGATGTCAGCCGATGCGCCGTTCTCCACCACGTCACCCTGCGACAGCTTGTTCGGCGCGATGATGTAGCGCTTCTCGCCGTCGGCGTAGTGCAGCAGCGCGATGCGCGCCGTGCGGTTGGGGTCGTACTCGATGTGCGCGACCTTCGCCGGCACGCCGTCCTTGTCGTGGCGACGGAAGTCGATCACCCGGTAGGCGCGCTTGTGCCCGCCACCCTGGTGCCGAACCGTCACTCGACCGGAGCTGTTGCGCCCACCGTTCTTCGACAACGGACGGACGAGCGACTTCTCCGGCTCGGATCGCGTGATCTCGACGAAGTCGGCGACGCTGGCGCCGCGGCGACCCGGCGTCGTCGGCTTGTACTTGCGGATTCCCATGCCTCAGTCCTTGATCTGTGTCGTCGGTCCGGCGTCAGCCGACCGGCCCGCCGAAGATGTCGATGGTTCCCTCGCGCAGGGTGACGATCGCGCGCTTGGTGTCCTTGCGCCGACCGAGCCCGAACTTGGTGCGTCGGGCCTTGCCCTTGCGGTTTGCGGTGTTCACCGACGAGACCTTGACACCGAAGATCTGCTCGACGGCGATCTTGATCTCGGTCTTGTTGGCGCTGGGGGCCACGAGGAACGTGTACTTGCCCTCGTCGAGAAGGCCGTAGCTCTTCTCGGAGACCACCGGAGCGACGAGGATGTCGCGCGGGTCCTTGTTGAGCGTCGTCACTTCGACTCCTCCACATCGAGCTCGAGTGCCTCGGTCGAGGTGGCGACGGCCTTCGCGCCACGGCCCGTCGGACGGTCCAGGAAGGCCGTCAGCGCGCTGCGGGTGAAGACGACGTCGTCGGAGACGAGCACGTCGTAGGTGTTGAGCTGGTCGGCCGGCAGCAGGTGGACCTGCTCGGCGTTGCGCAGCGACTTCCACGAGACCTCGTCGTTCCGGTCGAGGACGACCAGGACGTGACGGCGACCCGAGAGCATCGCCAGCACGGCGGTTGCATCCTTGGTCGACGGCTTGTCGAGGACCCCGAAGGACTCGACGACGTGGACGCGTCCGGCACGGGCCCGGTCGGACAGGGCACCGCGCAGGGCGGCAGCCTTCATCTTCTTGGGCGTCCGCTGGGAGTAGTCGCGCGGCTGGGGGCCGTGCACGACGCCACCGCCGGCGAACTGAGGAGCGCGGGTCGAGCCCTGACGGGCGCGGCCGGTGCCCTTCTGCTTGTAGGGCTTCCTGCCTCCACCGGAGACCTCGCCGCGGGTCTTCGTCGCGTGCGTGCCCTGACGGGCGGCAGCGAGCTGGGCCACGACGACCTGGTGGATGAGCGGGATGTTCGTCTGGACGTCGAACACCTCGGCGGGGAGGTCGGCCGTG
Organism: Actinotalea sp.; assembly: GCF_041597215.1. GTDB lineage: Bacteria > Actinomycetota > Actinomycetes > Actinomycetales > Cellulomonadaceae > Actinotalea. The sequence continues at coordinate 38,593 of NZ_JBFHHB010000003.1, forward strand.
CCGGCCTTCTTGCCCTTGGCGTCGATGACGTCGACGGTCAGCGTGCTCATGTCACGCCCCCTTTGCAGCGGTACGCACCACGACGACGCCGCCCTTGGGGCCGGGAACTGCGCCCTTGACGAGCAGCAGACCCTTCTCTGCGTCGACCGCGTGCACGGTCAGGTTCTGGGTGGTCTGGGTGTCGTGACCCATGCGACCGGCCATCCGGAGGCCCTTGAACACGCGCGACGGCGTCGAGGCGCCACCGATCGAGCCGGGCTTGCGGTGGTTGCGGTGCGAACCGTGGGAGGCGCTGACGCCCTTGAAGCCGTGACGCTTCATGACACCGGCGAAGCCCTTGCCCTTGGTCGTGCCGGTCACGTCGACCACCTGGCCGGCGGCGAAGGCCTCGGCGGTGATCTCCTGACCGAGCGCGTACTCGGCGGCGTCCGGCGTGCGGATCTCGGCCACGTGGCGGCGCGGGGTGACCCCGGCCTTCTCGAAGTGGCCCTTGAGCGGCTGGCTCACCTTGCGGGGGTCGATCGCACCGAAGGCGAGCTGGACCGCGGCGTAGCCGTCGGTCTCCTGGCTGCGCACCTGGGTGACGACGTTCGTGCCCACCTGCACGACGGTGACGGGCACGAGGCGCCCGCTCTCGTCCCACAGCTGGGTCATGCCGAGCTTGGTGCCCAGCAGGGCCGTGATCGGCCGAGCGTTCTGGGGAAGCGTAGTCATCGTGATCTCCTGCCCCAGCCTCAGAGCTTGATCTCGATGTTCACGTCCGCAGGCAGGTCGAGTCGCATGAGCGAGTCCACCGCCTTCGGCGTGGGATCGATGATGTCGATGAGGCGCTTGTGCGTGCGCATCTCGAAGTGCTCGCGGCTGTCCTTGTACTTGTGCGGCGACCGGATGACGCAGAAGACGTTCTTCTCCGTCGGCAGCGGCACCGGGCCCACGACCGTCGCACCAGCGCGTGTCACCGTGTCGACGATCTTGCGCGCCGAACTGTCGATGACCTCGTGGTCGTAGGACTTGAGCCGGATGCGGATCTTCTGTCCCGCCATGGCGTCGTCTGACTCTCTCTCTCGTACCGCTGAACCTGTCCGACCCCCGCACTCGGGCGTGTCGCGTGTCGCGACATACCTTCGCGCTGCGCACCGGCGGTGCGAGGTCGTTGGATGCTGTGTGAGCCGGCCACCTGCCGTGAAGGCACGAGTCCTGGCCCTGCAGTCTGCTGGTGCCCAGCCGCGCAACGGCTCCTGATCATCCCGGACGAACCAGGGCGACCCGCGGCACTCATCGGCACCGGGCAACCTGAACAGTGTGCCAGACGCATGGCGGAAAGGCCAATCGCGCCCGACGGATAGGGGAAACAGCTGTCGGCCTGGTCCTGCCCTCCCCCCGCGCCGAGGCGTTGGGGAAGGGCAGGACCGGCACGACGAGGGCCCGGACGCGCAGCGCCCGGGCCCTCGGGGTGTCACTTGAGGATCTTGGTGACCTTGCCCGAGCCGACGGTGCGGCCACCCTCACGGATGGCGAAGCCGAGGCCCTCCTCCATGGCGATCGGCTGGATCAGCTCGACCGACATCTCGGTGTTGTCGCCGGGCATGACCATCTCGGTGCCCTCGGGCAGCGTGATGACACCGGTGACGTCCGTGGTCCGGAAGTAGAACTGCGGACGGTAGTTCGAGTCGAACGGGTTGTGACGGCCGCCCTCGTCCTTGGCCAGGATGTAGACCTGGGCCTCGAAGTTGGTGTGCGGGGTGATCGTGCCGGGCTTGGCGACGACCTGGCCGCGCTCGACGTCCTCACGCTTGATGCCGCGGAGCAGGAGGCCACAGTTCTCGCCGGCCCACGCCTCGTCCATCTGCTTGTGGAACATCTCGATGCCGGTGACCGTGGTCTTCTGCGCGGCACGGATGCCGAGGATCTCGACCTCCGAGTTGATCGCGAGCTTTCCGCGGTCGACCTTGCCGGTCACGACGGTGCCACGGCCGGTGATGGTGAAGACGTCCTCGATCGGCATGAGGAACGGCTTGTCCATGTCGCGGACGGGCTCCGGGACGGACTCGTCGACGGCCTCGAGGAGCGCCTCGACGGACTTGGTCCACTCGGGGTCGCCCTCGAGCGCCTTGAGGCCCGACACGCGGACGACGGGGGCGTTGTCGCCGTCGAAGCCCTGCGCCGAGAGGAGCTCACGGACCTCCATCTCGACGAGCTCGAGGATCTCCTCGTCGTCGACCATGTCGGACTTGTTGAGCGCCACGAGCAGGTAGGGCACGCCGACCTGACGGGCGAGCAGGACGTGCTCACGCGTCTGGGCCATCGGGCCGTCGGTGGCGGCGACCACGAGGATGGCGCCGTCCATCTGCGCGGCACCCGTGATCATGTTCTTGATGTAGTCGGCGTGACCGGGCGCATCGACGTGCGCGTAGTGACGCTTCTCGGTCTGGTACTCGACGTGCGCGATGTTGATCGTGATACCGCGCTGCTTCTCCTCGGGCGCCTTGTCGATCTCGTCGAACGGCGTGAAGGGGTTCAGGTCGGGGTACTTGTCGTGCAGCACCTTCGAGATGGCAGCGGTCAGCGTCGTCTTGCCGTGGTCGACGTGACCGATGGTCCCGATGTTGACGTGCGGCTTGGTCCGCTCGAACTTGGCCTTCGCCACTGGTGTCCTCCTCGGACTGGGTAGTTGTGCCGAACGATGCAGGTGCCGGGTGACTCCTGCGGGGCGTGCGGGTCGCTACAGGTGGATGGGTGTGATGGGTGGTGAACCGACCTGTGGGACTACTCGCCCCGGGTCTTCTTGATGATCTCCTCGGCGACGTTCCGAGGAACCTCCGCGTAGGTGTCGAACTGCATCGAGTACACCGCGCGACCCTGGGTCTTCGACCGCAGGTCACCGACGTAGCCGAACATCTCCGAGAGAGGAACCTGGGCGCGGACGACCTTGACGCCCGTGGCGTCCTCCATCGAGTGGATCATCCCACGGCGCGAGTTGATGTCGCCGATGACGTCGCCCATGTACTCCTCGGGCGTACGGACCTCGACGGCCATGACCGGCTCCAGGAGGACGGGGTCAGCCTTGCGGACCGCCTCCTTGAGGATCATCGAGCCGGCGATCTTGAACGCCATCTCCGAGGAGTCGACGTCGTGGGCCGCACCGTCGAGCAGGGTCGCCTTGATGCCGACCAGCGGGAAGCCGGCGAGGACGCCGAGCTCCATCGCGGACTGCACACCGGCGTCGACGCTCGGGATGTACTCGCGCGGGACGCGACCACCCGTGACGGCGTTGACGAACTCGTAGAGCTCGCCCTCCTCGGACTCCAGCGGCTCGAAGGTCATCTGGACCTTGGCGAACTGGCCGGAGCCACCCGTCTGCTTCTTGTGGGTGTAGTCGATCTTCTCCACCTTGCGGCGGATCGTCTCGCGGTAGGCCACCTGCGGCTTGCCGACGTTCGCCTCGACCTTGAACTCGCGGCGCATGCGGTCGACCAGGATGTCCAGGTGGAGCTCGCCCATGCCGCCGATGACGGTCTGGCCGGTCTCCTCGTCGAGGCGCACCCGGAAGGTCGGGTCCTCCTCGGCGAGCTTCTGGATCGCGACGGAGAGCTTCTCCTGGTCGCCCTTGGTCTTCGGCTCGATGGCGACGTCGATGACCGGCTCGGGGAACGTCATCGACTCGAGGATGACCTGGTTCGACGGGTCGGACAGCGTGTCGCCGGTCGTCGTGTCCTTGAGGCCGATGAACGCGTAGATGTGGCCGGCAGCGGCCTCCTCGACGGGGTTCTCCTTGTTGGAGTGCATCTGGAAGAGCTTCCCGATGCGCTCCTTCTTGCCCTTGGTCGAGTTGACGACCTGGGCGCCCGTCGGCACCTTGCCCGAGTAGACCCGGACGTAGGTGAGCTTGCCGAAGAACGGGTGCGTGGCGACCTTGAACGCCAGAGCCGAGAAGGGCTCGGACGTCTTGGGCTCGCGACGGACCTCGGACTCCTCGTCGCCCGGCTTGTGGCCGATGACGGCGGGGACGTCGAGCGGGGAGGGCAGGTAGTCCACCACGGCGTCGAGCATGGGCTGGACGCCCTTGTTCTTGAACGCCGACCCGCACAGGACCGGGTAGGCCTGGCTGGAGATGGTGAGCTTGCGGATGCCGGCCTTGATCTCGGCGACCGTGAACTCCTCACCGCCGAGGTACTTCTCGAGAAGCTCCTCGTCGGCCTCGGCGACGGCCTCGATCAGGGCTGCGCGGTACTCCGCGGCCTTCTCGACCAGGTCGGCGGGGATCTCCTCGGTGGAGTACGCCTCGCCGAGCTTGGTCTCGCCGTGCCAGACGAGCGCCTTCTGCTCGACCAGGTCGACGACCCCGATGAAGTCACCCTCGGAGCCGATCGGCAGCTGGAGGACCAGCGGCTTGGCCTTGAGGCGGTTCACGATGGTGTCGACCGTGTAGTAGAAGTCGGCGCCGAGCTTGTCCATCTTGTTGACGAAGCAGATGCGCGGGACGACGTACTTGTCGGCCTGGCGCCACACCGTCTCGGACTGGGGCTCGACGCCCTCCTTGCCGTCGAACACGGCGACCGCACCGTCGAGGACGCGGAGCGAACGCTCCACCTCGACGGTGAAGTCGACGTGCCCGGGGGTGTCGATGATGTTGATCTGGTTCTCGTCCCAGAAGCAGGTCGTCGCGGCGGACGTGATGGTGATGCCGCGCTCCTGCTCCTGCTCCATCCAGTCCATCGTGGCGGCGCCGTCGTGGACCTCGCCGATCTTGTAGGTGATCCCCGTGTAGAAGAGGATCCGCTCGGTCGTCGTGGTCTTGCCGGCATCGATATGAGCCATGATGCCGATGTTGCGGACCTTGGTCAGGTCGGTCAGCACGTCGAGTGCCACTGTGAAGCCCTTCTCGTGGGTTCTGCGCCGGGACGCGGGGATTACCAGCGGTAGTGCGCGAACGCCTTGTTCGACTCGGCCATCTTGTGCATGTCCTCGCGACGCTTCACTGCGGCACCCAGGCCGTTGGAGGCGTCGAGGATCTCGTTCATCAGGCGCTCGGTCATCGTCTTCTCGCGGCGGGCGCGGGAGAAGTCGACGAGCCAGCGCAGCGCCAGCGTGGTCTGGCGGACGGGGCGGACCTCGACCGGGACCTGGTAGGTCGCGCCACCGACGCGGCGGGACCGGACCTCGAGCGAGGGCCGGACGTTCTCCAGCGCGCGCTTGAGCAGGACGACGGGGTCGGAGCCGGTCTTCTCACGGGCGCCCTCGAGCGCGCCGTAGACGATGGCCTCGGCCACGGACTTCTTGCCGTCCAGCAGCACCTTGTTGATGAGCTGGGTGACGACAGGGGACCCGTAGACCGGGTCGACGATGAGCGGCCGCTTGGGGGCCGGACCCTTGCGAGGCATTAGCGCTTGTCCTTCTTGGCACCGTAACGGCTACGGGCCTGCTTGCGGTTCTTCACGCCCTGGGTGTCGAGGGCGCCGCGCACGATCTTGTACCGCACGCCGGGGAGGTCCTTCACACGGCCACCGCGCACGAGCACGATGGAGTGCTCCTGGAGGTTGTGACCGACGCCCGGGATGTAGGCGGTGACCTCGACCTGGCTGGAGAGCTTCACGCGCGCAACCTTGCGCAGCGCGGAGTTCGGCTTCTTGGGGGTGGTGGTGTACACGCGGGTGCACACACCACGGCGCTGCGGGCTGCCCTTGAGGGCCGGCGTCTTGGAGTTGGACGTCTTGGACGTCCTCCCCTTGCGCACGAGCTGCTGAATCGTAGGCACTACGTCTCCGTTGCTTGCTCTGGTCGACCGGTGGTTGACCGGTCATGAGGTCCGGGGCTTCCCGTCCCTGGGGTCTTGAGTCCCTCACCGACCCCCGCACTCGGGCGTGTCGGCCCACCTGGGCGCGGCACCGACCGTCCGGATCTGCTGGACGGAGGGACCGCTGGGCGGTGGTCGATCACCCGGCACCGTCGCGATGGGCCTCCCGGAGGGGGCTCGTCGCTCGTGGTGCACGCGCAAGGGCCCGACGGCGCGGGCACGGGGACCTACGGTACCTTCCGCACGCGAGGCCGTCAAAGCGGACCGTCCCTCCCCCGCGTGCGGCCTCCCCCGCGCACCGCAGGGTCCTGCCGAGCACGAGGGCCGTGCCGCGAGCACAACCCTGACGGCCGAGGGCCCGCACCGGAC
>NZ_JBFHHB010000004.1:0-38889 GCF_041597215.1 Actinotalea sp.
GCGAAGGCGATCGGACTCGTGCAGGCCGGGGTCGCCAAGACCCGGCTCTCGACCCCCCTCGAGCCGCTCCGGATCGAGACCGTCCCGGCCACGATGGTCGTCGGTGGCGGGGTCGCCGGCCTGCGCGCCGCGATCGGCCTGGCGGACATCGGCATCGCGGTGACGGTCGTGGAGCGCGAGGCCGAGCTCGGTGGTCGGCTCGCCCGGCTCGGTCCGATGTTCCCGCACGACCGCAGCGGACGGGAGCAGATCGCCGAGCTGCTGGCGCAGATCGAGGCCCGCCCGACGATCACCGTGCTCACCAGTGCCGAGCTGGTCGGCAAGACCGGCTCGTTCGGCAACTACACGGCGAAGGTCCGGCTCCGGACGCAGACGACGGAGGAGCTGCGCCAGGTCGAGGTCGGCACCTTCATCATCGCCACCGGCGCGGAGGTCTACACCCCGGAGATCGGCGAGCTCGGGTACGGGATCGACGGCGTGCTGACGATCGCCGAGTTCTCGGCGATGGCCGATGCGGCCGTCGGAGGGCGCCTGACCCACGACGGTCGCCCGGTGCGCTCGATCGCGTACGTCTACTGCGTGGGCAACCGGCAGGCCGAGGGCAACACCTACTGCTCGAAGTTCTGCTGCACGGCAGCGGTCCACGCCTCGCTCAAGGTCGCCCGGCTCGACCCGTCGATCCGGCAGTTCCACCTGCACCGGGACGTGCGGGCGTACGGCAGGTTCGAGCTGCTCTACACCGAGTCGCGCGAGCGGGGCTCGGTGTACATGCGCTTCCCCGACGACCAGCCCCCGGCCGTGGAGCAGATGGCGGACAAGCGGCTCGCGGTGACCCTGGTCGACGCCCTCACCTCGAGCGAGCCGCTCACGGTCCCCGTCGACCTCGTGGTGCTGGTCACCGGGATGGTCCCCGCCCCGAACGCCGAGCTGTCCACGCTGCTGAAGCTGCCGGTCGGCGACGACGGGTTCTACAACGAGATCCATCCCAAGCTCCGGCCGGTGGAGACCGTCGTCGACGGCGTGATGATCGCCGGCGCCTGCCAGGGACCGAAGACGGCAGGCGAGGCGGTCAGCGGAGGCCTTGCTGCCGTCACCCAGAGCGCGGGGATCCTGCTCAAGGGCTTCGCCGAGCTCGACCCGCTCGTGGCGCGGGTCGACGAGGCGGCCTGCACGGGCTGCGACGCCTGCCTGACCTCCTGCCCGTACGACGCGATCGGCAGCTTCGTCTGCGAGACGGGGACGGTCGCGACGGTGAGCGCGGCCAACTGCAAGGGCTGCGGGGGCTGCGTCCCCACCTGTCCGGAGGACGCGATCGACCTGCTCGGCTACACCGACGCCCAGATGCGGGCGGCGATCGAGGGCCTGCGCACGAAGGAGCCGGTGGCATGAGCGTGACGACACATCCCCTGCGGTCCCCGCGGGAGGTCATCCGCGAGGAGATGGCGATGCATCCCGTGATCACGGCGGCGCTGGCGCAGGGCCCGCTGACGGTGCCAGCGCTCGCCGAACGGATCGGGCACCCCGCGGAGGAGGTCGTGTACTGGGTGATGGGCATGCGCCGGTACGGCCACCTGGTCGAGCTGCCGGACGAGGACGACGAGGGCTACTTCCCCTACGCCCTCACGACGAAGGGGGCGTGAGATGACCACCATCGTCGACACCGACCTGCTCGGTGACCTGCAGAAGTTCGGCGCGGCCGACGTCAACGCCTGCTTCAGCTGCGGCAACTGCACGGCCTTGTGCCCGCTGTCCGACAACGACGCGACCTTCCCCCGACGGATGATCCGCTACGCGCAGGTCGGCCTCACCGACGAGCTGCTCGGCTCGAAGGAGCTGTGGACCTGCTACCACTGCGGGCTCTGCTCGGACAGCTGCCCGACGGAGGCCGACCCGGGGGAGTTCATGGCCGCCGCGCGCAGGTACGCCGTCGCGAGCTACGACCCGACAGGTCTCGCCCGGATCCTGTACACCCGCCCCGTCGTCGGGACAGCTCTCGCAGTCGGCATCGCCGCCTTCTTCGCCCTGTTCATGTACGCGGCGAGCGGCCCGCAGGACGGGAGCACCCTGGCGCTCTTCGAGTTCATCTCCGAGGACCTGATCCACTGGACGGGGATCGGTGTGATGATCGCCCTCGTCGTCGCGGGTGCGATCGGGGTCGTCCGGATGGCCAGGCATGTCGCCCGCCGTGACCACGTGAGCCTCCGGTCGGTCATCGGTGGTCGCGCGGCACTGGCCCGCACGGCCCGGGCGGCATGGAGCAGCATCGGCGTCGAGTCGCTCGGTCAGCGGCGCTTCCGCGAGGACTGCAAGGACGACGCCCCGGCGGAACCGCTCTACCGGCGCCGCTGGCTGATCCACGCCCTGACCATCTGGGGATTCCTCGGTCTGTTCGCCGCGACCCTGATGGACTGGGGCCTCGCGCTCCTCGGCATCAAGGAGACCGGCACGGCGATCCCGATCTGGTACCCCTCGCGCCTCCTCGGCACGATCGCCGGGATCAGCCTGGTCTACGGAGTGACGATCTTCATGATCAACCGTGCGCGGAGGCTCACCAGGTCGGCGCAGACCTCCACGGCATCGGACTGGCTCCTGCTCGCACTGCTGTGGATCACGGGGGTCACCGGCTTCGCCATCGAGATCGCCCTGTACCAGTCCGGTGCGCCGGCCTGGGGCTACTGGGTGTTCCTCTTCCACGTGGCGGTCGCGATGGAGCTGATGCTCCTGCTGCCCTTCACCAAGTTCGCTCATGCGATGTACCGGCCGGTGGCGCTCTTCTTCCTCGCGCTGGCGAAGGAGCCGCGGCCGCAGGAGGCCTGAGCGCTCGGCGCGCCCCGTCGCACGACGCCGCCGCTGATCATGGCACGATGATCGCGCCGCACGCCCGGCGCCGTTCCGATCACCGTCGAAGGACATGGCATGCCCCTCACCGACCTCGCTCCCGCCGAGCTCGAGACGTACCGCCCAGAGCTCAGCCCGCCGGCCGACCTCGACCAGCGGTGGGGGCGGACCCTCGCCGAGGCGCGAGAGCATGACCTCGACCTGAGGGTCGTCCCGGTCGACGGTGGGCTCGTGACGGTCGACGCCTTCGACGTGACCTTCTCCGGGTTCGGTGGTGAGCCGGTCCGAGCCTGGTACCTGCGGCCGGCGGGGGTGAGCCGTCCCCTTCCTGCAATCGTCGAGTACCTGGGCTACGGCGGTGGCCGCGGACTGGTGCACGAGCGGCTCTTCTGGCCGTCAGCGGGGTTCGCGTACCTGTGCATGGACACCCGCGGGCAGGGCTCGGCCTGGGGCGGCGGCGGGAGCACCCCCGATCTCGCAGGAGGCTCGGCCGGGGCGGCGGCGCCGAGCCATCCCGGGTTCCTGACCCGCGGGGTGCTCGACTTCGACACGTACTACTACCGGCGCCTGATCACCGATGCCGTGCGCGCGGTCGATGCCGTCCGTGTCCTTCCGGGGGCGGACGCGGACCTCGTGACCGTGACGGGGGTCAGCCAGGGCGGAGCTCTGACGCTCGCCGCCGCGGGTCTTGCCGACGGGCTCGTCGCCGCGATGCCCGACGTCCCGTTCCTGTGCCATGTGCGACGAGCGGTGGACCTCGCGGACAGCGACCCGTACGCGGAGGTCGCGAGGTACCTCGCGGTTCATCGGGGCCACGTCGAGCAGGTCTTCCGGACCCTGTCCTACGTCGACGGTGTGCACCTGGGCGCGCGTGCCCACGTGCCTGCGCTCTTCTCGGTGGGTCTCATGGACCCCATCTGCCCGCCGTCCACGGTGTACGCCGCCTTCCACGCCTATGGCGGCACGGCGGAGATCGAGGTCTACCCCTACAACGGGCACGAGGGCGGGCAGGCGCACCACGAGGCGAGGCAGCTGCACTGGCTCCGGACGGTCCTGGGCCATGCCCAGGACGACTGAGGGCTGCGGTGCTCGGCGGGACGACGAGATCCGTCGCGATCGACGATCCGACCAGCGGATCCCTTCGATGATCGGCAGCTGCGCCGATAGTGTCGGTGAGCCGGCGGAGGAATCGGGGGAGCGCGTGGGTACCGAGGTCGTCGCGGTGGGCGAGTTCGGTGTCTTCGACGTCCTGTCCGACCTGGCCCACGAGTGCTACGTCGAGGGGAACTCGGAGCGGGCGGTGGTGGTCTGCCGTCGGTGGAGGCGGCTCACGGAGGCCGCGGGTGACGAGCTGACCACCCGGTACCTCTGGTACATCGAGGCGATCGGTCACCTCGAGCTCGGTGCCCTGCCTGCTGCCCAGTCGTGCCTCGAGCGACTGCTCGACCTGCTCGACCCCGACGAGACCGTCTGGCCGGCGAAGACCCTCGCCATCCTCGCCGAGGTCCACTACCGGCTCGGCAGGCCGGGACATGCCGTCGCCTCGATCGCCGAGGCGGACTGGAGGGCAGGTCAGGTCACCGGCGTCTCCTACGGGCACACCTCAGCCCGGATGGCCGTGGCCCTCGCCCTGCGGACCGTCGACCTCTACGAGCAGGCCGACCAACGGCTCGCGGAGATCGAGATGGGGCCGGACCCGACCCTCCGGATGCTCGTGGCGGGCGAACGCGCGGTGACCTCCGCGAGCTGGGCGATGGCGCTCCTCGCGATCGGCGACCGGGAGGGTGCCGGCGAGCAGCTGAGCCGGACCGCGAGCCGAGCCCTGCTGGTCGAGGAGCAGGCGCGTGCGGCAGGCAACCCCACCTCGATCGCTCGCGCGCGGGTCCTCGGAGCGTGGGCGAGCGCGGGGCTCGGCGAGCTCGGGCTCGCCAGGATGCGTGCCGAGGAGGCCGCCGGCGGCTTCGAGCACCGTCCGGAGGTCTTCGAGTCCTTCCTGCTCCGCCTGCTCCGTGCCGAGGGCGCCCGTGCGGACGGGGACCTCGACCGTGCGCGTGCCCTGCTGTCCGAGGGTCTCGACCAGGCGGAGTCGACGGGCCGGACGGCGTGGACGATCGCGGCCTCGCAGGAGCTCGCGGCGGTCGAGTCCGACGCCCACGGGCACCATCGGGCCGTGGACCTGTGGCAGGGCATGGCGACGGGCGCGCTACGCCGCGCCTGGATCGAGCGGGAGGGCCGGTTCATGGCGCTCCAGGACCGCCACGCGGTGCGCCGACTGGTCGAGGAGACGGACCGGATGGGAGTGGCGGTGCTCGAGGACCCGCTGACGGGTCTGGGCAACCGACGCATGCTCGTCGAGTCCCTCGACGCCCCGCACGACCTCCAGGTCACGGCGCTCTTCGTCGACCTCGACCAGTTCAAGGAAGTGAACGACGCCTTCTCCCACGAGGTCGGCGACGAGGCCCTCCGCAGGGTCGCGCGCATCATCGACGCACGCTGCCGCGGGACGGACGTGGTCACGCGCTACGGCGGCGACGAGTTCGTCGTGCTCAGCACGCTCACCGGCGAGGCCGCTGTGGCGCTGGCGGAACGACTGAGGGTCGCCGTGGCCGAGGAGGACTGGGAGGCCGTGGCACCAGGGCTCCGGATCACCGTCTCGGTCGGGATCGGCCATGCTGCGGCTCCTCGGCGGGCGCTCGCCTCGGCGGACCGCGCGCTGGCAGAGGCCAAGCGCGGGGGACGGGACCGGGTGGCCGTGGCCGCGGGTCTCGAGGGGTGACCGAGAGGCTGACCGCCGCTCGTGGCGGGGCTCACGCGCCGACCGGCCCGACGGACGACGGGTCTCAGCGCACGATGCCCTGACGGCGCGCCGCCGCCACGGCCGCCGTGCGGGAGGTGACACCGAGCTTCGTGAACACGTGCACGAGGTGGGACTTCACGGTCGCCTCGGAGATCCGCAGCCCTGCGGCGATCTCCCCGTTCGACGAACCGTGCGACACGAGCGTCACGACCTCGATCTCGCGAGCGCTCAGGCTCGCGGCAGGGGACCGCAGCCGGTCCAGGAGTCGTGTGGTGATACCCGGCGCGAGGGCGCTCTCACCGGCGGCCGCGGCGCGTACCGCGGCAAGGAGCTCGACGGGAGGCGCATCCTTGAGCAGGTACCCGCAGGCGCCGGCCTCCACCGCGCCGAGGATGTCCGCGTCCGTGTCGTAGTTCGTCAGGATGAGCACGGGTGGGGGATCGGGCAGGGCGCGGATCGAGCGGGTCGCGTCGACGCCGGTGAGCGTCCCGCCGAACTGCAGGTCCATGAGCACGAGGTCGGGCGCCGTGGTCTCGGCGAGGTGAGTGGCCTCCTGCGGGGTCGACGCCTCGGCGAGGATCCTCAGGTCGGGCTCCTGCTCGAGCAGAGCACGCAGACCCGCCCGCACCACGGGGTGGTCGTCGGCCAGGACGACGGTGATCATCGACCGACCACCGCGGGGGTCTCGACCGACAGGTCGAGAGCGATCGGCAGGTCGACGACGAGCGTCGTCCCCTCGCCGGGAGCGGAGACGACCTCCAGGGCTCCGCCGAGGGCGTCGACCCGCTCCCTGGTGGACCGCAGCCCGAAGGAGTCCTGGCTGCTGGGCCGGGCCTCGGTGGCCTCGACGTCGAATCCGCGACCGTCGTCGCTCACGGTGAGGCGCACCGTCCCGTCGCCGTGCACGACGCTGAGGGTGACGTTGCTCGCCTCCGCGTGCTGGATCGTGTTGGACATCGCGCCCTGGGCGATGCGCAGGATCGCGGTCCCGACGGGCATCGGGAGGCGGAGGGCGTCCGCGACCCGCACCCGCACGGTCAGACCCTCGTGCTTCCACTGGGTGTCCGCGAGCCGGCGCAGGGCCGGCCCGAGTCCGTCCTCGCCCACCAGGGTGGGCGTCCTCTCCCGGATGAAGCGGCGCGTCTCGTCCAGGTTCGCCGCGGCCGTCCGGCGGGCGAGCTGGACGTGCTGCACCCCGGGGCCGGCCGGATCGGCTCGCTCTGCGGCGTGCAGGAGCAGCTGGATGCTCGCGAGCCCTTGGGCGACGGTGTCGTGGAGCTCGCGGGCCAGGGCGGCCCGCTCGGACAGTGCCCCTGCCGCACGCTCGGTCGCCGCGAGCCGTTCCTGCGTGGCCAGGAGCCGGACCACGAGGGCCTCGCGCTCCTCGACCTCGCGGGCCAGCGCCTGGTAGGCCCGGCCGAGCAGGACGACCACGCCCGCGCCGATCACCGGACCCACGACCCCCGCGACCCGCCATCCCTCGTGCGCGCCGAGGGCGAGGACCGCGGCACCGGTCGCGGCCAGGACGGCGAGGGTGCCCCGATGGCCGGGGAGGAGGTGCACGTACAGGAACGAGGTCGGGAAGACCAGGTAGGCGGCCTCCGGGCGCAGCCACACGAGGCACACGAGCACGACGGTCAGGAACGCCAGCCCGATCCGACCCCGCCGGAGGTCGCCGGGCCCGGCCGGCCCGCCCCGAGGGGCCGTCACCCCGATCGCCAGGGCGACCAGGGCCGTCAGCGCGAGGATCGGTGCGGTCAGCGGGTCCCGGTCCAGGAGCGTGCGGGCGACGACGACGGTGATCAACGCGACGACGAGCACCACGAGTCCCGCGCGCAGGCCCACGAAGACGGGCCGGAGGGTGGTGGTCGTCATGGCGGCCGAGCCTACGCGGGCCTCGTCAGGAACCCATCCATCGAAAGTTCGACCATGACATGCGCCGTCCGACCCGGCAGGAGCCGTCCTCGTGGTGATGTGCCGCGCGCGCCGCCCGGCGAGGCTGGGCACCGGAGGATCGACCACGGCTGAGGGAGGAGGACCGGGTGTTCGTCGCCTGGCGGGACCTGCGCTTCGCACGGGGCCGATTCGTGCTCATCGGCTCCGTCGTCGCGCTCATCACCTTGCTCGTCGGGTTCCTGGCGGGACTGACCGGCGGGCTTGCCGCGCAGAACGTGTCGGCCGTGCTGGCGCTTCCGGCGGACCGGATCGTCTTCTCCCCGGGCCCGGAGGCGAGCTTCTCGGACTCGACCGTGACGGCGGAGCAGATCGCCACCTGGGCCGGTGCCGCCGGGGTCGACGAGGCATGGCCGCTCGGGCTGACCCAGGTGCGCGCCGAGCACGGGGCCGCCGGGGCGGCCGTGGCAGTCCTGGGCGCTCCGGCCGGTCTCGACCTGCTCACCCCGGGCGCGGACGGCACCATGAGCCTGTCGGACGACGCGGCGCAGGAGCTCGGTGCCGTCGTGGGCGACACGGTCACCCTGGTCGGCAGCCCGTACACGGTCACGGCCGTCGGCGGGGAGGGGTGGTACGCGCACACGCCGGTGGTCCAGGTGACCCTCGCGGACTGGCAGCGCATGTCGACCGCGATGGGCTCGCCCGGGCAGGTCGCCACCGTGATCGCCGTGACGGGGTCACCGGACTGGGCCCTCGTGGACCGGTCGGCCGGGACGCTCGCGGAGCCGCGGCTGACGGCCCTGCTGGCCGTGGAGGCCTTCCGATCGGAGATCGGGTCGTTGCTGCTCATGGTCGCGTTGCTCTTCGGCATCTCCGCGCTCGTCGTCGGTGCCTTCTTCACCGTGTGGACCATGCAGCGCGCGGGTGACGTCGCAGTCCTCAAGGCGTTGGGTGCCTCCACCCGGTCCTTGGTGACCGACGCGCTCGGTCAGTCGCTCGTCGTCCTGCTCGCGGGTGTCGGCACCGGAACGGCCGTGGCGATCGGGTCAGGGCTGCTGGCGGGAACGGCACTCCCGTTCCTCTTCCACCCGCTGACCACGGTGGCACCGGCGGTGCTGATGATCGTCGTCGGTCTCGCCGGTGCCGCGTTCGCGCTCCGTTCCGTCACCGTCGCCGATCCGTTGACCGCCCTGGGGAGCCACCGATGATGCAGCTCGACGCCGCGACGCTGACCTACCCCGACGGGGACTCCCGACTGGTCGCCGTCGACGCGGTCTCCCTCACGGCCCGCCCAGGGACGGTCACGGCGCTCACCGGTCCGAGCGGCTCGGGCAAGTCGAGCCTGCTCGCCCTCGCGGCCACGCTCATCCGACCCGACTCGGGGCGTGTCCTCGTCGACGGGGAGGACGCCGCCGGTCTGTCCCCGGCCGACGCCGCCGAGCTCAGGCGCGAGAAGATCGGCGTGGTCTTCCAGCAGGCGAACCTGCTCCCGTCGCTGACGGCTCACGAACAGCTGACGGTGATGAACGAGCTCGGCACTCGCGGTGCCCGCGCGCGCAGGCCGGCCGTGGCCCGGCGCGCCGACGAGCTGCTCTCGGCGGTGGGCCTCGACGCGCGCCGCGACAAGCGGCCGCACGAGCTGTCCGGGGGAGAGCGGCAGCGGGTCAACATCGCCAGGGCGCTGATGAACGCGCCGACCGTCCTGCTGGTCGACGAGCCGACCAGCGCGCTGGATCAGGAGAGGGGAGCGGCCGTCATCGACCTGGTGGTCCGCCTGACCGAGGAGCGCGACACGGCAACCCTCCTGGTCACGCACGACCTGGTGCACCTGCCGCGGGTGCACGGATCGGTCCGCATGGTCGACGGCGCGCTCGTCGGGAGCTGAGCCGCTCGCCTCAGGCGACCATCCGCCAGGCGACGAGACCGAAGAGCACGCCGAGGCTGTTCGTCGCCCAGTGCATCCCCGCGCTGGCCAGCACGCTCCCGCTGCGGCGACGGAGCTCACCGGCGACGATCCCGCCGCCGGCGGTGAACACGACGATCGCCGCGATGACGATCACCTGCGCCGCAGATCCCGTCCCGCCCACGAGGTCGCCGATCCCGGCGTTGGCCGTGGCGATGTTGAGCGAGGGCAGGATGTGCCAGAGCCCGAACAGGGCGGAGGAGATCAGCAGCACGCGCATCGTCGTGGCATGCCGTGCGAGCATCCCCCAGAGCACGGAGCGGAAGGCGATCTCCTCGAAGACGACGGTGCCGAGGGGGATCACCACGAAGGCGGTCAGGAGCGCGCCGCTCACCCCGAGGTGGTACCTGGCGTCGAGGAAGGCCGGCCGGGTCAGCGGAAGGAGCACGCCTGCCAGGTAGACCAGGGCGACGAGAGCGGCGGCGCCGAAGCCCCACCGGGCCCCCGACCGGAGCCGATCACGGTGCAGGCCGAGCTGCGCCCAGGTCAGGCCGCTCCAGCGCGCGAAGGCGAGGAGGACGAGCGCGGCCACCGGGCCGAGCCATGTGGCGTCGCTCCACACGTGCCTCGCGAGGTTGACCGACGCCATCGCCGCCAGGACGGCGCCTGTCGCGAGCAGGGCGGAACGGGCAGGGATGGTCCTCGGCATCTCCGGGGCTGCGATCGTCATCCGTGGGTGGTCCGGCTCTCGTGAGGGGGCATCAGGAGAGTCTGCCATCGGAGCGCTCTGCCGTCCCGGGAAGGATGTGACGGTCCCGTGCAGGTCATGGAACGGTCACCCCGCGGCCGGCGTCGGTCCGGTCGCCGCGTGGGTGAGGCGGGCGACGGCGATCCGGGCGTCGCTCGGGTCGCGCTCCTGGGTGTCCAGGGCGCGGTGGATCTGAAGGCCCTCGATGAGGGCGTCGAGCAGCCGTGCGGTCTCCGGGTCGAAGTGCCGTTCCAGGCCACGCCGCGAGCGCGCCATCCAGCCGTGCGTGAGGTCGCGGAAGGACGGCTCGCGCGCTGCGAGGGTGTAGAGCTCGTGGGACAGCACCGTCTCGCGCGGGTCGGCGGCGTCCAGGATGGTCCGCACCACCGCCTCGCGTGCCTCGTCGGCGGATCCCGCCTGCGCCATCCGTTCCTCGAACCGGTCGCTGACGGACGTCGTGAACCGTTCGAAGGCCTCGTGCAGCAGCTCGTCCATCCCGCTGAAGTGGTAGGTCATCGAGCCCAGCGGGACGTCGGCGGCCGCGGCGATCGTGCGGTGGGAGGCACCGGCCACGCCCTGCTCGGCGATCACGCGCAGGCAGGAGTCGATGATCCGGTCCCGGCGCTCGGGGTCGAACCGGCGCACCCGTCCGGAGGTCACGGGGTGATCTCCCGCAGGACCCGGGCGGGGTTGCCCACGGCCACGACATCCGGCGGGAGGTCCCGGGTGACCACCGACCCCGCGCCGACCACCGTGTTGTCCCCGATCGTCACGCCAGGGCAGACGATGACGCCCCCACCCAGCCACACGTTGTCGCCCAGGACGATCGGCAGGGCGGCCTCGTACTTCTCCCGGCGCAGTCGCGGGTCGATCGGGTGCGTGGGGGTGAGCAGCTGCACGTTCGGGCCGATCTGGCAGTCCTCGCCGATCGTGATCGCCGCGACGTCGAGCGCGGTGAGGTGGTAGTTGACGAAGGTGCGGGCCCCGATCCGGATGTTCTCCCCGTAGTCCACGAGGATCGGCGCCCTGACCACGGCGCCGTCGCCGAGGTGGCCGAGCAGCTCGCTGAGGACCTCCCGCGCCTCGTCCTCGTCGCCGGACACGCTGGCGCGGTGGTGGGCGTCGGCGAGCCGTACGGCCCGCCGGGCGAGCATCGCGAGCTCCGGGTCGTCCGCGAGGTACAGCTCTCCCGCGAGCATCCGTTCGCGCTGGGTCCTGGGCTCGGGAGCGGCGTCGTCGGTCATGCGTACGAGCGTACACTGCACTGTGTACACTCGTACGCATGCCCACCCCCTCGGCCTCGGCGGTGCCGCGCTCCGACCGGCGCGCCCGGGTCGCTGTCGCGGTCCTGTTCTTCACCAACGGCGCGCTCTTCGCGAACCTCGTCCCGCGGTACCCGGAGATCAAGGCAGATCTCGGACTGAGCAACGCGCTCTACGGTCTCTCGGTCGCGGCGTTCCCGACCGGGGCGATCGTCGCGGGGCTCGGTGCGAGCGCGCTGATCCGCAGGTTCGGCTCGGCGCGCGTGGCCGTGGGCGGGACCTGGTGCGCAGCGGTCGCGCTGCTCGTGGCCGCGATCCTCCCGTCGGCGCCCGGGTTCGCAGCGGCGCTCCTGGTGGCCGGCGCGATGGACGCGATCACCGACGTGGCGCAGAACGCGCACGGGCTGCGGGTCCAGCGCCGGTACCGCCGGTCGATCCTCAACTCCTTCCACGCGGTCTGGTCCGTCGGAGCGGTGACGGGTGGAGCCATGGCGGCCGGTGCGATCGCGCTGGACCTCCCGCGCGGGACCCACCTCGCGATCTCCACCGTGGTGCTCTCGCTCGTCGCCCTCGCCGCGTCGCGCTTCTGCCTGCCGGGTGCGGAGACCGATCAGACCGCTCCCGGTCACCGCGGCACCGACGGCCACGCGCCCGGTCGACGGATCCGGGTCGGGGCGTCGACGATCGTCCTGATCGGAGCGCTCGTGCTCATCGCGAGCGCCGGGTCGGTCGTCGAGGACGCGGGAAGCTCCTGGGCGACGCTCTACCTGTCCGACTCCCTCGGCGCCGCGGCCGCCGTGGCGTCCTTCGGCTTCATCGCCGTGGTCGGCGCCCAGTTCGTCGGTCGCCTCCTGGGGGACCGGCTCGTCGACCGCTTCGGCCAGCGCGCCGTCGCCCGGGCGGGCGGTGTGCTCGTCGCGGTCGGGATGGGCTCGGCGCTGGCCGTCCCCACGATCCCCGGCACGATGGTGGGCCTCGCGGCGGCCGGTCTCGGCATCGCGACGCTGGTCCCCGCCGCGATGCACGCGGCCGACGAGATCCCCGGCCTGCGGCCAGGGACGGGGCTCACGGTGCTGTCGTGGCTCATGCGGCTCGGCTTCCTGCTGTCCCCGCCCGTCGTCGGCGCGATCGCCGACGCGACGAGCCTGCGTGCCGGACTTCTCGTCGTGCCGGTCGCGGGGCTCGCTGTCGTGCTCCTGGCCGGGGTGCTCGCCGGGCGCGCCCGGCCGTCCGTCTCGTCGCCCGCGGCCGCCGCGACCCTGACGTGACGGAAGGACGGATCGCCTCACGTCGTGCCTCTCGGGTGCCCTCGGGCTGCCCGCCTCTTCCGTAGCGGTAGACTCGTCGCCGGTCCAACGGAAGGCATCATGAGTCTCAGCCACCACCAGATCGGCGAGGTGGCGGAGCGCACCGGTCTGTCGCTGCGCACGATCCGCTACTACGAGGAGGTCGGGCTCGTCACGCCGGCGACCCGATCACAGGGCGGGTTCCGGCTGTACGGCGAGGTCGACGTCGCCCGGCTCGAGCTCGTCAAGCGGATGAAGCCGCTCGACTTCAGCCTCGAGGAGATGCGTGACCTCCTCACCGCCCTCGACGCGCTCGAGTCCGACACGACCGCTCCGGCGGACCGCGAGGAGCTGCTGAAGCGGGTGGACATGTTCCGGGCCGCGGCCGAGGAGCGGTGCGGGAGCCTGCGGGCCCAGCTCGAGTCCGCGGAGGGCTTCGCGCAGAGCCTGCGCCGGGAGATCCGGCGGCAGAAGCGCGCGACGGTCCAGCCCCGATGAGCGCCCCGACGCAGACCGGGGTCGTCGCGCAGAGCGCCCGTCGGCGCAGCATCGCGGTGATCTCCCATCCCGATGCGGGCAAGTCCACCCTCACGGAGGCCTTGGCGCTGCACGCCCACGTGATCAGCGAGGCCGGCGCCGTGCACGGCAAGCACGGGCGTGCAGGGGTGGTCTCGGACTGGCTGGAGATGGAGCAGAAGCGCGGGATCTCGATCACCTCCGCAGCGCTCCAGTTCGCCTTCGAGGACGTCGTCATCAACCTTCTCGACACCCCCGGTCACGCCGACTTCTCCGAGGACACCTTCCGGGTGCTGACCGCCGTGGACGCAGCGGTGATGCTCCTGGACGCGGCCAAGGGCCTCGAGCCGCAGACCCTCAAGCTCTTCGAGGTGTGCCGACGCCGCGGTGTCCCGGTCATCACCTTCGTCAACAAGTGGGACCGGCCGGGACGCGAGGCGCTGGCCCTGTGCGACGAGCTCGAGGAACGGATCAACCTCCGGGCCACGCCGGTGACCTGGCCGATCGGCGAGGCCGGCCACTTCCGTGGCCTGGTGGACGCCCGCACGCAGGCCGTGACGCTCTACGCGAAGGCCCCGGGAGGTGCGTCGCTCGCGCAGGAGGAGCACCTCGGGCTCCCCGCCGCGCGGGCGTCTCTCGGTGCACCGGTCGACGAGGCCCTCGACTCCCTCGCCCTGCTCGAGCCGCTCGACGTCGAGTCCTTCCGCGCCGGTGCCACGACCCCCCTGCTCTTCGGCGCCGCGCTGTCGAACATCGGGGTGCGCCAGCTCCTGGACGTCATCGCCGAGCTCGCGCCGCCACCGTCCGCCCGGATCGGCACGGACGGGAACGAGCGCCCGGTCGACGCGCCGTTCAGCGGCTTCGTCTTCAAGATGCAGGCGGGCATGGACGCCCATCATCGCGATCACCTCGCCTTCGTCCGGGTCTGCTCGGGGGAGTTCGAGCGGGGCATGATCGTGACCCACGCGAACTCCGGCCGGCCCTTCGCCACGAAGTACGCCCTGTCGGTCTTCGGCCGGGAGCGGGAGGTCATCGAGACCGCGTACCCCGGTGACATCGTCGGTCTGGTCAACGCCAACAAGCTGGCCGTCGGCGACACGCTCTACGCCGCTCCCGGTCCCGCCGTGACCTTCCCTCCGATGCCCGTCTTCGCGCCGGAGCACTTCCTCACGGCGCGCGTCGCCGACCCCGGACGTTCCAAGCAGTTCCGCAGGGGGATCGCTCAGCTGGAGCAGGAGGGCGTCGTCCAGGTGCTCATCTCCGAGGCCCGCGGTGACGGTGCGCCCATCCTCGCCGCGGTCGGCCCGCTGCAGTTCGAGGTCGCGGCCTTCCGCATGGAGCACGAGTTCAAGGCGCCGATGCGCACCGAGCACCTGGAGTACACCCTCGCCCGGCTCGCGAGCGACGTCGACGCCCGGCTTCTCGCCGGGCGCCAGGGGGTCGAGCTCGCGCGACGAACCGACGGCGCCCTGCTGGCCCTGGTCCGGGATGCCTGGCGGCTGAGGTCGCTGCAACGGGAGAACCCGGACCTCGTGCTCGCACCCCCACCGGCCGGACTCCCGTGACCCTGCCCCTCCCGACGGGAGCCACCACATCCACCTGACCTCACCTGGCGCCCTCCGGCGCACCGCGCTGTCCCCGTCCGGCTTCTACGGCTGGCACGTCGTCGTCTACTCCAGCATCGCGCTGGCGGCCACCGGTCCCGGCCAGACCGTCGGGGTCTCGCTGTTCATCGACCCGCTCATCCGCGATCTGGGCCTGACCCGGTCCTCCGTCTCCGCCGCCTACCTGATCGGGACCCTCGGCGGGGCCGTGGCGCTGCCGTGGATCGGCCGTGCCCTCGACCGCTTCGGCGTGCGCCGGACCATGGCCGCTGTGGGTGCTGTCTTCGGAGCCGTGCTGATCGCGCTGTCCTTCGTCACCGGTCTGGTCGGGCTGACCATCGGCTTCGTCGGCCTCCGGATGGCCGGCCAGGGAGCGCTGAGCCTGACGGCCAGCACGGCGGTGGCCCTGTGGTTCCACCGGCGCCGAGGGATGGCCGCCGGTCTGGTCAGCGCGTTCGGTGCCGTCGGGATCTCGCTGACCCCGCTGGCACTCGAACCGCTCCTGGCCGACCTCGGCTGGCGCGCGGTCTGGCGGGTCGAGGGCATCGTCATCTGGCTCCTCGTCATCCCGCTGGCGCTCCTGGCCATGCGGGACCGGCCCGCCGATCTCGGGCAACGGCCCGACGGTCCGGTGGCGATCGCCGAGCGCGCGCAGGTGCCGAGCCGTCCGGAAGGGGTCAGTCGCGCCGAGGCCCTGCTGCACCCGTACTTCTGGTTGATCTGCACGGCGGTCGCCCTGACCGGGATGCTCACCACGGCCGTGGCCTTCCACCAGATCAGCCTGCTCACCGCTCGCGGCCTGAGCCCGGCGCAGGCCGCGGCGAACTTCCTGCCGCAGACCATCGCCGGGCTGATCGCCACTCTGGCGGCCGGGTTCCTGATGGACCGGTTCGCGGGCCGGTGGATGATCGTCTCCTCGATGGCGATCCTCAGCCTCGGGCTCTGGTGGGGGACGACCGTCAGCCCCGGGGTCTCGGCTCTCGCCTTCGGCGCGATGCTCGGAGCGGCCGGGAGCGTGATCCGCGCCGTCGAGACGGCTGCGCTTCCCCGGTACTTCGGTACTCTGCACATCGGCTCGATCCGGGGCCTGGTCGCCTCGATCAGTGTTGCGGGTACCGCATGCGGTCCGGTGCTGTTCGCCGCCGTGTTCGACCGTGCAGGCTCGTACTCGCCTGCTCTCCTCGCCTGTGCCGTCGCACCCCTGCTCGTGATCGTCTGGGCTCTGGTGGCGAAGGAGCCCGCCCTGGGCCGGATCGACCGCCGGCCACGCACCGTCCCGGACCTCGCCCGCAGCGACCCGGCCGCCCCGTCCTCGTGAACGACCCCGCAGTACCCACATCGTCACTCAGCAGGGGTGCACCCGCCCCCTCGTCCCGGAGGCCCCACATGCCCACAGCACAGCTCCAGACCCTGTCCACCCCGCCCCCGCTGAAGCACGGCGCGATGCGCATCACGCCGATGGGTGGGCTCGGTGAGATCGGCCGCAACATGACGGTCTTCGAGCACGCCGGGAAGCTGCTCGTCGTGGACTGCGGGGTGCTGTTCCCCGAGGACCACCAGCCGGGGATCGACGTGATCCTCCCGGACTTCTCGCCGTTGCTCGACCGGCTCGCGGACATCGTCGCGATCATGCTCACCCACGGGCACGAGGACCACATCGGAGGTGTGCCGTACCTGCTCAAGGAGCGCGCCGACATCCCCGTCATCGGCTCGCAGCTCACCTTGGCGTTCATCGAGGCGAAGCTCAAGGAGCACCGCATCCGGCCCACGACGGTGACCGTCGCAGCGGGGGACAGCTACCAGGCTGGGCCGTTCGACATGGAGTTCGCGGCGGTCAACCACTCGATCCCCGACGGGCTCGCCGTGGCCATCCGCACCGCCGCCGGGCTGGTGGTGGGCACGGGTGACTTCAAGATGGACCAGTTCCCGCTGGACGACCGGATCACCGACCTGCGCGCCTTCGCCCGCTGGGGCGAGGAAGGGGTCGACCTGTTCATGGTCGACTCGACCAACGCGGAGGTCCCCGGGTTCACGACCTCCGAGCGCGACCTCGCGCCCGCGATCGACCAGGTCTTCGCCACCGCGCCGCGGCGCATCATCGTCTCGAGCTTCGCGAGCCATGTGCACCGCATCCAGCAGGTCCTCGACGCCGCGCACACGCACGGCCGCAAGGTGGCCTTCGTCGGGCGGTCGATGGTGCGCAACATGGGGATCGCGCGCGACCTGGGCTACCTGACGATCCCGCGTGGGCTCGTCGTCGACTTCAAGAAGCTCGGGAACCTGCCCGACGAGAAGGTCACGCTGATCTGCACCGGTTCCCAGGGTGAGCCGATGGCGGCGCTGTCGCGGATGGCCAACGGCGACCACCAGATCCGGCTCTCCGAGGGCGACACGGTGCTGCTGGCCAGCTCCCTCATCCCGGGAAACGAGGGCGCGATCTACGGGATCATCAACAAGCTCACCGACCTGGGCGCCCGCGTCGTGCACAAGGGCAACGCCAAGGTGCACGTCTCGGGGCACGCCAGCGCCGGCGAGCTCGCCTACTGCTACAACATCATGCGTCCGCGCAACGTCCTGCCCATCCATGGCGAGTCGAAGCATCTGCACGCCAACGCCGCGATCGCCGTCCGCACCGGTATCGACCCCGAGAACGTGATCGTGGCGCGCGACGGCGTCACCATCGACCTGATCGACGGCCGGGCGAGCATCAGCGGCAAGGTCCCCGCGGCGATGATCTACGTCGACGGCCAGACGGTGGGTCGCGCGACGGAGGACACGCTCAAGGAGCGTCAGGCCCTGCGCGAGGGAGGGGTCGTGACCGTCCTCGCACTCGTCGAGGCGGGGACGACGACGCTCGCCGAGCCCCTGGAGTTCCTCACCCGTGGTTTCGTCCACGACGACCACACCTTCGACGGCGCGGTCGCCGAGGTGGACAGGGCGCTGGCGCGGATCGCCGACCAGAAGGTCGACATCGACATGCTCGAGGAGACGATCGCCGGAGCCGTCGGGCGGTACGTCGAGCGGACCTACCGGCGCACGCCGGTCGTCATCGCGATCGTCGTCGACGCCTGAGCTGTGCCTGCGGCGGGCCGTCCGGGACGGGCGGCCCGCTCAGGCCGCGGGGTACCAGGTGACCGGACCGACGATCTGCACCCCGACGACGTCGCCGGCGGGGACCTCTCCCTGGGTCCTGCACAGGACCGGCAGGTCGACCTCGCCCGGGCAGCGCACCTCGAGCCGGATGCTCGCGTCGTGCCCGTAGAACGAGGTCTCCACGACACGGGCCGTGAGCCCCTGGCCCTCGGGCACGAGGTGGACCTGCTCGGGTCGGAGCACGGCCGTCCCGACCCCGTCGCGGGCCGGTTCGGTGAGGGGCAGGTGGCCGAGCGGCGTCCAGACGACTCCGTCGCGGACCGTCGCGGGGATCACGACGGCCTCTCCGACGAAGCGCGCGACGTCCACGTCGCGGGGGAAGCGGTAGACCTCCTGCGGGGTCCCCGACTGGACGACGACGCCGTCGCGCATGACGGCGACCACGTCCGCGGTGGACAACGCCTCCTCCTGGTCATGGGTCACGAGCAGAGCCGTGGCACCGGCGGCTCGCAGTGCAGCCCTCACGTCGGTCCGCACGCTCGCGCGCAGCGCCGCGTCGAGGGCGGAGAAGGGCTCGTCGAGCAGGACGACGTGCGGCTGGGGCCCGAGCGCCCGAGCGAGCGCCACCCGCTGCTGCTGCCCGCCGGACAGCTCCGCCGGCATCCGCTGGTCGAAGCCGCGGAGCCCGACGAGCTCGAGCAGCTCGGTGGCGCGGGTGCCGCGGCGTGCCTCGCGGCCGCGCAGTCCGAAGGCCACGTTCTGGGCGACGGTCAGGTGCGGGAAGAGCGCGCCCTCCTGGGGCACGACGGCGACCCGGCGCTTCTCCGGTGGCAGGTGCAGCCCCGGAGCGGTCACCCGGGTGTCGCCCAGGGTCACGGTGCCGGCGTCGGCGCGCTCGAATCCTGCGACGACGCGCAACAGGGTCGTCTTCCCGCAGCCGGACGGGCCGAGGACGGCAGCGAACGCGCCCGACGGCACCTCGAGGTCGACGCCGCGCAGCACCGGCTGCCCGTCGAAGGACTTGGTGATCCCGCGTACCTCGAGTCGGCTCATCGGCCGGCTCCTTCCGTGGTCTCGGTCAGGACGGGGGCGTCGGCGGCGGCCGCGACGCGATGGGTGCGGGTGAGCAGGAAGGTGGGGACGGCGGCGAGCAGGACGAGAGCTGCGGCATAGGGCGCCGCGGCAGCGTACGCACCCGATCCCGTCTCGGTCCACAGGCGGGTCGCGAGGGTGTCCATCCCGGTGGGCCGCAGCAGCAGGGTCGCGGGGAGCTCCTTCATCGCCGTCAGCAGGACGAGGGCCGCACCGGTCGCGATCCCGGGGCCGGCCAGGGGGAGCGTCACGCGGCGCAGCACGGCCGACGGGCCGAGGCCGAGCGACCGGGAGACCTCCTCCAGTCGCCGCGGGCTCTGCGCGACCGATGCGCGCACGGCCCCGACGGCGGCCGGGAGGAAGAGGACGGCATAGCCCAGCACGAGCAGCGGGACCTCCTGGTAGATCGGCCGAGCGAACCGCACGCCGAGGAAGACGAGCGAGAGGGCGACGACGACTCCCGGCAGCGCGTGGCCGGCGTAGGTCGCGTGCTCGAGCAGGCGGGTCGATCGACCGCGGTACCGCGCCGCGAGGATGCCGACAGGGACGGCGAGAGCGGTGGTGACGAGCGCGCCGAGGAGCGAGACGCCCACCGTCGAGCGCGCTGCCTCGACGAGGCGACCCAGGTCGAGAGCAGCCGAGCTGCCACGGGCGAGCCAGTAGCCGAGCGTCGCGACCGGGAACGCGAGCGCGACCCCTGCGACGCCGACGCAGGCGGCGACGGCGAGCGGGGCCATGGCACCGAGGGCCACGGTCGGGGGACGGCGCGCGACCCCGGAGCCGATCCGCGCCTGGCTCGCCCGGCCGCGGCTGCGGGACTCGCCGACGGTGATCGCGACGGTGAGCACCACGAGCACGATCGACAGGACGGCGGCCGGCGTGCGGTCGAAGCTCGACCGGTACGAGGCGTGGATCACCCGGGTGAGCACGTCGTAGCGCAGCAGGGAGGGCGCACCGAAGTCCGACAGGACGTAGAGCGAGACGAGCAGGGCCCCGGCCGCAGCGGCCGGCCGCAGCTGGGGCAGGGTCACCGACCGGAAGGTGGCCCCGGCGCCGCGGCCGAGCGACCGGGAGACCTCCTCGAGGCTCGGGTCGGCACGGCGCAGGGCCGCGACCACCGGCAGGTAGACGTAGGGGTACGTGCAGGCGGTGAGCACGAGGAACGTGCCCCAGAACCCGGCGATCCCCGGGACGGCCGAGATCCAGGCGTAGGCGGCGACATAGCTCGGCATGGCCAGGGGGAGGGCCGCCAGGACGCCGAAGGTCCGTCGGCCCGGCAGGTCGGTCCTCGTCGTGAGCCAGGCGAGGCCGACCCCGACGACGAGGCACGCGGCGGTGACCGCCGCGGCGAGACCGAGGCTGCGCAGCACGAGGCGAGCGGTGCGCTCGCGCAGCAGGACCTCGAGCGCCGCGCCGAGTCCCCCCTCGGTCGCCCGGACCGCCAGGTAGACCAGCGGGAGCAGGGCGACGGCAGCCGCCACGACGGCAGGCACGACGAGCGCGACAGGGGGACGCTCCGACGAGCGCCTCGTTCGCGAGGTCGTCATGCCTGCCGTCCTGGTCGTGCTCAGGTCAATCCCACCTCGTCGAGCAGCGCGAGCGTCGCGTCGAGCGAGTCGAGCTCGTTGAGGTCGATCTGGTCGGTGCCGAGCTCGGCGAGCGGCTCGAGGTCGAAGACCGTGCTGCGCACCCCGTCGACGACCGGGTACTCCGCGGTCTCGTCGGCGAAGTACTGCTGGATCTCCGTCGACAGCAGGAACCTGATCGCCTCGTTCGCGGCGCGGGAGTTGTCGGTGCCCGCGAGGACACCCGCACCGGCGACGTTCACCAGCGCACCCGGGTCGTCACTGCTCAGGTAGTGGATCCGGGCCTGGACGGAGTCCTCGCCGAGCTCGGCCACCTTCTGGAACCAGTAGTAGTGGTTGATCAGACCGACCGCGACCTGCCCTCCGTCGACGGCGTCGAGGACGGCGTTGTTGCCCTCGAACGCCTGGGGCTGCTGCGCGGAGAAGTCCTCGAGCCATGCCCGCGCCTCGTCCTCGCCGCGCTCGACCCGCAGGGCCGTGACGAAGGCGTGGAAGCTCGCGTTGCTCGGGGCGTAGCCGATCGTGCCGACGAACTCGGGCTCGAGGATCTGGTCGATCCCGGTGATCTCCTCGATCTGGGGCACCTGGGCCGGGTCGAAGGCCAGGACGCGGACCCGGCCGGAGGTGGCGACCCACCGGCCCTCGCCGTCGCGGTAGTCCTCGGGGACGAGGGCCGTGACGTCCTCGTCGAGAGTGGCGAGCATCTCGGCCTTGGCCAGGGCGCCGAGTGCACCGGCGTCCTGGGAGAAGAAGAGGTCGGCCTCGGTGGCGTCGCCTTCCTCGAGGAGCTGGGCGGCGAGCTCGCTCGACGAGGCGTAGCGCACCTCGACGGGCATCCCGACGGCCTCTTCGAGGCGGTCGAGCACGGGGGCGACGAGGTTCTCGTTGCGCCCGGAGTAGATCACCAGCGTGTCGCCGGAGTCGTCAGGGCCCGCACCGTCGACGGTCGACGAGGTCTGGCTGCCGCAGGCGGCGAGCGAGGCGGCGAGGCCGAGGGCGAGGGCAGGGGCGATCAGACGCGCGGAAGGCACGGACGGTCTCCAGGGGTCAGGGGGATGGATCGGGATGATCCTACAGGTTAGGAGAGCCTAACCAAACTTCGGTGCAAGCCGCTCCGGGTCGCGGCGGTCCCGGAGCGGGCGCGGGGGTGCTTCCGGGACTCGCCGGCGACCGAATGCGCCACACGGTTGCCCGGACGGTGGTTGACTGGGCTGTCCCGTCAACGTGCCACGCTCGTCTCGAGCGCCGGCCGGCGGGCGGCGCAGGAGAGCTGACTGCGCGGTGACCGGCGCCTGGATCCTGCGCCCTGGCGGGATCGTCTGCGAGACGCGGCGCGGGCTGCATCGCCCTCTCGGTCTCGCGTGGCCGAGGCATGTCGCCCTGCGCAGCAGGCGCGGAGCGGATTCGTCGACGGAGGAGATGTGGCACGACAAGGCCGAGCCCGGTCCGGTGGCGCACGTCCGGCCCCCGGCAGCGCCACCCAGCGTCGCCGCGCCCCGCGACCTGCCGAGCGGGGGCTCGTGCCGGTCCTCGCCTCGATCGCTCGCGAGGTCGATCGCGCCGTGCAGCGGCCGCCGACCCGCCAGGCGATCCGCACGAAGTTCCAGGTCGTGGCGCTGCTGGTGCGCAAGGAACGGGCTCGCGTGCTGGCCGAGACCGGACTGAGCGAGCGCCGCCGCGGCGAACAGCTCACCCGGCTCGACGCGGTGGCGACCATGCTGGCGAGGACGGCCGCCCGGGACACCTCCCTGCTCGCCCTGCTCGCCGAGGACGCCCGGGTCTCCGACGCCGCGCGAGCCTTCATGGCAGCGACCATGCGGTCCGCCGGGCTGGCGCCGTCGGAGGAGCCCGAGCCGGCCGAGCCCGCCGCGCCGCCCGCCCCCGTGCCGGGAGCCGAGAAGCAGGTGGTGCCGCGGTCGGTGATCTCGCGCCAGCTCGCGAACCCGTTCCTGGCCCCGGACTTCGAGGCCGCAGCCGCGCGGACGGCGACGCGCGCGCGGCGGCTGGCCGGCTGGGAGCTGCTCGAGCCGCTCTTCCGGTCCTTCGAGTACGGCGCCACCGGCGCCCCTGCCTGCATGGACCTGCCCGAGCCGGCCCCGGTGCCCCTCCCGCCGGGCCTGGAGCTGATGCCGCACCAGGCCCGGGTGGTCGCAGCCACGGCTCGCGGTCATCGGACCTTCCTGCTCGCCGACGAACCGGGCCTCGGCAAGACGGCCCAGGCGCTGCTCGCCGCCAGGGCCGCCGACGCCTATCCGCTCCTGGTCGTGGTGCCCAACGTCGTGAAGCCGAGCTGGGCGCACGAGGCACGGGTGTGGACGCCCGACCGCACTCCTACCGTCGTCCACGGCGACGGCGACCGGGTGGACGGGTTCGCGGACATCGTCATCGTCAACTACGAGCTGCTGGACCGGCACGTCGGCTGGCTCGGGCACCTCGGCTTCCGCGGGATGATCGTCGACGAGGCGCACTTCATCAAGAACAAGGCGTCGCATCGCTCCCAGCACGTGCTCGCGCTCTCCGAACAGATCCGCGCCCGTACCGCCCGTCCGCTCCTCATGGCGCTCACCGGAACTCCGTTGATCAACGACATCGAGGACTTCCGCGCCATCTGGCAGTTCCTCGGCTGGATCGACGAGACGATGCCGCTCGGGTCCTTGATGGCCGCCCTCGAGGAGACCGGGCTCACCCCTGCCGACCCCGGGTTCTACTCCGCCGCGCGGAACTCCGTGATCGACATGGGCATCGTGCGTCGCCGCAAGGTCGACGTGGCCGCCGACATCCCGGCGCGGCGGGTCGCGGACCTGCCGGTCGAGCTCGAGGGTGCTGTCGGCCGCTCGATCCGCGAGGCCGAGGCCGAGCTCGCCCGCACCCTGGTCCGGCGCTACCGGGCTGCCGTCGAGCAGCGGGACGACGCCGCGCTCGTCGACGGGATCGACCACGCGCTCGCGCGCCGGGTGGCGGCAGGGGCGCTCAAGGACTCGGGATCGCAGGGCGGGGGAGAGAACGTCTTCACCATGGTCCGGCGGATCGGCCAGGCCAAGGCAGGACTCGCGGCCGACTACGCCGCACAGCTGGCCCGCAACGTCGGCAAGGTGGTCTTCTTCGCCAAGCATGTCGACGTCATGGACCATGCCGAGCACGCCTTCGCCCAGCGCGGGATCCGGTACGCCTCGATCCGGGGCGACCAGACCCCGAAGGCCCGTGCGAAGAACATCGCCGCCTTCGTGAACGACCCCGAGGTGTCGATCGTGGTGTGCTCCCTGACGGCCGCAGGAGTCGGGCTGAACCTCCAGGTCGCCTCCAACCTCGTGCTGGCAGAGCTCTCCTGGACCTACGCCGAGCAGACCCAGGCGATCGACCGGATCCACCGGATCGGTCAGGCCGAGCCCGTGACGGCTTGGCGGGTGATCGCCGCGCAGACGATCGACGCCAGGATCGCCGAGCTGATCGACAGCAAGTCAGGGCTGGCCGCCCGGGCCCTGGACGGGGCCCAGGACGAGGACCTCCCGGCCTCGACGGACGTGCAGCTCGAGGCCCTCATCGGCCTGCTCACCGACGCGCTCGCCGCCGAGGGCGCTGCCTGAGCCGGCGCCGCTCCGGCTCACCGCAGCAGGGCGAGGTCCCGTCGGACGTAGCGCAGGTGCGCCCATTCCTCCTCGAGGATCACCCGGATGCAGTCGCCGACGCTGGGATGCCAGTCATCGACACCCCAGGGGTTCTCGCGTTCCTCCGCGAGCAGCTCGGGCGTCACCGTGGCCAGGACGTCGGTCACCATGCGCTGCCGCTCGGCACGCACCGCGAGGACCTCCTCGTAGCCCGGCGGGTCCGCGCGGAAGACCGACATGTCGAATCCCATCTCGGCGGCACCGGTGAAGATCTGGCCGATCTCGTGGAACGGCTGCTCGATCCGCAGGATCCCGCCGCGCAGCCAGGCGTCCGTCGCCAGGACCAGGTGCCGCAGGGTCTGGGCCAGGGACCACTCGTCCTCGACGTGGGCGTCCACCAGCTCCGGCGGCGTGTCCGCCACCGTGCTCTGCCAGGCGGACTGCACGGCGGTCCAACCCTCGCGCAGGCCCTCGGGTGTCTGTGCCTTCTGCAGCTCCCGACCGGGGAACTGCCGGTTGAGCTCGGCGTCCACGAGTGGCACCACGTCCACGCCGTTGACCAGGAGGCTGCCGAAGAACAGGTCGTGGCTGTCGATGTCGAGGCCGTCCACGTCGACCCCGCGCATCGTCACCCCGCTCACGTCGGAGAAGCGGAGGGTGGCGCCCGTCAGGCGCGTCCTGAGGAATCGCGCACCCGCGAAGCTCGCCCTGACGAAGCTCGCGCCCTCGAACTCTTTCGTGCCGGAGTAGGTCGTCATCGCCCTGTCACCACCGCTCTCGGAGGTCGTCCTCACCGCCAGGGTCGCGAGCCGGGCCCGGCTGGTCAAGGGGCACGCGCCCGATCATGCGAACCGGACCGGCACGAGGCCGCGTCGGGCGCGCCGGCGTGGCGCTGCTGTGCACCTCGGCTGCAGCGGCCGTCGTCGACGTACGGCGCCCCGACCCCGGCTCACCGACTGGGTCGACCAGCAGGACGGCATCGACCGGGTCAGACCTCCTAGCAGTCCGCGATGCGTTCGAACGCGGCCGCGACGGACTCGAGGTCCACCTCGCCGAGATGGTCGAAGATGTGAGCGCGGGCGCTCGCGAGGTGCACGACCCATGCGTCCTGGAGCCCTCGTAGTCCATCGTCGGTGAGGACGGCCTCCCAGCCTCGCCCGTCATCAGGGCAGCGCTCTCGCGCCACCAGCCCGATCTTCTGCAGTCGGTCGATGACGCGGGAGACACCGCTCATCGACATCGCCGAGCCGGTGGCCAGGTCCGTCATCCTCATGCGCCGACGGGGGGCCTCGGACAGGTGCACGAGCACGAAGTAGTCGGTCGCCGAGAGTCCGGTGCTCCGGGTGAGGTCGGCGTCGAGCTTGCGCGGCAGGACGACCAGCAACCGGGTCAGTGACCGCATGAACCGCTCCTCGGCAGGGGACAGCGGGCTGACGTCGGCCGGCGAGGGTGTGCTCATCCCCACAACATAGTTGCTCGAGCAAGCATTTGGCAGTAGTGTTTGTTTCACGCAGCAAGTACATCGAGAAGGGCGTGGTCATGAGCAGTGGAAGCAAGCGGGTAGCGGTGGTGACAGGAGCGGGAAGTGGGCTCGGCCGTGAGATCTCCCTGGGCCTGGTCGCCCGCGGCTACCAGGTGTTCGGGACCGCCTCCGCGCAGACGTTGGTCGCTGAGCTCGACGCCGCCTCGGGTGGTGGGGTACGGCTCGAGGTCGTCGACATCGTCGACTCCGCGGCCGTCGACGCGTGGGCCAAGCGTGTGCGCGAGGAGGTGGCGGGCGTCGACCTGTTGGTCAGCAATGCCGGGATCCTCACCCCGGGTCCGATCGAGCTGCTGGCGATCGACGACGTGCGTCACGAGTTCGAGGTCAACACCTTCGGGCCGCTGCGGGTGATCAACGCGTTCTTGCCGGCGCTGCGCGCCGCGCGAGGGCGCATCGTGCAGATCAGCACGATCACCGCGACCGTGCCGCTCCCGTTCAACGCCGCCTCCGGTGCGTCGAAGGCGGCCGCCGAGGTGTTCGCAGACGTCTATCGCGCGGAGCTGAAGGAGTTCGGCGTCGACGTGACCATCGTCTCGCCCGGAAGCATGCTCACGGGCGGCCCGGCGAAGTCCGCGGCTGCCTTCGAGAGGCTCCTCGCCGCGATGACCCCTGCCCAGCGCGAGCTCTACGGCACACCCTTCGCGCGCTTCGCCGAGCAGTTCAACTCCCGGCAGGGCGAAGGGATCAGCGCGACCGATGCGGCCACGCAGGTCATCGACCTGGCCGAGGAGCAGCCGGCACCGAGCCGACGGACCGTGGGTCCCGACGCGGCAGCGCTGCTGCAGGCCTCCAAGACCCTGACCGACGACGAGCTCGACGCGCTGCGACTGCAGCTCGTCGGCCTCGCTTGAGCTCCATCTTCCCTACCAACCACCAGGAGAGAACATCATGATCGAGATCGTGGACACCAACGACACCCAGGCCGTGCGGAACAAGGACAACCTGATCGCCTTCTACCGTCGAGCCATCAACGACAAGCAGCCGCGCGAGGCCGCAGCTGCGCTGGTCGCGGACGGCTACGTGCAGCACAACCCCGGGCTGCCCGACGGCGGGCCGATGCTGGGCGAGGCGTTCGCCGGCATCGTCCAGGCCCACCCGCTCGCCCGGGTCGAGATCCACCGGATCATCGCGGTGGACAACTGGGTGTGGGCGCATGTGAACTTCCTCAACCTCTACAACGACGACCCCGAGGACCTCGGGATCGCCGGGGTCGACATCTGGAGGATGGACTCCGACGGCGTGGCCCTGGAGCACTGGGACGTGCTCCAGCCCGTCGTGGCCGCAGCCGCGACCGTCAGCGGGCACAGCGTCTTCTGAGGACGGGGGACGCACGTGACCGACTACCTGCACGACCTCCAGTTCGGCTCGTTCCTGACCCCGGACCGCCACCACCCCGACGAGACCGTCGCCCTCGCCGTGCTGTGCGAGCAGCTCGGGCTCGACCTGGTGACCTTCCAGGACCACCCGTACCAGCCGAACTTCCTCGACACCTGGACCCTGCTGTCCTTCGTCGCAGCGCGTACCTCGACGGTGCGGCTCTCGCCCAACGTCGCCAACGTGCCGTTGCGGCCACCGGCCGTGCTGGCGCGAAGCGCCGCCTCCCTCGACCTGCTCTCGGGAGGTCGCGTCGAGCTCGGCCTGGGGGCGGGTGCCTTCTGGGACGCGATCGTCGGGATGGGGGTGCCCCGCCTCAGCCCGGGTGAGAGCGTGGTCGCGCTCGAGGAGGCGATCACCGTGATCCGCCAGGTCTGGGACGAGGGCGCACCGGGAGGCGTGCGGGTGGACGGCGTCCACCACCGTGTCATGGGCGCCAAGCGCGGCCCGGCGCCGCGGCACGACATCGGCGTGTGGGTGGGGGCCCTCAAGCCTCGGATGCTGCGGATGATCGGTCGCAGCGCGGACGGCTGGCTGCCCTCGCTGTTCTACCTGCAGCCCGGGGACCTCGCTCGAGGCAATGCCGTCATCGACCAGGCGGCCCTCGACGCGGGCCGCGACCCACGTCAGGTGCGACGCCTGCTCAATGTGGCCGGCACCTTCTCCGGCACGGCGCGCGCGCAGCTGGACGGCCCTCCCGAGCACTGGGCCGCTGAGCTGGCCCAGCTGGCCCTCGAGGAGGGGGTCAGCACGTTCATCATGGCCACCGACGACGCCAGGCAGCTGCAGGTGTTCGCCCAGGAGGTCGCGCCCGCGGTCCGCGAGATCGTCGGCTCGGCCCGCGAGGTCGCGGCCGACGTCCCGGACCCCGGCGAGCCGATCCGGGAGGTCGCCGGCGGTGCCCCGAGAGGCCGGGGTGCGGTGCCGCTGACCAGGACCGCCCTCAGCGTGCGTGCCACGCCGCCGCCGACACCTCGGGGCACCTCGACGGTCCTGGACGAGTCCGCCCGTCCGCTGGGCCCGACGCCCGACCCTGAGCGTGGCTACACGCCGCATGAGCAGGCCGCGGGCCAGCACCTGGTCGACATCCACGACCACTTGCGTTCCGAGCTCGAACAGCTGCACGACCTCGTCGACCAGGTGGCCGCAGGGATGCTCGGCGCTGCCGAGGCGAGATCCCACATCAACACGATGACGCTGCGCCAGAACAAGTGGGTCCTCGGGGGCTACTGCGAGAGCTACTGCCGCGTGGTGACGACCCACCACACGCTCGAGGACGAAGGCGTGTTCCCGCATCTTCGACGTGGTGACCCTCGGTTGGCTCCCGTCATCGACCAGCTCCAGGCCGAGCACCACCAGATCCACGAGGTTCTCGAGCAGGTGGACCGTGCCCTGGTGGCCTTCGTCTCGGCGGAGGACGGGATGCCGGAGCTGCGTCAGGCGGTCGACCTGCTCTCGGACACCCTGGTGTCCCACTTGTCCTACGAGGAACAGGTGCTCATCGAGCCGATCGCGCGCCTGGGACTCGGCTGACCGTCGGGGCGGGCTGCTGTACCGCCGCGACACCCCCTCGGCCTGAGGTCGCCGGTTCGTCGCGAGATCGCAGGTTCGAACAGGCGATCTCGCGTCAGACGGGCGATCTCGACGACGGAGTGCGCCCGCCCCTCGGCAGGAGCGGGCATCTGCGCGCCTGTGACGGCAACGAAAGAGCCCCAGGTCTGTGACCTGGGGCTCTGCTGTGGGCGATACTGGGATCGAACCAGTGACCTCTTCCGTGTCAGGGAGCGGAGTGGGGTCCGCTGGCGTCCGTGGGCGTGTATCTGTGCAGTTCAGGCGCCTCTCGCGCTGCCAGCGGATGGGACCGGACGGCGGCGGACGAGGCCCAGTTGGCGTACGCAGTTGGCGTACGCCACGGTGCTCCCTGGAGCCGGGTCCGAAGCTGTTCCCAGCTTGGCGAAGTCATGTGTCAACGTCAGGCTGGGATTGACCCCCTGGCGACGGGGCTAGATCTAGGGGCACTACCTCGACAAGCACGACTACCCCCAGCTCGGGCAGGTCCGCCTTGCCGCGTTGGACGCCGAGATGGTCGGTGGGTGGTACGCGGCGACGCTGGTGGGGCGCCCTACTCTGCGGGCGCGGACCTACTCGTTGCTGCGCACGATCCTGGCGACCGCGGTCGAGGACGGGAAACTGCAGGACAACCCGTGCCGGATTCGCGGGGCGGGCCGTGCCCGGCCCGCGACGCCGACGACGGTGGCCACGCCGGGCCAGGTGGTCGAGCTCGCGGCTGCGATGCCCGAGTGCCTGGCCCTGACGGTGTTGCTCGGGGCCTGGTGCCAGCTGCGCAGCGGCGAGGTCCTGGAGCTGCGCCGCGGCGACATCATCCCCGAGCGCGTCTCGGTCACCCGCGGGGTCACCTGGGTCGACGGGGCACCGCATGTCGGGCCGCCCAAGACCGACGCCGGGGTACGGGTGGTCGCAGTGCGCCCACACGTGGCCCAGGCGGTCGCCGACCATCTCGAGAACCGCGTGCGCCGCGGGGCGAAGGCCCTGCTGTTCCCGGCCGCACCGGGCGGCTCGACGCAGATGAACCCCTCGACCTTCGCGTACTTCTTCAAGACCGCGGTCAAGCGGACCTCCTTTGCCGCCGGAGTTCCGATTCCACTGGCTGCGCCACACGGGCCTGACCCTCGCCGCGTAGGAGGCGTCGTCGCGCGGGTAGTTGCGCTCGGTAGCGACTCCGTGATCGAGTGCTTCACGCGCGGGCAGAGGTGCATCGGCGGCGTACTCGCCTTGCGACGTCCCGCTCGGTCCGGTCGGCTCGCGCCGCCTTGCCCCTCTCGCCGTGGGCGCGGACGACGACCGGGCCGACCTCTTCGCCAATCCGAGGAGAGACCAGCGGTCAGCTTCCGTCGACCCGCATCCCGCGGCTGGGCTCGTCCTGATGGCGCTGGCCATCAATCGCGCCGAGGGTGGGTCTCGGCCGAAGCCGGATCCCCACGCCGGCTCGCTGTCGGGCTGAGGCACGCTGCCAGGGATGCACGCGCCGCTTTCCCTTGTGGCGTCATGCCCGGACATCGCCTCCGATCGGACATCGGGGCCCCTCCCGGTGAGGCTCGAAGGATCACCATCGGTCCTTCACCAAGGGGACGTCGATCGCTGACCAAGGGGCGTCGAGGCGCAAATACCCTATGGGGGTATGAAGGGTGGAGGGACCGAAGGATGACTCGGACGAGCAACTTCTCCGTGGACGGGCTGATCTGCGGCACGTGCCTGGTCGCCGTGCTTGAGCACCTTCACGAGCTTGACGGCGTCGTCGAGGTCGCGATTCGGTTGAATGTCGCTGGTGGCTCGCCGGCTGTGGTGGTGAGCGACGAGCGGCTCTCGCCCTCGACGCTCGCTGGGGCCGTGGCGGCGGCGGGATTCGCTGTGACGGCGCACAGTTTCGACGACCGGCCCGCGCGGGATGGAGCACCCGCCGTGCGCGACCCCCGTTCGAATGGTGACCAAACCTGAGTGCAGCCCTGGCGGTCGGAGTGCGGTCGCGCTGACCGGCACCGCTCGCTGGTTCTTCCTCGGTCCGAAGGGGACCGGTCTGTCGACCTGGCCGACCGCGCGAAGGTTGTTCGGATCCAGGTCCAGGGCGACCGGTCGCGCGGACCTGGCCGGCCGCGCGAAGTCTGTTCAGATCCAGGTCCGGGGCGGCTATGGCCCGATGTGGTCGTGGTGACCCGGGCTGCCGGTGCGGATCATCTTCGATCGCCAAGACAGTGGGCGTGCCGATTCTTCAGGCGCCGGCATCGCGGCTGCTCAAAGTCCCGGTTGCTCGGCTCGGTCGTGAGGTCCCGACCACCGCCGGCACCCGCTTCGAGGTGGCCTACGACCAGCTCATCCGCGAGTCGGTGGTCGCCGCCGGCGAGCTGATCGTCATCCCCACCAACGTGCCTCCTTCGGCCTGACTCAGGAGTCAACCCAACAAGGTGGCCATGTCACGCTGCCGCGCGGTCAAGCACGGTCGAGCGGTGGTGCAGATCTCCACGGTGGGGGTAGGCGGCTTGATCGCGCCCGACGGCTCGCTCATCGCGCGGCACGGGGCCGTTCACCGCGGAGCAGATGGTCGCTGAGCTGCCGTTACGCGCCTCGCTGACACTCGCCGACCGGCGCGGCCGGTGGCCGGCGATCGTCATCGACGGGGCGGCCTTCATGCTTCTCCTTGCGGCTCAGGTCGATGCCCTGCGATGCCGGTCCGCGACGGGTGGTCACAAGGGGGCGTGGCTGGGAGGCGTCAGCGGTGGTGTGTTTCGTGGTCGGAGATGCTCTGGTCCGCGGGAGGGGGACTAGAGCCGCTGATAAGCGGTCCGATGAGCAGTGAGGAGACCAGGAACATCGCGGTGAAGGCCGCAAGGGCGATGCCGGGCGCCCACCAGCTGCCGAAGCGGCGGCGGAGCGTGAGGAACATCGGAACGGAGAGCGCGAGCCCGAGGACTCCGAAGAGTGCGGTTCCTCCCGCGCCTGCCACCAGCGCCGTGCCGACCAGGGGACCGACGTGGTGGAGCACGTGGGGTGCGATGCCCCCGATCGCGCCGAGGGCGCCCGTGACGACCGTCCAAACGGTTCGTCGCGGTCGAACCTCCACATCGTCGGCGTCGGTGAGGACGCCGTCGTCTGTCCGAAGGGGATCTGCAGTCAGTGCCATCTCAACATCGTGTTCCGCGTGTAGGGAGCACCGACGCAGGAGCGATGAAGACTGGATCAAGAGATCGTCGTCCACCGGGCCGATCCGTGGTCACGGGTCGCGCTGGGTTGCCCTGGCTGGCGGGGGGTTCAGAGCATGGAGCCGAGGTCGGATCCGGCGGTCGGGTAGGCGGCGGTGGTCGACTTGAGCTGGCGGGTGGTGAGGTTGAGCTTGATCGCCAGTCCGAGGGTGTTGATCAGCTCGCCGTACTCGGGTCCGAGCAGGTGGGCTCCGAGGATCTGGTCGGTGGCGCGGTCGATGAGGATCTTGCTGGCCGCGGTGGTCTCGCCGATGCGGTAGTTCGAGTACCAGCCGCTGGTGTCGCGGTAGCGGACCTCGACGTCCAGGCCCCTGTCGCGGGCCTCCTGTTCGAGCAGGCCGACCCGGGCGAGCTCGGGAATGGTGAACACGGCCGTGGGGACGCCGGTGTAGTCCGGGACGGTGGTGGCGCCCTTGAGCATGTTGGCGGCGGCGACCTTGCCCTCGACGACCGCGACCGGGGTCAGTGCCATTGCCCGGGTGTCGGCTGCGTCGCCGGCGGCGTAGACGGCGGGGTTGGTGGTGCTCTGCAGGTGGCCGGCCACGTGCACTCCGTGCTCGCCCCACGCGACTCCGGCGGCGTCGAGGTCGAGCCTGTCCAGGTCGGGTGTTCGCCCGGCGCCGTGGACGATCAGGTCGCACTCGATCGTCTCGGGTGTGCCGGATCGGTCAACCATGACCTGGAAGCCGGTCGCGCTCGTGCTGATGCCCGTGATCGTGGTGGAGCGTCGGACGTCGATCCCGGCGGTGGTGCCGCGGGTGATGAGGAGCTCGACGAGGTCGGGGTCGAATCCCTTCAGCGGGCGCGCACCACGGTCGATGATCGTCGTCACGCTGCCGGCGCGAGCGGCGATGTGGGCGAACTCGAAGGAGACGAACCCGCCACCGACGAACACGATCCGCCTGGGCAGGACCTGCAGGTTCATGAAGTCGGTGCTGTCGACCAGGTGCTCGTGGCCGGGGAAGTCCAGCGGGCGGGGGCGGGCGCCGGTGGCGATCAGGACGTGCGCCGCGTCGCGGGACGTGCCGTCGATCTCGAGGCGGTTGGCGCCGGTGAACCTCGCCGAGCCGTGCAGCGTGTGCACGCCGTTGCCCGCCAGGCCCTTCTCCATGTTCGCCGGGACCGGGTCGGTGAAACCGTGCTTGTGCGCCATCAGGTCGCCCCAGTTCATCGACAGGCCGTTGGCGTCGATGCCCTTGCCGCGCATCAACCGGGCACTGTCGATGATCTCGGCGCCGCGCCGCAGGATCTTCTTCGGGTCGCAGCCGCGCAGCGCACAGGTGCCGCCGTAGGGGAGTTCGTCGACGATCGCCACGCTCCACCCCTGCGAGGCGCACTTGTTGGCGGCGGCGACACCGGCCATCCCGGCACCGATCACGATCAGGTCGTACGTGCTCATATGTTCTCCTTCGCAGCGCTGGGGGAGTGACGGCGTCAGGCGCCCGGGCGCAGGTGCGCGGAGCCGAGGTGCGCGGCCCTCAGGGGCGGGCCACCGCGGAACGCAGCTGCTCGAGCGTCGGGGAGCCTGCCGGGCCGTCCGGGGTCTGGTAGATACGGCATGCCAGCCCGACGCTCGCACCCTCACCGGCGAACGGGTCCACACCGTCGATGAGGATGCTCGGCGATCCGTGGAAGGCGACCTGTTCGGCTTCTTCGATGGTCTCCACCAGGTGGCGGGTCACGGTGATCTCGGGTTGTTCGGCCGCGATCACGGCCAGCCGCTCCTCGGTGATCGTCCAGTTCGGGCAGCCGTCGAAGTACTGCAGGGTGATCTCCATGTCCGCGACGCTAGACCTTGCTCCGCGCTACAAGGTCAAGGGGTAGGTTGAGCAGATGCTGATCGGAGACCTCGCCGAGACCGTGGGCCTGGACACCCAGACGATCCGGTTCTACGAGCGTCGTGGGCTGCTGCCCGAACCGCGACGGGCAGCCAACGGCTACCGCACCTACGACGAGACCAGCGTCGAACGGCTCCGCTTCATCCGCAGCGCACAGACCGCCGGGCTGACCCTCGCCGAGATCGGCGGCGTGGTCGATCTCCGTGACCACGGAAACGCCCCGTGCGCCCATGTGACGGCTCTGCTCAGCAGCAAGCTCGACGCCGTCCGGGCTCGACAGGCCGAGCTCGAGGCGCTCGGGTCAGAGCTGGCACGGCTCATCGAGCGCGGCGACCTCCTCGATCCCGCAGACTGCACCGAACCAGACATCTGCCAGATCCTGTCCGCGTCACGGAGCCACCATCCCGCCAAGCAGGCTGCGCGGGTCCTGGCGGCCCGCAGCAGCCCGCCGGGCTGACCGGACGGCCGACCTGCCTTCTTGGACGCCGTCGACGACGGACGGTGCGGCGCTGCTCCACCCGATGCGCGTCTTCTTCACCGGGTCCTACGAGCGGCCCCGGGAGGCGAACTACCTGTTGCCATGCCGCTCGCGGTGGTCATCCTCACCGTCCTCATGGCGTCGCGCCCCGCCCCGAAGGAGGCGGCCGGTGATGGTTTACCGAGTCACGGCGATTACATCGCGAGGTGCTGCTGGGCCGGTGCGAGGCGCTCCTTCTGGTTGCTCCTCGCCGTCGCCATCGTCTCGAGCGGGTCGCTGAGCAGCGCCCTGGGAGCCGCGCCGTGCCCGGCGGCCGGAGTGTGGTTCGCGGTCAGCGCGATCGCCATCGTCGTCACGGTCGCTCTTGCCGTCCGGATCATGGCCGCCCTCACCCGTGCTCCTGGTGGCCGTGGCGGGCGGTGACCGGCAGACATGTCCGCGCCCGGCCGAACCTCACAGCGGGTGGAGCAGGCGATGGACGAACTGGCGTGTGCGTTCGTGCTCCGGACGGCGCAGCAGTTGGTCTGGGGGTCCGTGCTCCACGATCTCCCCGTCGTCGATGAAGGCGACGTGGTGGGCGACCTCGCGGGCGAACTGCAGCTCGTGCGTCACTACGACCATCGTCCAGCCCTCGCGTGCGAGGTCGCGCATGAGGCTCAGGATCTCCCCGACGAGCTCCGGGTCGAGCGCAGAGGTCGGCTCGTCGAAGAGCAGGAGCTCGGGGCGCAGTGCGAGGGCACGGAGGATCCCGACCCGCTGCTGCTGCCCGCCGGACAGCGACGAGGGGTAGTTCGCCTCCTTGGCGCCGAGACCGACCCGGTCGAGCAGCTCGCGGGCCTCGGCCACCGCAGCGGCCCGCGGGCGTCGCTGGACGACGACAGGGCCCTCGATGATGTTCTCGAGGACCGTCTTGTGCGGGAAGAGGTTGTAGTGCTGGAAGACCATTGCGCTCCGGTCGCGCAGCCTGTTCAGTGCGGCGCGGCCGGGGCGCGCTGAGAAGTCAACCGTCTGGCCGTCGGAGGCTTCGATCCGGCCGGACTCGGCGGTCTCCAGCCCGTTGAGGCATCGGAGCAGGGTGGTCTTGCCCGAACCCGAGGGGCCGATGATGGCGAGCACCTGTCCGCGCTCGATGGTCAGGTCCACGCCGCGAAGGACCGGTAGAGGACCGAAGCTCTTCCGCAGCGAGTCAGCCGAGAGCAGTGGCCGCCGGTCGGCCAGCGGCGGTGGGGGTGGATCAGTGCGTTGCATGTCGGTCCAATCGCGTCTCGAGGGACGACTGGCCGGCGGACAGGGCTAGGCAGATCACCCAGTACACCAGGGCCGCCTCGAGGTAGAGGAGCATGAACTGCTGGCTGAACGCCGCGATCTGCTGCGCTTGTCGGAAGAGTTCGGAGACCAGGATCAGCGATGCGAGTGACGTGTCCTTGACCAGGCTGATGAAGGTGTTCGACAGCGGTGGGACCGAGACCCGGGCCGCCTGGGGCAGGACGATTCGGGTCAGGGTTCGCCGGTGTGACATGCCGATCACGTAGGCCGCTTCCCACTGCCCGCGAGGGACGGACAGGATCGCGGCGCGAACCACTTCGGCGCCGTATCCGCCGACATTGAGCGAGAACGCGATGATCGCGCTGGGCCACGGGTCGACGACGATCCCCAACGAGGGGAGCCCGTAGAAGACGACGAAGAGCTGGACGAGTAGCGGCGTCCCCCTGACCACCGAGACGAAGACGGCGCCGAGGCGCGCGAGGACGGCGCGCCGGGAGAGCCGCATGAGCGCCACCCTGATCGCGATAGGCATGCCGCCCGCGAAGGAGAACAGCGCGAGCGGAATGGTCCCGCGGAGCGCACCTGAGGTGATTGGCCACAGCGACGTGAGGGCAAGGTGCCACTCATCGGATGACATGGTCACCCGCGTCGGGCCCGCTCACTTCGAGACATCTTCACTGAAGTACTTCCGGGAGATCCTCTCGAGCGTGCCGTCGTCGGTGAGTGTGGCCAGAGCCGTGTCGACCGCCGCGACGAGGGTGGTGCTGCCCCGGCGGAAGGCGAAGGCGTTGCGCGACACGTCGTCGGTCGTGGCTGCCACCTTGAGGTTGGTGGCGCCGAAGGTCGTCTTGTAGTCCAGGAACGTGAGCTCGTCGTTCACGGTGGCGGCGACGCGGCCCTGCGCGACCAGGGCAACGGCCTGCGCCCAGCCCTCCACGGGCTCGATCGTGGCGCCGCTCTGCTGCGCGAGCGAGTACCAATTGCTCGTCAGGGACTGCGCCGTCTTCTTCCCGGACAGGTCGGCGAAGGAGGAGATGGAGGTGTCGTCGGCCGCGACCACGATCACGCCTGGCGAGTAGGTGTAGGGCCGCGAGAACGCGTACGCGGCGTCACGCTCGGGCGTGATGGAGACCTGGTTGGCGATCGCGTCGAACCTGCCGGCGTCGAGCCCCGCGAAGATCGCGTCCCACTGGGTCTCCTCGAACCGAACTTCGACACCCAGGCGATCGGCAACTGCCCGAGCCACCTCGACGTCGTATCCGGTCAGGTCCCCGGTGCCGTCCTCGTGGAAGGAGAACGGCCGGTAGGTGCCTTCGGTGCCGATGACGATGACACCCGCCTGCTCGACCGCCTCGAGTGAGCCGTCGCTGGCGGACGCCGATGACGTGCCGCTGGGGGAGGACGCCTGCGGCTCGGCGCTCGAGCACGCCGCTGCCAGGCTGACGAGCGCGAGTGCGAGGGCAACGGTACGCAGACGGCGCACGTGGTGGATCGTGGGTGTAGGCATGGGTGTCCTTCGGAAGTGTGGTGGGTAAGGCGGGTGAGGACGCGGCAGCGGGCGCGGGGTTCGAACAGGCGCACCGCACAGCAAACGCCGGGGTGCCGAAGGGGCTGTGCTCAGGTCAGCGACAGCGCAGGCAGCGACAACACGCCGCGGAGCCCCTCGAGGGCACAGCGGGTGTCGGGATCATGGCATCGCGCACCGGAATAGCCAATCAGACGACCGGATGGTTGCGGGCAGACCGCCGCGCGTCTTGATCGACTCTTCATCGAATCCGCTTGGCGCCGTTCACATCGAGCGCAGCAAAATCGACATCTCGGCGATCTCCGCCGTCTGGGCGTCGATGATCCGACTTGGCCAGCGCGAGCGCCTCGGCGTAGGAACCCTCGGCCCTTGCGGTCTCGGCCATGACGAGGGCACCCCGGTGATGGTCGGTCATCGCCTCGAGCAAGGCTCGGTCGAAGTCGGCGCCCCCAGCGTCGCGAGCTCGGCCATGACGGCGGCTTGGTCCTTCCCGCTCATCTGGAGACCCTCATGCCCCATGGTGGCCATCTCGGCCGTTGTGGGCTGGTCGTCCCCCCGCGCGTCGAGCCTGCCCGATCGTGTCGATCTCCGGGCCCTGCGCGGCCGAGATCCGGACGGCCAGCGAGCGCACCTCACAGGACGACGCCTGCGTCATGGCCAGGCCAGCCATCTCGATCGCACCTTGGTGGTGGACGCTCATCGCCTGCGCGAACTCGGTGTCGGCGACGTTGTGCACGGTCATCTCCGCTACCGCGGGCACCGACTGGTCGAAGTCGGAGCTGGCGTCATCGTGGCCGGCGTCGTGCCCCAAGCCGTCACGAGCACGGCGACCGACAGGGTGGTTCTGAGGAAGTTCTCCAGCGGCCCGATCGAGGGTGTTGTCAACGTGGCGCGCTGCGGCGGTTCCCAACAGTGACGTGCCTGCCCCCGTGACCTCATCCCACCGGCCAGAAGGGTCCCCTCCTCGGGTGGCGTTCGCGGGATCGACGTCGGACCTTCATCAAGCGGAAGTCGAGGGCATATCAAGGATCACAACGGGCAGATACCCTAGGGGGGTATCACAACCGGGAGGAGCAAGGGATGCGTCAAAGGACCAGATTCTCGGTCGATGGGCTGACTTGCGGCACGTGCCTGGTTGGGGTGCTCGAGCAGCTTCACGAGCTCGAAGGCGTCGTCGAGGTTGAGATCCGGCTGAACCTTGCTGGCGGGTCACCCACCGTGGTCGTGAGCCACGAGCACGTGTCGCCCTCGATTCTCGTCGGGGCTGTGACGGCGGCGGGTTCGCCGTCACCGAGCACAGTCTCGACGACGTGCCTGAGCAAGACGCAGCGCTCGTCGCCGGTGACCCCC
Source organism: Actinotalea sp. (assembly GCF_041597215.1). Classification (GTDB taxonomy): domain Bacteria; phylum Actinomycetota; class Actinomycetes; order Actinomycetales; family Cellulomonadaceae; genus Actinotalea. Next base: position 38,373 of record NZ_JBFHHB010000004.1, read on the forward strand.
ATGTGAACGGGGACCAGGCATGAGCGCAGTCCCGATGATCGGCGTGGCAGTCCCACTGACGGCCGCCGCGCTGTGGTTCTTCTTCGGTCGGCTTTGGACGAGGAGAGGTTGACGTTGACGCACCCGACGTGCACGGACGTGCACCACGAGAATTGTGCGTGGGGGGACCGATCGTCCCGCCATCCCAACGGGTCGATGGCTGGATGACCGCCGCAACCACGGTCGGATCGGCTTGCCCGGGACCGGCGCGCCCCGGCCGGGCCGACGGTGCTTGGAGGGGCCTCGCGATGGCGGCGCTGGGCGGGCTTGCGACCGAGACCGCGTTCCCTGACCGGTCGTGGTGGCCGATGGCCTACGTCGGGATCGCGCTGCTTCTCTTGGCGCTCCGTCGTGCCTCGCCCGGCGGGGGGTTCCTCACCGGTGGGACCTTCGGCCTCGCGTTCTTCCTTCCGCACCTGTGGTGGGCCAATGAGGCCGTCGGGCAACCGGGCGGATGGCTCGCCCTGTCGGTGCTGGA
>NZ_JBFHHB010000005.1:0-37597 GCF_041597215.1 Actinotalea sp.
CCGCCCGGCCGCGCGGAGACCTCCGGCCCTAGGCTGACCCGGTGGCACCGACGAGGGCGAGAGGCCGACCGCGCCACCCTCTCCACGAGGTCGCCGTCGACGCGGGCCTCGTGGGCAGGCTGCTCGCGGCGCAGCACCCCGACCTGGCAGGTCTCCCCCGCCGGGTGGCCAGCCGCGGCTGGGACAACGTCATGGTCCGCATCGGCACGGTCCTGGCCGCGCGGCTGCCCGCCCGGGCGCAGGCGGTGCCCCTGGCGCGGAACGAGCACCGCTGGCTGCCGGGGCTCGCGGCGCTGCTCCCGGTGCCGGTCCCGGTCCCGGTACGGACGGGCGCGCCCGGCGAGGGCTACGACTGGCCGTGGAGCGTGGTCCCGTGGTTCGAGGGCACTCCTGCCGATGCCGTGCCGGCCGGCGACCGCGACCTGTGGGCAGCGGACCTCGCCGAGGTGCTGGCCGCCCTGCACGTCCCCGCCCCCCGCGAGGCGCCGGCCAACGCCTTCCGCGGCGTGCCGATGACGATGCGGGACGAGGACGTGCGCGCACGGCTCGGCGTGGACGGGCCGGGGGGCCTCGTGCTGCGCCGGGCCTGGGCCGCTGGCGTGGACGCGCCCGCCTGGGCGGGCCCGCCCTTGTGGCTGCACGGTGACCCGCACCCCGCGAATCTGCTCACCTCGCAGGGCCGGCTCACCGCTGTCCTCGACTTCGGCGACCTGACCGCCGGGGACCCCGCGAGCGACCTGGCGACCGCATGGCTGTGCTTCGGGGCCGAGGCCCGAGCCCTCTTCTTCGAGACGTACGCGGCCCGCACCGGGCTGGGGGCTCGGACCCTGGAGGCGCTGCGACGGCGGGCACGGGGCTGGGCAGCCGCCCTGGTCCCGCCGCTGAGCGCGCATCCGGGTGAGCACCCGGGCCTCGCGGCCGTCGCGGCCCATGCCGAGGAGCAGCTGGTGGCCGAGCTCGGGCCCGCGACGTCCTGACCGACGGGCCAGGACCCCTCACCTCCCGCCGGAGCCCCGATCTGCCTGGTGGTAGGTGATCTGGTCCTGGGTCAGCGCCAGGTAGGAGGAGCGCACGATGTCCTCCAGGGCGTCGAGGTCGAGCCCGTCCAGCCGCTTGAGGTACAGGCAGCCCTTGCCCACCGTGTGCGGCCCGAGCCGGTCGAGCGCCTCGGCGTGCCGGTCGACACCGTCCATGAGGTAGATCGTGTGCGCGGCCTTGCGCGGGGAGAACCCTGCGGCCGCCACGTCGCCCTCACGGCCCGTCGGGTAGCGGTAGTGGTACGTGCCGAAGCCGACGATCGACGGCCCCCACATCACCGGTTCCTCGCCGGTGACCCGGCGCATGAGGTCCAGCAGGACGAAGGCCTCCTCGCGGCGGCGCGGATCGGCCACCGCCTCGAGGAAGGCGACCACGTCGTCACCGGTCGGGACGGTCTTGTTCGGTGCACGGCCATCACCCATGACCCGAGTCTGCGGTGTGTCGGGTGACGGCGCCAGCCCTCGCCGGCGCCGTCAGCCCGTCAGCCGACCAGGGAGCGCAGCACGTACTGGAGGATCCCGCCGTTGCGGTAGTAGTCCGCCTCCCCCGGGGTGTCGATCCGGACGACGGCGTCGAAGGCGACGACGCTTCCATCGGCCTTGGTGGCGCGCACCGGGACCGTCCGCGGGGTGACGCCCTCGTTGAGCGCGGTCACCCCGGAGATCTCGAAGGTCTCCGTCCCGTCCAGCCCGAGGGAGCCCGCCGACTGCCCGGCCGGGAACTGCAGGGGGAGGACGCCCATCCCGATGAGGTTCGAGCGGTGGATCCGCTCGAAGCTCTCGGTGATGACGGCACGCACACCCAGCAGGCTGGTTCCCTTGGCGGCCCAGTCACGCGAGGACCCGGAGCCGTACTCCTTCCCCCCGAGGATGACCAGCGGCACCGAGGCGGCGGCGTAGGCCTGGGCGGCGTCGTAGATCGTGGTCTGCTCGCCGGTGAGGTGGTTCACCGTGAACCCGCCCTCGACCCCGGGGACCAGCTGGTTGCGCAGGCGGATGTTCGCGAAGGTCCCGCGGATCATGACCTCGTGGTTGCCGCGGCGCGAGCCGTAGGAGTTGAAGTCCTTGCGGTCCACGCCGTGCTCGGCGAGGTAGGTCCCGGCAGGGCTGTCGCCCTTGATCGCCCCGGCGGGGCTGATGTGGTCGGTCGTCACCGAGTCGCCGAGCAGGGCGAGCACGCGGGCGCCCGAGATGTCGGTCACCGGGGCAGGGGTGGCCGGCATGCCGTCGAAGTACGGGGGCTTGCGCACGTAGGTGGACTGGGGGTCCCAGGAGAAGGTCGAGCCCTCCGGGGTCTCCAGCGCACGCCACCGGTCGTCCCCGGAGAAGACGTCGGCGTAGTCGGCCGTGAACATCGCCCGGTCGATCGTCGCGTCGATGGTCGCCTGCACCTCGGCGGGGGTCGGCCAGATGTCGCGCAGGAAGATCGGGCTGCCGTCCTCTGCCCGGCCGAGCGGGTCGGTCTCGAAGTCGGTGTCCATCGTCCCGGCGAGCGCGTAGGCGATGACCAGCGGCGGCGAGGCGAGGTAGTTCATCTTCACGTCGGGGTTGATCCGGCCCTCGAAGTTGCGGTTGCCCGAGAGCACGGCCGCCACGGCGAGATCGTGCTCGGCGACGGCCGCCGAGATGGCCGGGTCGAGCGGACCGGAGTTGCCGATGCACGTGGCGCAGCCGTAGCCGACCAGGTGGAAGCCGAGCTTCTCCAGGTACGGCCAGAGCCCTGCCTTCTCGTAGTAGTTCGTGACGACCTGGGAGCCGGGCGCCATCGAGGTCTTGACCCACGGCTTGGCGGTCAGGCCCTTCTCCACCGCCTTCCTGGCCAGGAGGGCGGCGGCCATCATCACCGACGGGTTCGAGGTGTTGGTGCACGAGGTGATCGACGCGATCGTCACCGCACCGTGCCGCAGGTCGAAGGTCCGTCCCTGCGCGTCGGTGACGGGCACGCGACGCTCGGCCTGGCTGGAGATCGCCGGGGAGTCGGAGGCCGGGAACGACTCGCGCTCCGCCTCGTCCACGTTGTTCATCTCGGGCGCGTAGGTCGGCAGGTCGCGCATGAACTGCTCCTTGGCGCGCGAGAGCTCGATGCGGTCCTGCGGGCGCTTCGGACCGGCGATCGACGGCACGACCGTCGACAGGTCCAGCTCGAGGTACTCGGAGAAGGCCGGCTCGGCGTACCCGGCGTCGTCGGGGTCGAGCCACATGCCCTGCTCACGGGCGTAGGCCTCGGCGAGCGCGACCTGCTCCTCGCTGCGGCCGGTCAGCCGCAGGTAGTCCATGGTCACCTCGTCGATCGGGAAGATCGCGCAGGTGGAGCCGAACTCCGGGCTCATGTTGCCGATCGTGGCGCGGTTGGCCAGCGGCACCGCCGCCACGCCCTCGCCGTAGAACTCGACGAACTTCCCGACCACCCCGTGACGGCGCAGCATCTCGGTGATCGTCAGCACGACGTCGGTCGCCGTGACCCCTGAGGGGATCGCACCGGTGAGCTTGAAGCCCACCACGCGCGGGATGAGCATCGAGACGGGCTGGCCGAGCATGGCCGCCTCGGCCTCGATCCCGCCGACCCCCCAGCCGAGCACGCCGAGCCCGTTGACCATCGTGGTGTGCGAGTCGGTGCCGACGCAGGTGTCGGGGTAGGCGCGCAGCACCCCGTCGACCTCGCGCGTCATCACGACGCGCGCGAGGTACTCGATGTTGACCTGGTGGACGATCCCGGTGCCCGGCGGGACGACCTTGAAGTCGTCGAAGGCCGTCTGGCCCCACCGCAGGAACTGGTAGCGCTCGCGGTTGCGGGTGTACTCGAGGTCGACGTTGCGCTCGAAGGCGTCGGGGCGGCCGGCGACGTCGATCTGCACCGAGTGGTCGATGACCATCTCGGCGGGGGCGAGCGGATTGATCCGGGCCGGGTGGCCGCCGGGGTCGGCGACGGCCTCGCGCATCGTCGCGAGGTCGACCACGCAGGGCACCCCGGTGAAGTCCTGCATGATCACCCGCGCGGGCGTGAACTGGATCTCGGTGTCCGGCTGGGCGTCCGGGTCCCACGCGGCGATGGCCCGCACGTGGTCAGCGGTGATGTCCGCGCCGTCCTCCGTGCGCAGCAGGTTCTCCGCGAGCACCTTGAGGCTGTACGGCAACCGCGCCGTGCCCTCGACGGCGGCGAGCCGGAAGATCTCGTAGGACCGTCCCCCGACCTCGAGGACTCCCTTGGACCCGAACGTGTCGACGCTGCTCACCGTTGCTCCTTCGGTCTGTCGCTGCACGGTGGGGCGCCACCGTGGGACTCGGCACCAGGCTACCGAGGCCCGGACCAGAAACTATCTTGACATCAAGATACATCACGGGCACGTCCGCGGCGATCCGGCTCAGCCCCGGTCGACCACCGCGACGCACTCGACATGGTGGGTCATCGGGAACAGGTCGAAGGCCCGGAGCCCGCTCAGCGTGTAGCCGTGCCCGGCGAGGTACCCGAGGTCACGGGCGAGCGCCGCCGGGTCGCAGGCGACGTACACGATCCGCTCGGGGGCGAGCGCCGCCACCCCGTCCACGACGGCACGCCCGGCACCGACGCGCGGCGGGTCGAGCACGACGACGTCCGCGTGGGACACCGGCGCCGAGGCGAGCACGGCCTTGACCGGTCCGAGGTGCAGCTCGACCTGGGGGTGCTCGTGCACGTTCCGGCGTGCGTCCCGCACCGCACGGGCGTCCCCCTCGACGGCCACGACCCGCCCGTGCCCGCCGACGACATCGGCGAGCGGGAGCGTGAACAGGCCCGCCCCGGAGTACAGGTCCACCACGGTCCCGCCGGCCCGCTCGCCGACGGCGTCGACGACGGCTCCGGCAAGGGCCGTCGCGGCGGAGCGGTGGACCTGCCAGAAGCCGTCGCCCGCGACCCGCCAGCGGTACTGCCGTCCGGCGACCGTGGCGACCTCGCGTACCGCGCGTCGTGCCGTGGGGCGACGGTCCGGCCCACGGTCGGTCACGGGCAGACCGTCGACCAGGAGGAGCGGACCGTCCCCGCCGACCGGCGCGACGGCGGTCAGCCGGGCGCCAGGCGTCCAGCGCCGAGCCAGCAGGCTCTCGACGTCGAGCTCGGGGACCGCGAGCGGCATGGAGTCGAGCGGCGCGATCTCGTGGCTGCGGAAGCGGTGCATCCCGGCGCGTCCGTCGCGGCCCACCACGAGCTCGACGCGGGTCCGCCAGCCGAGGCCGTCCGTCTCGCCGGGTGCCGCCTCGACGGGGACCTCACGGTCCAGGTGGGCGAGCCGGCTCAGCTGCTCGGCCACCACGGCTGCCTTCCACCGTCGCTGGCCCTCGAGGCTCACGTGCGAGAGCTCACCGCCACCCACGCCACCGGGACCAGCGGCGGGCCATGCGGGGACGACGCGGTCGGCGGAGGACTGCAGGACCTCGACGGCGTCCGCACGCCAGAACGACGCGCCCTCGGCCGCCTCCGTGAGCACGGCGCGCACCGTCTCCCCCGGCAGCGCGTGCCGGACGAAGACGACGCGACCCTCGTGGCGGGCCACGCAGTGCCCCCCGTGCGCGACCGGCCCGACCTCGAGGGTGATCCGCTCCGGGCTCACGCGACCGGCCCCGTCGCCTGCGGCTCCTCGGCGCCGGACGACTCCAGCTGCCACGGGACGGAGGCCACGACCACCCCGGGGGTGAACAGCAGCCGGCTCTTGAGCCGCAGCGCGCTCTGGTTGTGCAGGATCTGCTCCCACCAGTGCCCCACGACGTACTCGGGGATGTACACCACGACGAGCTCGCGCGGGCTCTCCCGCCGCACCGAGCGCACGTACCCGACGATCGGCCGGGTGATCTCCCGGAACGGTGAGTCCAGGACCTTGAGGTCGACCGGGATCCCGAGGGCCTCCCACTGGGCGCGCAGCTCGACGACGTCCTCCGGGTCCACCGCGACGGTGACCGCCTCGAGGACGGACGGCCGCGAGGCCCTGGCGTAGGCCAGCGCCCGCATCGCCGGCTTGTGCAGCTTGGACAGCAGCACGATCGCGTGCACGCGGCTCGGCAGAGCCTTGGCGGAGGCCGGGTCGTCGCCGAGGGCGAGCTCGTGCCGCACGGAGTCGTAGTGCTTGCGGATCGCCAGCATGAGCGCGAAGACGACGGACATCGCCACGATCGCGATCCAGGCGCCCCTGGTGAACTTCGTCAGCAGCACCACGATCAGCACGGTGCCGGTCAGGCCGAAGCCGATGGCGTTGATGAGTCGCGAGCGGATCATCCGCGAGCGCACCGCGGCATCGGGCTCGACGCGCAGCAGGCGGTTCCAGTGCCGCACCATGCCGAGCTGGCTCAAGGTGAACGAGACGAACACGCCGACGATGTAGAGCTGGATGAGGCGGGTGACCTGGGCGTCGAAGGCGACGATGAGGACGAGGGCGCCCATCGCGAGGGCGACGATGCCGTTGGAGTAGGCGAGCCGGTCGCCGCGCGTGTGCAGCTGGCGCGGCAGGTACCCGTCCCTCGCGAGGATCGAGCCGAGCACGGGGAAGCCGTTGAACGCCGTGTTCGCGGCGAGCACGAGGATCAGACCCGTGACCACCGAGACGAGCACGACGGCGATCGGGAAGTCGTGGAAGACGGACTGCGCGAGCTGGCCGAGGACAGGGTGCTGGACGTAGTCCTCCGGGACCAGGGAGCCGTCCTTCATGAGGCTCTCCGACGGGAACTCGACGTAGCGCACGTCGGCCGCACCCGCGAGGAGCAGGATCGACATCATGAAGGTGATCGAGAGACCACCGAGCAGGGCGAGCGTCGTCGCGGCGTTGCGGCTCTTGGGCTTGCGGAAGGCCGGGACGCCGTTGCTGATCGCCTCGACGCCGGTCAGCGCCGCGCAGCCGGAGGCGAAGGCACGCAGGACGAGGAAGCCGCCGGCGAGGCCCATCAGGCCCTGGTCGAACGAGGACTGCGGGACGATCTCCAACCCGGCGCTCTCCGCCGGCTGCAGGGACCCGGTGGCCCACTGGATGAACCCGAAGACGGCGGTCGCCCCGACGGCGAGCATGAACAGGTAGGTGGGGATCGCGAACAAGGTCCCCGACTCCTTGACCCCACGCAGGTTGAGCAGCATGAGGAGCACCACGACCGCCACCGCGAACTGGACCTCGTGCCCGCGGAGGAACGGGACGGCCACGGCGGCGTACTGCGCGCCGGAGGAGATCGACACGGCGACGGTCAGCACGTAGTCGACGAGCAGCGCGCTGGCCACCGAGACGCCCGCCTTGGGCCCGAGGTTCTTCGTGGCCACCTCGTAGTCGCCGCCCCCGGAGGGATAGGCGTGCACGTTCTGGCGGTAGGAGGCCACGACGACCACGAGGACCGCGACGACGGCGAGGCCGACCCACGGGGAGATCGCCGTCGCGGCGAAGCCGGCGAGCGCCAGCGTCAGCAGGATCTCGTCCGGCGCATAGGCGACCGACGAGAGTGCATCCGAGGCGAACACCGGGAGGGCGATGCGCTTGGGGAGGAGGGTGTGGCCCAGTCGATCGCTGCGGACCGGACGGCCCACGAGCAGACGTTTGGCCGCATCTGCGATGTCCGACACGCGGGCCATGCTAGGCCCGTCGGCCCCGCAGACCTACCGGACCGACCGACCTCGGTCTCCACGGGTCCTCGAACACGCCTCCACGTCGCCCGTGAAGGACCGCGTGCCGGCCCTGGCGCGGGGTCCGCACGGGCTGGGTGCAGACCCGGAGGCCGGGACGGTATACCGTCAGCGGTCGTGCACTTCGTCATCATGGGTTGCGGCCGGGTCGGCGCCACGCTCGCTCAGTCCTTGGAGCATCGTGGCCACTCCGTCGCCGTCATCGACCAGAACGCCGACGCCTTCCGGCGGCTCGATGCCGATTTCTCCGGCAAGCGCGTGACCGGGCTGGGATTCGACCGCGAGACGCTCGCCCAGGCCGGCGTCGAGGACGCCTTCGCCTTCGCCGCGGTCTCCGACGGCGACAACTCGAACATCCTGGCCGCGCGGGTGGTCCGCGAGACCTATGGCGTGACGAACGTCGTCGCCCGGATCTACGACCCGCACCGGGCCGAGATCTACCAACGACTCGGCATCCCGACCGTCGCGACCGTGCGGTGGACGGCCGACCAGGTGCTGCGCCGGATGCTCCCGATGGGCGCGACCGACGAGTACCGCGACGCCTCCGGCCAGATCGTCATGGCGCAGGTCGACGTGCACCCCGCCTGGATCGGCCGCCCGCTGGCCGGCCTCGAGGCCGCGACCGGCGCGCGGGTCGCCTACCTCACGCGCTACGGGGACGGGGTGCTCCCCGCCCCGGACACCGTCCTGCAGGAGAACGACGCCGTGCACCTGCTGCTCCACGCGACCGAGCTCGCCAAGGTCGAGCGCATCGCGACCCACATCCCCCCGGAGGCTGACTGATGCGCGTCGTCATCGCAGGAGCCGGGTCCGTCGGCCGCTCCATCGCCAACGAGCTGCTGGGCAACGACCACGAGGTCACCCTGATCGACCGTCAGCCCTCGGCGATGCGCGTGGCCTCGGTCGCCGAGGCCGAGTGGCTGCTCGCCGACGCCTGCGAGCTCTCCACGCTCAGCCAGGCCAAGGTCGACGAGTGCGACGTGATCGTCGCGGCGACCGGCGACGACAAGGTGAACCTCGTCGTGTCCCTGCTCGCCAAGACGGAGTTCGGCGTGCCCCGCACCGTCGCCCGGGTGAACAACCCGCGCAACGAGTGGATGTTCGACGAGGCCTGGGGCGTCGACGTCGCCGTGTCGACCCCGCGGATCATGACGGCGATGGTCGAGGAGGCCGTGACCGTCGGTGACCTCGTGAAGATCTTCACGTTCCACCAGTCCGGCGCCGACATCCTCGAGGTCACCCTCCCCGCCGACGCCCCCCTCGTCGGCACGCGCGTCGGCGAGGTCGTCTGGCCGCCCGACACGGTGCTCGCGGCCATCGTCCGCGACACCAGCCCGATCGCCCCGTCGGCCGACGACACCCTGGAAGCCGGCGACGAGCTGCTCATCGTCGCGGGTCGGGATGCCGATCCGGACGATCTGCACGAGCTCCTGGTGAGGCCACGAGCAGCCACGTGAGCCACAGCACGACGGCGAACAGCGGCACGCCCATGGCGAGCTTGGCCACGCCGAGCGCGCCCACCGCGCCGGCGAGGTAGAGCGGGACCTGCACCACCAGGCGCAGCGCGAAGAGGCCGGCCCAGAGCCAGGTCGCCCAGACGTAGCGCCTGCGCAGGTGGTCCAGCTCCGGGTCGGTGCGCCAGGTCATCGTCGTGTCGAGCGCGAGCAGGCTGACGAGCACGCCGACCACGGGCCAGCGCACCATGACCGAGAGGGCCGTGCCGGCGCCGTAGGCGACGTTGACGAGGATCCCCCAGAGGAAGAAGTCCTCGGCCTCTCCCGTGCGCCACGCCCACACCACAGCGATGGCCACCCCGAGCAGTCCGGAGAAGGCCTGGGTCACCGGCGTGCGCTGCACGAGCCGCAGGAGCACGGCGATCAGGGCGACAGCCGAGGCGGCGATCAGCGCGAAGCGCAGCTCGAAGGTGAGCAGGTAGACCACGACGAAGACGAGCCCGGGGGCCACCGACTCCACGACGCCGCGCACGCCGCCGACGGCCTCGGCGAAGGAGAAGTCGTCACCGAGCAGGGCACGCATGCCACGACCGGCCGTGCCGCCGACCGACGCCTCGGTCGCCGCACCCTCGGGGTCCGGCCCCTCCTGCGGCGACCCGTCCGCCTCACTCACCGGGTCGGGGACTGAGCTCGTACCGCGGGTTGAAGATCGTCTTGCGCCCGTCCTTCTCGTAGACGAGTCCGCTGAACCGACCACGGCGGCCCGGTTCGATCCCGGAGATCGCCCGTCGGCCCAACCAGACGAGCGTCATGCTCCCGCTGCCGTCGTAGAGCTCGGCCTCGAGCGCCTGGACCCGCTCCTTCGGCCGCAGGGTCACGCTGCGCAGCACGCCGTAGACCTCCCCGCGGTGCCGTGGGGTGAGGTCAGCGACGGCGCAGCAGTGGTGGCTGGCGGTCTCCCGCCGCTCCTCGTCGGCCTCCAGCTCGGCGCGCGAGGCGAAGGCGTCGCGCAGCACGGTCGCCAGACGTCCCATCAGTGCACCTCGGTGATCTCAGGACCCCGCTTGAGGGGGTCGAAGCCCGGGGCGGCCGGTGGGCTCGCCGGGAGGTTGGCCCTCAAGGGCCCGCCGGCCTGCGGGAGGGTCAGGGCGATCAGCTCGCGCGGGACCCTTGCGTCGGTCCCCCGCAGCACGACGACGTCGGCGAAGAGGCCCTCGAGCACGGTGGCGTCCTGGGGGTCGACCGCCGCGCGTCCGGTGAGCACCCCGCGCAGGAACCACCGCGGGCCGTCGTAGCCGATGAACCGCGCCGGGCGGTGGCTCGTCCTGCCGTCGGGCGTGCGGACCGGGAGCCGCGCGAGCAGCTCACGACCGAAAGGCCCGGGAAGGTCGTCGACCGAACCACCCTGCTGGGTGACCGACTCGGCGATCTCGGTGCGGATGCCGTCCCAGACGCCCTCGACCCGGGGCGCGGCGAAGACCTGCATCTGCAGGCTCGACCCGTCGATGGTCAGGTGGACGGCCGTGACGAGGTTGGAGGTCTTGTCGACCTCCATCCGCAGCTCCATGCCCTCGCGTCCCGGCACCCACAGCGCACCGAGGTCGACCCTCGGCCCGCGCTCGGGCACCTCGGAGACGTCCCAGGGACCCCGCTCCCGTGCCTGCTCCGCGCCGACCTGCTCGCCTTCGCGCGCCTCAGGGGTGTCGGGGTCGTCGGTCTGGTTGGACGGTGTGCTCCGTCGGAACAGTCCCACGGCTTGATCCTTCCCGATACGCGATCTCACTGACAGTATCCATCCGTGTGTGCCCGAGCGCCGCGCTCAGCCCGGTCGGCCGGCAGCGGTCCAGCCGCCGCTCGACCCGAATCCCCCGTCACCACGGTGCGAGCCCGGGAGCCGCTCGGCCAGGACGAAGCGAGCGTGCTCGACCCGCTGCACCACCAGCTGGGCGATCCGATCGCCCCGTCGCAGCTCGACGGCCGCCGAGGGGTCCGTGTTGAGCAGGGTGACCTCGATCTCGCCGCGGTACCCGGCGTCGACGGTTCCCGGGGCGTTGAGCACGGTCAGCCCGTGGCGTCGCGCCAGCCCGGAGCGCGGGAGGACGAACGCGGCGTAGCCGGCGGGAAGGGCGATCCGCAGACCGGTGGGAACCGTCACCCGGGCGCCCGGCGGAACCTGAACGTCGACCCGGGTGACCAGATCCGCTCCCGCATCGCCCGGATGCGCGTAGCCGGGTGCGGGGAGGTCCGGCTCGACGAGGGTGAGGAGGACCTCGACGTCGTCCGAGCCCGTGCGGGCGTGGCCCGATCCGGGCGCTGGCGTGTCCACGGGCGACGACTCTAGTGCCCCGCGCGACCGATGCTGGGATGCTGTCACCGTGGAACAGCCCGTCACCTTCTCCGAACGACTCTGGCCCGGCCCGCTCGGGTGGGCATCGGTCGTCACCTTCGCTGCCGTGCTCGCGGTGGCGATGGCCCCCGTCAGGACCTGGCTCGCCGTCGCCGTGGGCATCGGCGCCCTGACCGTCGGGGTGATCGGCGCGGTGGGCGTGGCGGCGCGCGTCCAGGTGGCCGACGGCGTGCTCAGTGCCGGACGGGCACGGATCCCGGTCCGGTTGCTCGGCGTGGGCACGGCGCTCGACCGGGACGGCGTCCGTCGGGCCGTGGGCCCCGGCTCCGATGCCAGGGACTACGTCCTGCTCCGGTCGTGGCTGCGGGGTGCCGTGAGCATCCCCGTCGTCGACCCGGAGGACCCCACTCCCCGGTGGATCGTCTCCACCCGGCGACCTGAGGCCCTCCTGGCCGCTCTCGCGGCCGAACGTCAGGCAGCGCACTCCGAGCAGATCGGCTGACCGTTCTTCTCACCGGCGAGCTGACTGCGGTGATGGACGAGGAAGCAGCTGGCGCAGGTGAACTCGTCGGCCTGGCGCGGGAGCACGCGGACGGACAGCTCCTCGCCGGACAGGTCGGCGCCAGGGAGCTCGAATCCCTCGGCGGCTTCGGTCTCGTCCTCGTCGACCACCCCGGAGTTCTTGTCGGCCCGCCGGGCCTGGAGCTCCTGGAGCGAGTCCTCGGAGAGGTCTTCCTCGGTCTTGCGAGGTGCGTCGTAATCGGTGGCCATCAGCCTTGTTCACACTCCGTGTCGTCGCGTCCCGTTCCCGCCGATCATGGCGGTCTCCGGGGCCCAGGTCCGCTGGGTACCTGCTCAATGCCCTGCGGCCGGGTGATGTTCCCGATCCGGCGCGGCGTGGGGATTGTGCCCTATCGCGGGCCACATTGCACGCGCAACCGCTCGGCGGTGGACGACGATCCTCGCGGCGACCTCGGCGGTCGCCGCGAGGGCCCGTACCGGGACCGGTCCCGGTACGGGACGAGCGGTCAGCCGGCGTCCCGTGACCGGACGAACGGTCAGCCGGCGTCCCGGTCCGCGTCCCGCGCTGCCAGGAACTCGGCGAGCTCACGGGTGGCGGTGCGCGGCCCGGCCACCGTCATCGACAGGCCGGGACCCTCGCCACGCAGGCCGATCACCTCGGCACCGGCCTCCGAGGCGACGAGCATCCCTGCCGCCATGTCCCAGGGGTTCAGCCCCCGCTCGTAGTACACGTCGAGCCCGCCGGACCCCACGGTGCACAGGTCCATCGCCGCCGAGCCCATCCGCCGGATGTCCCGCACCCGCGGGAGCAGGGCGGCGACGATCTCCGCCTGGTGGCGACGGCGGTCCGCCGTGTAGCCGAAGCCCGTGCCGAGCAGGGCACCGTCCAGGCCCCGGTCCTCACGCCTCTCCAGCCGGCGACCGTCGAGGAAGGCCCCGTGCCCCTGCCCGGCCGTCCAGGTCCTGCCGTCCACCACGGCGTGGACGCACCCGGCCAGGACCGTCCAGCTCGCGGGGTCGAGCCCGCCGGTGACCGCTGCGACGCTCACCGCGTAGGCGGGGATCCCGTACAGGTAGTTGACGGTCCCGTCGATCGGGTCGAGGACCCACGTCACTCCGCTCGTACCCGGCTCATGACCGTGCTCCTCGCCGAGGATGCCGTCCAGCGGCCGCGCCTGGGCGATCCGTCGCCGCAACAGGTCCTCCGCCGCCATGTCCATCGCCGTGACGACGTCGGCCGCGCTGGACTTGGTCGCGGCGACGGCGACGGTCTCCGGACGGGTGCGGACGAGGTCTCCGGCCTCCCGGGCCAGCTGTTCGGCGAGAAGGACCAGGGCCGGGACATCGGTGTGCATGACGCCTATCCTGCCGGAGTCGGGGCGGTCGGCGCTCACGGCGTGGTCGCCACGCGGCACACCGGGCGAGATCCCCGGCAGGAGCACCCGCAGGTGGCACTCTCAGAAGGGCCGGAAGGAGGAGCCGATGGGCGAGCTGACGCTGGTGGGACTGCACGACGACGGTGAGCACGTCGTCCTCGAGGGGCCGGACGGCCAACGCTTCCGGCTCCCGATCGACGAGCCGCTGCGCGCCGCGGTACGACGCGACCGTCCGGGCATGGAGCAGGCCCGCGCCGGCGAGCGCAACGCGCTGCCGCCACGGGAGATCCAGGCGCGGATCCGCGCCGGCGCGACCGCCGAGGAGGTCGCGGAGCACTCGGGGGTCCCGGTCGAGGCGGTCCGCCGCTACGAGGGCCCCGTCCTCGCCGAACGTGAGTGGGTCGCGACGCAGGCCCGTGCGACGCGGATCGGGCACGACGTCGGCGCTCCCACCCTCGGGGACCTCGCCGCCGACCGCCTCGCGACCCGCGGGGTCGTGCAGGACTCGATCCGCTGGGACTCCGCCCGGGACGGTGCCGGCCCCTGGATGATCGAGCTGTCCTTCGAGATCTCCGAGGCGCGCAGATCGGCGCGCTGGACCTTCGACGCGAGCGCCCGCACCCTGCGCGCCCTGGACGACGAGGCCAGGTGGCTCTCGGAGACCGAGCTCGCCGACGAGCCGATCCCCCGCCGCCACCTGACCGCCGTGCGCTCCTCGGTCTTCGACGTCGAGGTGGACGAGGCCCTTCGCCCGCTGCTCAGCGCCGTCGATGCACGCCCCGCCGCGTACACGCCGCCTGCCACCGCCGAGGAGTCGGTCCCCGAGCCGACCCCGGAGGAGGCGACGGCCGACCTCCTCGCCGAGCTCCACGAGCGCCGTGGCGTGCGTCAGCCCCTCGAGGACCTGGACGAGGACGACGAGGCGTTCGAGGGATTCGGCCCGCAGCACGCCTTCGACTTCGACCACCCCGGGCTGACGCAGCCCGTCCCCGGAGCGCACCCTCCCGAGTCGCACCCCGAGCTCGCGACGGACGCGACGGTCCTGGAGATGCCCCGCCGCAGCAGGCCGAAGGACGAGACGAGCGCACGCGCACGCGACGAGTCCTCGCAGGAGGAGACCGGCACGACCGCTGAGCCCGCGGGCCCGACGGCGCCGACCGGTGCGAGCGCCGAGGCGACCCCGCGCCCACGGGGGAAGCGTGGCCGGGCCAGCGTGCCGACCTGGGACGAGATCGTCTTCGGCGCGAAGCCCGAGTAGGGCCCTCGCGACGCGGGTCGGCCCCGGACGCGGTCGACCCGGTCAGCGGACGTCGAACTCCAGCGTGTCCGGGGCCGTCGCGGTCGCCCGCGCCACGGCCACCGTCATCCGCCGCATGTGGTGCCGGCGGCACAGCACCTCGTAGCCCACGGCAACCGCCTGACCGGTGTCGCCGACGACGACCTGGTCGCCCTCGACGACCATGTGCCCGCCGACCGTGCGTGCGTTGTGCGTGGCCCGCGCCCCGCACCAGCACAACGCCTGGACCTGAAGGACCTCGACCCGGTCGGCGAGCTCGACGAGCCTTGCCGAGCCCGGGAAGAGCCTGGTCCGGAAGTCCGCCGTGATGCCGAAGGCGTAGACGTCGACACCCAGCTCGTCGACGAGCTGGGCGAGCTGCTCGACCTGCTCCGGGCTGTAGAACTGGGCCTCGTCGCACACGAGGTAGTCGACCCGCTCGCCGTGGGTGCGCCGACGCACGACCTCGTCCCAGAAGTTCGTCGAGTCGCCGACCTCCACCGCGGGGCGACGCAGGCCGAGCCGCGAGGAGAGCACCTCGGAGCCGGCCCGGTCCTGGCGGGTGAAGAGGATGCCGCCGCGGCCCCTGGCCGCATGGTTGTGGTCCAGCTGCAGCGCGAGGGTGGACTTGCCGCAGTCCATCGTCCCGCTGAAGAACACGAGCTCGGCCATGCTGACCTCCTAGGCGACCACGACGAGGGGGATGCGCATCTCCCCCGCCGTGAGGGATCCGTGCATCCCGCGCAGCAGGAGCGAGTGCGGGGTCTGCGTGCGGGAGTCGACGACACCGCTGGTGCCGAGCGCGGCGACCACCAGGTCCCCGATGATCGGCAGGACCGACGGGGAGACCGGCCCGAACCACCCCGCGGCGACGGCCTCCGCGCGCTCGACCACCCGGGCGTGGCCGGCAAGGCTCTCCCGCCAGCGATCACGGACGGCGACCGGGTCGGCAGAGGGCTCCAGGTGCACGTGCGTCGCCCGGGGCTCCCCCGACACGAGCGCCACGCCGTCGCGCAGCGCCGGGGTCGTGGCCACGTCGACGAGCCGGTCGGCGTCGACGTCGACCATGCCGTGGTCCGCCGTGACGAGCAGCAGGGTGCCCGCAGGGACGCGCCTGGCCAGCCGGGCGAGCTCCCGGTCGGTCTCGCTGAGCGCATCGCCCCAGGCGGCGGACCGCCAGCCCTCCTGGTGGCCGGCCTTGTCGACGTCCCCCCAGTACAGGTACACGACACCCGGCCGTGCGAGCTCGCGGACGGCGACGTCGACCCGCTCGGCGAGCGTCTCGGCGCCGCGGTACCGCGCACCGCGCAGGGCAGCGAGGGTGAGCCCGGAGCCCGCGAAACCGGCGGGGCCGACGGACGTGACCGAGGTCCCGGCTGCTGCGAGGAGCTCGAACCAGGTGGGCTCGGGCTGCCAGGCCGCGGGGTCGCCTGCGCCGGTCCACGAGACGAGGTTGGCGAGCTCGCCGGTCGCCGGGTTGCGCACCGTGTATCCCGCCAGGCCCGTGCGGCCGGCGCCGCAGCCGGTGCCGAACAGCCCCATCGAGGCGGCAGTGGTCGACGGGTAGCCGACGGTCAGGCTGCGCGCGTTCCCGAGCTGCCCCCGCAGGAACGCGGCGTGGCCGCGCCGCTCGGCGAGCAGCTCCTCACCGAGACCGTCGACGAGGACGACGCAGACACGGTCGGCAGCGGGCAGCCCGAGCAGCGCACGCGCCTCGGCGGCACGGGCGGCCCGCTCCGGGTCGAGCACCGCCCCGACGGCTCCCGCGACGGCGGGCAGCACGGAGTCCAGGCACAGACCGCCGTAGTCCGGCAGGACGAGGTCCGCCAGGGCGTCGTCCACGTCGCTCACGCCAGTCGGGCCGTGGCCATGGACAGGGCCCGGGCGAAGCCGAGCGCGGCCTGGACGGCGACGCCGCCCTCCGCCTGGGCGGAGACCCGGACCACGACGTCGTCCGGCGAGATCGTCCCGGTGAGCCCGTGGTCCGCCTCGCACTGCGGGTCCCCGCATGTGGCCGGCTCCAGGTCGACCCTGCGCACCGCGCCCCAGCCGAGAGCAAGGGTCAGCTCCGTCGGCGGGGTGCCGGGGACGTGCTGCTCGGGACCTGCCACCACATGCGTCAGCGCGACCGTGTGCAGGTGCCGGAGCGGCACCGACTCCGTGGTCGCCGACGCGCTGGAGGACGGGTTCTGCGCATCGGGTGCGTGGTCGTCGACATGGGCCAGGACCAGGCGGCTCGGGGTGAGCACCAGCACGGTCACGTGCCGGCGCACCTCGTTCTCGTCGAAGGTCGTCTCCGGGTGCACCAGATGCCCCAGGACGTCCTCCCCGGCCAGGGCGACGTCGAGGACGTCTCCGACCAGCTCGGGGTAGTACCCGGCCAGGTGGAGGCTGCGGTTGAGGTCGGTGGACGGCGAAGGCACCAGGACATCCTCCCACCGATGGCCCGCCCGGTTGCCCCCTGCACCGGCCGAGTCCGTCGACCGGCGCTCCGCAGCTACTGCGGGAGCACCCGCCGGGGCGAGTCCACGCGCCCTGCCCTGGCGAGCAGCACCCGCGCCCCGAGCACGGCAGCACCCTGCTCGGCCACGACCACGGGCTGCAGCTCGAGGCTGCGCAGCTCCGGCAGGTCGTCCGCCATGACGACGACGCGACCCAGCAGGTCCTACAGCGCCGCGACGTCGAGCGCCGGCATCCCGCGGTACCCGAAGAGGCGCGGTGCCGCACGGACGGCCCGGATCATCTCCGCCACGTCCACGTCGGCCAGCGGTGCGACGCCGTAGCTGACGTCGCCCAGCAGGTCCACGGCGTCCCCGGCCAGCCCGAACGAGACGACGGGACCGAAGCGCGGGTCCTCCCGTGAGCGGATCACGCACGAGGCACCGGTGGGCGCCATCCGCTGGATCTCCCACGGCCCGGGCTCGCCCTGGTGGACCCGCATCGTCTCCACGGCCTCCCGCAGCATCTCCGGTCCGGCGAGGTCGAGACGGACACCACCGAGGTCGGTCCGGTGCCGCAGGCGCGACACGCCGCTCTTGAGGACGACGGGCCAGCCGATCTCCTGCGCGACGGCGACGGCCTCGTCGGCGTCGTGGACGAGCCGAACCGGCAGGACCGGGATGCCGTAGCAGGCGAGGAGCTCCGCCGTGGCCTCGGGCGTCAGCCTCAGCGGGGTGGGGTCAGGTCCCGCGTCGCCCCGGTAGGGGTCGACCTCCGGTTGGACGTCCACGACGGCGGTGTCCACGCGCGGCCCGCGAGGGTCCTCGAGGACCTCCTCGACGATGCGACGAGCGGCCCGACGGTCGAGGCCGGAGGGTGCCAGCGGTCGCCCTCGGTCGGCCGAGCGCCAGACGCTGTACCGGGTGGCGGCCGCGAGGGCGAGCACGGCGTCCTCCGGGGTGGCGAACGCGGGGACGGTTCTCGGCGTGCCGCCCTCGTCCGGAGCGGTCAGCTCGGGGGTGACGCCGCTCAGGCCGAGGATGCAGGCGATCGTCGTCCGGCCGGCGGAGGCCGCGGCCCTGGCGATGGCGGCGGCGACCCGCGGGTCGGGCTCACCGACGGTCGGCACGTGCATCACCACGACCGCATCACAGCCCGGATCCGCGTACACCTCGCTCAGCTGCTCGTCGAGGCGCTCCAGGTCGAGGTCGCTCGTCCCGCCGGCGGGCAGGATGGCGCGTTGCTCGCCGACCGTGAGGCCCGCGGAGATGCTCGCCTCGGCGGCAAGGGCCGCCAACGGTGCGGAGTCCGCGAGGACGGCGACCCGTCGACCGGCGGGAAGCGGCTGGTGGACGAGCAGCTGGGCGACGTCGAGGAGCTGGTGCTGGCTCTCCACCCGGATCACCCCGGACTGACGCAGCATCTCGTCGAGGGCACGCCGCGGGACCCGGGTCCGGCGGATCACGTGACCCGCCGGCACGACATGTCCCGAGCGCCCTGCGGTCACCACGACGACGGGCTTCGCGACCGCGAGCCGCCGCGCGACCCGGGCGAACTTGCGGGGGTTCCCGATCGACTCCAGGTACAGGCCGATCACCCGGGTGTGCTCGTCCTGGTTCCAGAACTGCATGGCGTCGTTTCCCGAGACGTCGGCCCGGTTGCCCGACGACATGAACGTCGACAGGCCGAGCCCCCGGCGGCGGGCGGAGGACAGCAGCCCGACGGCGAGGGGCGCCGACTGGCAGAACAGCGCGAGCGGACCCGGAGCAGGCATGTGCTCGGCGAGCGAGGCGTTCAGGGCAGGGGCTCCGTCGAAGGCCTGCCGCAGCGCCCCGAAGGAGGACGGACCGAGCACGCGCATCCCGACCGCGTGCGCGCTGCGCAGCAGCTCCCGCTGCCGTTCGAGCCCGGCCTGGCCGAACTCGGCGAACCCTCCCGAGAGCACCACGACGGCACGCGGACGCAGGCGGGCGCACCGGCGGACGGCGTCGGAGACCTCGGGTGCCGGGAGGTCGATGACCAGCAGGTCGACCGGGCCGGGGACCTGCGCCGGGCTCGACCAGCGCTGGACCGAGGGGTCGACGTCCTCGTCGACCAGGCCGACCAGGTGCACCTGCGGATGGTCAGCACCCGCCGCCACGAGGTGGCGAAGGACCGTCCGGGCGAGCGACGGCTCGGTGTGCGCGGCGCCACCGGTCACCAGGAGGATGGAGCGCGGGGTGAGCAGCCCGTGGACGCTGAGGGCCTCGGCGCGCTGCTCGCGGTCCGCTCGCACCGCGAGGGAGCGTTCGGTGGGGTCGATGTCGAACGAGACGGACATGATCCCGTCGTCCAGGTACTGGTCGACGACGTAGCCGGCGTCCCGGAAGACCCCGAGCATGCGGGTGTTGTGCGGGAGGACCTCCGCCGTGAAGTGCCGGATCCCCCGCTCCCGTGCCGCCGCCGTCAGGTGCTCCAGGAGGACGGAGCCCAGTCCGCGGCCGTGATGGTCGTCGGCGACGTTGAAGGCGATCTCGGCCTCGTCGCTCGGTTCGCCGTCGCGCGGGCTGTCCCGGTCGTAGCGGGCGACGGCGATGATCCGTTCGCCGTGCTCGTCGGTCGCCACGGCGATGAGGCCGACCCGGTCGTCGTGGTCGACGGTCGTGAAGCGGGCGAGGTCCTTGGCCGGCAGCCGCTCGAGGGGGGCGAAGAAGCGGAAGACCGTCGACTGCCGCGACTGGCCGAGGTGGAACCGCTGGAGGGCGTCGGCGTCCTGCGGGCGGATCGGCCGCACATGCGCCGTCCCCCCGTCCCGGAGCACGACGTCGGCCTCCCAGTGCGTCGGGTAGCCGGGGCCGGCGTCGGTGCTCACGGACCAAGGCTAGCCACCGCGCCTGCACCGTGACGGGGACCAGGCCCGCGGGCCGGGTGCACCGCGCGAGGGGCATCCGCCAGGGGGCGCCGGGCGCGTCGTCCACCCCACCGCGTCGCGGGGCGCGACAATGGTCCGTCCGTGTGCTCGCCCGGCGGTACAGCCGGGCGTCCCGCGTGCGCCGAACCGTAGCCCGATCGTCTCGTCAGAAGGAGTCCCCCCGCGATGGCCCGCCGTTCCGGCCCGTCCGACGAGCCCACCGAGGTCGTCCACGAGACGATCGTCGACATCGACGTCGCGGAGGAGATGCAGGACTCCTTCCTGCAGTACGCGTACTCGGTGATCTACGCACGGGCCCTGCCCGACGCGAGGGACGGGCTCAAGCCCGTCCAGCGGCGCATCCTCTACCAGATGGCCGACATGGGCCTGCGGCCGGACCGCGCCTATGTGAAGTCCGCGCGTGTGGTCGGCGAGGTGATGGGCAAGCTGCACCCGCACGGGGACTCGGCGATCTACGACGCCCTCGTCCGGATGGCCCAGTCCTTCTCCCTGCGCCTGCCGATGGTGGACGGGCACGGCAACTTCGGCTCGCTCGACGACGGCCCGGCCGCCCCGCGGTACACCGAGGCACGGCTGGCCTCGGCCGCGATGGCCATGGTCGCCGACCTCGACGAGGACGTCGTCGACCTCATCCCCAACTACGACAACAAGCTGACCCAGCCGGAGGTCCTGCCCTCGGCGATCCCCAACCTCCTGGTCAACGGGGCCTCGGGGATCGCCGTCGGGATGGCCACGAACATGGCGCCGCACAACCTCGTGGAGGTGGTCGCCGCGGCCCGGCACCTGGTCGCTCATCCCGGGGCGAGCCTCGAGGACCTCATGCGCTTCGTCCCGGGGCCCGACCTGCCCACGGGGGGAAAGATCGTCGGGCTCGAGGGGGTGCGCGACGCGTACCGCACCGGCCGTGGCTCCTTCCGCACCCGGGCCACCGCCCGGATCGAGAACGTCACCGCCCGGCGCAAGGGCATCGTGGTGACCGAGCTCCCGTACCTGGTGGGCCCGGAGAAGGTGATCGAGAAGATCAAGGAGGGCGTCCAGGCCAAGAAGATCTCCGGGATCTCGGCGGTCACCGACCTCACGGACCGTCAGCACGGCCTGCGGCTGGTCATCGAGGTCAAGGCGGGCTTCGAGCCCGACGCCGTCCTCGAGCAGCTCTACCGCAGCACCCCGATGGAGGACTCCTTCGGGGTCAACAACGTCGCCCTCGTCGACGGGCAGCCGCAGACCCTCGGCCTGCGCGAGATGCTCGTGGTGTGGGTCGAGCACCGCCTGACGGTGGTGCGCCGGCGCTCGGCGTACCGGTTGGGCCGACGCAAGGACCGCCTGCACCTGGTCGAGGGCCTGCTCATCGCGATCCTCGACATCGACGAGGTCATCCAGGTCATCCGCGCCTCGGACACCGCCGATGCCGCGCGGGAACGCCTGCAGAGCGTCTTCGACCTGTCCCAGGTGCAGGCGGAGTACATCCTCGAGCTGCGCCTGCGCCGACTGACGAAGTACTCCCGGATGGAGCTGGAGACCGAGGCCGACGAGCTGCGCGCGCAGATCGCCGAGCTCGAGGAGATCCTCGCCGACGAGTCCCGTCTGCGGACCCTGGTCAGCGACGAGATGGCGGAGGTCGCGCAGACCTTCGGCACCCCGCGACGCACGATCCTGCTCGAGCACGCCGGCGGCACCGGGGTCACCGGAGCACCCGCGGCCAAGCGCTCCGCCGCACCGCTGGAGATCGCTGACGTGGCGTGCCGGGCGCTGCTCTCGGGCACCGGTCTCGTGGCCCGCACGGCAGACGACTCGGTGCCACCGCGGTCCGGGCGCCGCGCCGCGCACGACGTGGTCGTGTCGCAGGTCGCGACGACCTCCCGCGCGGAGATCGGGGTGGTCACCAGTGCGGGCCGCGTGCTCCGCCTGCCCATGCTGGACCTCCCGTCCCTGCCGCCGACGGACGGGCCGCCGAGCCTCTCGGGCGGCGTGCCGCTGACCGAGCTGGTCACCCTCGCTCCCCGCGAGCGCGCCGTCGCCCTGGTCTCGCTCGCCCCCGACTCCCCGCCTCTCGCGCTGGGAACCGCAGGGGGCGTGGTCAAGCGCGTGAGCCCCGAGGCGGCGCCCGCGCGCGACTCCTGGGAGGTCATCGGGCTCAAGGAGGGGGACGAGGTCGTCGGGGCCGCACCGGCCGCCGACGGGGACGAGCTCGTCTTCGTGTCCTCCGATGCCCAGCTGCTGCACTTCGGCGCATCCCTCGTGCGCCCGCAGGGGCGCCCGGCCGGCGGGATGTCCGGGATCAGCCTCGGCGCGGGCGCACAGGTCGTCTTCTTCGGCGTCCTTCCCGCCTCGGCCGTGGGACCCGAGCAGGAGCCACCGCTCGTGGTGACCATCGCCGGTGCGTCCGACGCCCTGCCCGGGACCCAGCCGGGTTCGGCCAAGGTCTCCCCCTTCGAGGTCTACCCCGGCAAGGGCCGGGCCACCGGCGGGGTGCGGGCCCAACGGTTCCTGCGGGGTGAGGACACGCTCCTGCTGGCCTGGGTCGGTCCCGGGCCGGCGCGCGCCTCCGGATCGGCAGGTCAGGCCGTCGAGCTCCCCGCGCTCGACCAGCGCCGGGACGGTTCCGGGACGCCGCTGCCCGCACCGGTGCACACCGTCGGCTGACAGGTGACCGTGCCACCCGGGAGCGATCCGCGATGACGGGCGACCCAGCCGTACACGAAGGACGAGGGCCGGTCCAGCACGCGTGAGCCCAGGACCCGGCCGAGGGTCACCAGGACGCGGTTCCCGGTCAGCAGCGCCCCGGCGACCGCGCGGTGACCGTAGGACACCGCACCGTCGGCGTCGAGGAACGGCAGCTCGCGTTCCGCGCGCCCGGCGTCGACCCCGAGTCCTGCCAGGTCCACGTCCTGGAGGGCGGTCACCCCGGTGGCGAGCCCCAGCCGCGGCACCCACCGCACGGCGCGCAGGCAGAAGCCGCAGTCGGCGTCGTAGAGGAGGAGCGGGCGGGGCACGCCCCGAGCGTAGGACGGCCTCGACGCGCCCGCAGCCCGGGCCGACCGTCGTGGACCGCTCGGCTCAGAGCTCCACGCTGTAGAGCACCGAACCGTGCGTGGCCTCGTAGCCCCATGCCTCGTACAGGCCGTTCGCCCCGGTGGGGTTGGCGTTGTCGACGTCGAGGCAGGCGTACTGCATCCGGGACCGCTTGAAGGCGTTGAGGCTGCGCGCGAGCAGCACCCCGGCGAGCCCCTTGCCCCGCCACTCGGGCCGGACGCCGAGGATCTCGGTGTACCCGCTCGTCCAACCCTGGACCGCCCAGTCCTGCTCGTACCGGCTCGACATCGCGTAGCCGACGACCGTCGGCACGCTCGCGGCCGCGTCCAGGGCGACGAAGCTCCAGGTGGGCATGAAGTGCTGCCGGTCGTGGCGCCAGGTCTCGGGCGTCCTCGGCTCACTTCCCCAGTGGTCGGCGAAGCAGGCGTTGTGCGCCAGTCGGGTCGCCTCGTCGAGCTCCAGGCTCCACCGCACGATCCGGACGCCGCGCGGCGGCCGCACCGAGGGGATCGGGATGCTCAGGTCGCGACGCATCGAGGTGTACCAGCGGATCGGGCTGAACCCGGCTGCGGCATACAGCCGGCGCTGGTCGCGCGCGTTCTCCTCGACGAAGGAGCACAGTCGCGCGGGCAGGTCCTTGCCGGTCTCGACGAGCTTCTGACGGCCCCGCCCCTCGAGCCAGGCGATGACGGCGCGGCCGAGACCGCTTCCCCGCCACTGCGGGTCGACCCCGCCGGAGAGGAAGGCGCGCACGACACCGACGTCGCCGGGGTGGACCTCGACGAAGGCGTAGGCGCGCAGGGTGCCCTCGTGGTCGAAACCGCCGAGGCTGTCGCGCTGGAGGTCCTTCCAGCCGCCGACGAAGAAGTCGGCGACCTCGGCCCGTGAGGTGCGCGTCGGAGCCCGGTCCGCGACCTCGATCGTGCCGATCAGGGCGAACAGCGCGTCGACGTCCCCGACGTGCAGGGCGCGCCACCGCAGCTCGAGGTGCGCAGGGGGCAGCTCGAGGACCGCGGGTGCATCCGCACGCACGGCGATCGGCTCGAGCTGGCTCACGGGACCAACCTAGGTGATCGGGGAGCGGGAGTGTGCATCGTCACGCGTCGATGGCCGCGCGGTCGAGCTGGGCGGCTCCCGCGACGATGAAGTCGCGTCTCGGGGCGACCTCCGCCCCCATGAGGAGCTCGAAGACCTCCTCCGCTGCGGCGGCATGGGCGGCGGTCACGCGACGGAGCGTCCGGTGACGCGGGTCCATCGTCGTCTCGGCGAGCTGGTCGGCGTCCATCTCCCCGAGGCCCTTGTACCGCTGGATGTCCGGCTTGTAGCGCCGCCCCGCCTTGTCGAGCCGGCGCAGCGTGCGGGTCAGCTCGTCCTCGGAGTACGTGTAGATGTACTCACCCTTGCGTGAGCCGCTGCCGAGCGTCTCGATGCGGTGCAGCGGCGGGACGGCCGCGTAGACCCGACCCTCGTCCACGAGCGGGCGCATGTACCGGAAGAACAGCGTCAGCAGCAGCGTGCGGATGTGCGCGCCGTCGACGTCGGCATCGGTCATCAGCACGATCTTCCCGTACCGGGCGGCCTCGAGATCGAAGCTCCGGCCGGAGCCGGCACCGATGACCTGGATGATCGCCGCGCACTCCGCGTTGCGGAGCATGTCGCTGACCGAGGCCTTCTGGACGTTGAGGATCTTGCCGCGGATGGGGAGCAGCGCCTGGAAGTCCGAGCTCCGAGCGAGCTTGGCGGTGCCCAGCGCGCTGTCCCCCTCGACGATGAACAGCTCGCTGCGCCCGACGTCGTCGCTGCGGCAGTCGGCGAGCTTGGACGGGAGGGCCGAGGTCTCCAGCGCGTTCTTGCGACGAGAGATCTCCTTCTGCTTGCGGGCCGACTGACGGGCCCGCATCTCCGCGACGACCTTGTCGAGCACCAGCGAGGCCTGCGTCTTGAGGTCGCGCTTGGTCGAGGTGAGCAGGGCGGTGAGCTCGGACTCGACGACCTTGGCGACCACGGCGCGGACCGGTCCGGTGCCGAGCACCTCCTTGGTCTGCCCCTCGAACTGCGGCTCGGCGAGACGGACGGTGACGACGGCGGTCAACCCGGCGAGGGCGTCGTCCTTTTCGATCCGGTCCCCGCTGTCCTTCGCCGTGATCTTCAGCCGGCGCGCGTTCGCCTGGATCTGCGTCCGCAGGGTCTTGATCAGCGCCTGCTCGAAGCCGGCGAGGTGGGTGCCGCCCTTCGGCGTGGAGATGATGTTGACGAAGGTCCGCACCTCGGTCTCGTACCCGGTCCCCCAGCGCAGCGCGACGTCGACCACGCACTCGCGCTCGACCTCCTGGGAGACGAGGTGCCCGCGACCGTCGAGCACGGGGACCGTCTCGGTGAACCGCCCCGTCCCGGACAGCCGCCAGGTGTCGGTCACCGCGTTGTCCGGGGCGAGGAAGTCGACGTAGTCGACGGTCCCTCCGTGGTGGACGAAGGTCTCCTCGCTGGGCCCCTCCTCCCCCGGGGTCCCGCGCAGCCGACGCTCGTCGCGCACGAGGATCGTCAGCCCGGGGACCAGGAAGGTCGTCTGCCGCACGCGCGCGACGAGGTCGTCGTAGGAGAACACGGCGCTCGCGGGGAACACCTGCCGGTCGGCCCAGAAGCGGACCCGGGTCCCGGTGCGGCCGCGGGCGACCTTGCCGACCACGGCGAGCTCGGAGGCCGAGACGAAGGGGCTGAAGGCGGCGTCGGGATCCGGACCCGCCGCATCGGCGAACCGGCCGGGCTCCCCGCGGTGGAAGGTCATCCGGTGGGTCTTGCCACCCCGGTCCACCTCGACGTCCAGCCGGGAGGACAGGGCGTTGACCACGCTCGCCCCCACGCCGTGCAGGCCTCCCGAGGCCGCGTACGAGCCGCCGCCGAACTTCCCGCCGGCGTGCAGCTTGGTGAAGACCACCTCGACGCCCGTCAGGCCGGTCTTCGGCTCGACGTCCACCGGGATGCCGCGACCGTCGTCCCTGACCTCGACGGAGCCGTCCTCGTGCAGGAGGATCTCGATCCGCGTGCAGTGGCCGCCCAGGGCCTCGTCCACCGCGTTGTCGATGATCTCCCAGACGCAGTGCATGAGCCCGCGGGAGTCCGTGGTCCCGATGTACATGCCGGGTCGCTTGCGGACCGCCTCCAGCCCCTCCAGGACGGACAGGTGGCGTGCGGTGTAGCTGGACTCGGTCAGGGCACTCGTCACGGGGGCAGAGCCTAGACGCCCCGAGCACCGCGCTCGGGGAGGCGTGCCGTGCGCGGACCCCGCCGGACCGCTCCGGGACCTTCGGACTACGCGGAGAGCGAACCACGGCCGCCGGCGGGAGCAACGCGCGTCCCCGCATGGTTCCATGTCTTCGTGACCACGATGACGACAGCCCCCCTGACCGCAGCCGATCGCTGCGACCGCTGTGGTGCCCAGGCCTACGTGCGCGTCGTTCTCCCGACCGGTGACCTCTTCTTCTGCGGGCACCACGCCCGCAAGCACGCCGACGCCTTCGCCGACGTCGCCGTGCACGTCCACGACGAGATGGACCGCCTCGAGCAGGAGCACGGCGCCTCGCTCTGAGCGGTACGCCGTGCGGCACACCCCTGAGACGCGGGTCCTGACATCGACCTCCTGACGATCCTCGTCGCTCTCGCGATGCTGGTGGGTGTCGTCGGGATCGTGGTCCCGGTCCTTCCCGGTTCCCTCCTGATCGGCGCAGCCCTGCTCGTCTGGGCGATCACGACGGGTGGGCCCACCGCATGGCTGGTCTTCGCGACTGCCGCGGTGCTGCTGACCGCCGGGGCCCTCTCCGGCGCTCTCCTGACGGGGCAGCAGGTCTCGGCGGCCGGTGTGCCCCGGTCCTCGCTCGTCCTGGCAGCCCTCGCGGGCCTCGTCGGGATGGTCGTGGTGCCCGGGCTCGGCCTCGTCCTCTTCTTCGCCCTGGGGCTCGTGATCATGGAGTACCGGCGGCGTCGAGAGCTCCGACCCGCGCTGAGTGCCGCCTGGGTTGCCCTGCGCGCCACAGGGCTCGGGATCCTCGTCGAGCTCAGCACCGCCGTCGCCGCGATCGCGATCTGGGTCGGGGCCCAGGTCCTCGGGGCCTGACTAGCGCGCGTCCCCCGCCTGGACCATCTGCTCGCCGTCCGCGTGCAGCATGACCTTGCGCAGTCGCGCACCGGCCAGCGCAGCGAGCACCGCCTGCCGATCCCACCGCCCGGACTCCTGGACCCACAACTCGACGTGAGCAGAGGTCACCTGACGGATCTCGTCGACCAGCCGCTCGTCGGCCGGCCCGATGAGCAGGACGGACTCCAGCGGGCCGACCGGCGACGCACCGGCCTGCATGCCCGGGGCGCCCGGCACGGCCTGCGGGGTCGGCACGGCCTGCGGGGCCGCGGGCGGCGGTGCCAGCCTCCGGTCCTCACGGTGCACCGACCAGTGGTAGCTCGCCAGGGCGAGCGCCGCGACCAGCACGCCGAGCGCCACCCGCTGCTCGCGGACCGTGTCCGCTCCCAGGTCCCCGGAGAGCGCCGCCTCGAGGATCCCGTAGACCGCGACGAGCAGGGCGACCACGGCGACGACCCCGGTCAGGCCGAACAGGGCGTACAGGTAGATGCGGCGCGTCGGGGACGCCGCCTCGGTGTCCCGGTCGGCGGCGACCGCGCTGCGGATCCGGCGCCAGAACGCCCACCACAGCGGGCCACCGACGAGGAGGAGCGTGGCCGCGGCCAGCACCGAGTTGATCAACGACGAGTCGACGAGCACCGAGGCGGTGGGGGTGACAGCCTCGAGGAAGGCCACCACCACGAGCACGACGCCGACAGCGGCCGCGACCAGCGCGACAGCAGCAAGCAGGTACTCGTGCAGCCGGTCGACCTCGCTCCGCTCCGCGGGCACGGCGGTCCCCAGCACCTGCCGGTGGTACCACCAGCTCAGCGCCCCGCCCACCGCGACGGAGAGTGCCGTGAGCGTCCCGGACCCCCAGGAGGTCGTCGCCGCTCCACCGAGGTCGCCGAGCGCCCACACGAGCACCCGGTACAGCGCCACGCTCGCTCCGGTGACGGTGACCACGAGGGAGATCCCCACACCTGCGAGCAGGACGTAGCCGTACCAGAGCGGGGTCGCGGGTGCCGTCCGCTCGCGCAGCCACCAGTACATGATCCACACCGGCACGCCGGCGAGCAGGAGCGCACCGGCGACCCCGACGGTGGAGACCGTCTCGACCACGACATCGCCCTCGGGCACGAGCAGGACGTCGAGGGAGGCGCTGAGCACCGCGACGAGACCCGCGAGGCTGACGGCCCATCCGATGAACGCACCGAGCAGGTGGTGGACCCTGCGGTGCTCAGGCTCCGTCGTCCGTGACTCGATCCGCAGGTGGACCCCCCACAGTGCGCCCCAGACGAGCACCTGCACCGCGGCGGCGACCTCGAACCGGCCCCCGATCGCGTCCTCCAGGAGGGACTGGAGCGAGACGAGAGCGGCGACGGCGCCGGTGAGGGCGGTCAGCGCCAGGTAGAGGAGCCACCCGAGGGAGCGCGACTCTCCCGGCACCTCCGCCATCGTGCGTCGGGTCCACCGCCAGAGCACGACGAGCAGCGGGGTGCCGATGAGCAGGAAGGTCAGCGCTCGCGCGAGGTCGCCGCTGGTGTCCACCAGCAGGGCGCGCCGGCCCAGCAGCCCGCCGAGCGTCGTCACGCCACCCGCGACCACGAGCGTCATGCCGTACAGGAGCAGGTACTGGAAGAAGCGGCGCACGAGGACGCCCGGGGCCACGGGCTCTCCCGAACGACGCCCCGCGACCGCCCGCACGATCAGCACCACGACGACGATCGGCACGACGAGGCCGATCAGCGACGAGACCACGGCGCCGATCATCGGGACCCGCCGCAGTCGTACATCGGCCAGGGCGCCCCGGACAACGACCAGTCCGCCCCGGAGCGGACCAGGACGAACCGCTCGTCATGGCTGTAGCCGCCCGAGCTGAAGGGGTCGTCCCCGGCGCCCTCGGTGATCTGCACGGTCACCACGGCGGAGTCGCCGTCCACCGAGACCGAACCGAGCACCGCGCGCAGGGAGCTGGGCAGGTAGGCCCGGGTGAGGTCCTCGACGGTGCAGCTGCTCTCCGGTGCGAGGAGAGCAGCCGCCTCGTCCACCGAGCCGTCCGCGACGGACTGCAGGTAGGCCTGCACGGCACCTGAGGGTGTCGCGGGGTCCCCCGCCGACACCGAACGCGTCGCGGCGAGCACGCCCGCGACGACGGCAAGAACCACGACCCCGGCGACGGCCGAGGCGAGGACAACCGATGTCCGTGTCGCCATGGGCTCAGTGTGGCCCTCGGGTCGGTGCCGCGCCATGCACGCCGCGCCGACCCTCAGTCGAGGTAGTCGCGCAGGACCTGCGAGCGGCTCGGGTGACGGAGCTTGGACATCGTCTTGGACTCGATCTGGCGGATCCGCTCACGCGTGACGCCGTAGACCTTGCCGATCTCGTCGAGGGTCTTCGGCTGTCCGTCGGTGAGCCCGAACCGCATCGAGACGACACCCGCCTCGCGCTCGGAGAGCGTGTCGAGCACCTGGTGCAGCTGCTCCTGCAGGAGCGTGAAGCTGACCGCGTCGGCCGGGACGACGGCCTCGGAGTCCTCGATCAGGTCACCGAACTCGCTGTCGCCGTCCTCGCCGAGCGGGGTGTGCAGCGAGATGGGCTCGCGGCCGTACTTCTGGACCTCGACGACCTTCTCGGGGGTCATGTCGAGCTCCTTGGCGAGCTCCTCCGGGGTGGGCTCGCGGCCCAGGTCCTGGAGCATCTGCCGCTGCACGCGAGCGAGCTTGTTGATGACCTCGACCATGTGCACCGGGATGCGGATGGTGCGCGCCTGGTCGGCCATGGCACGAGTGATGGCCTGGCGGATCCACCACGTGGCGTAGGTCGAGAACTTGTAGCCCTTGGTGTAGTCGAACTTCTCGACCGCACGGATCAGGCCGAGGTTCCCCTCCTGGATCAGGTCGAGGAAGAGCATCCCGCGGCCCGTGTACCGCTTGGCAAGGGAGACGACGAGGCGAAGGTTGGCCTCGAGGAGGTGGTTCTTGGCGCGCCGGCCGTCCGCGGCGATGAGCTCGAGCTCGCGGCGCATGAGCTTGTCCATCTGCGCGACGCCCGCGAGCTTCTCCTCGGCGAAGAGCCCGGCCTCGATCCGCTTGGCGAGCTCGACCTCCTGCTCGGCGTTCAGCAGGGCGACCTTGCCGATCTGCTTGAGGTAGTCCTTGACGGGGTCGGCGGTGGCACCGGCGGTGACGACCTGCTGGGCGGGGGCGTCGTCGTCGTCGGCGTCGGACACGACGAAGCCGGCGTCCTCGGACTCCTCGCCCGCCTTCACCGGCACGGCGGCGGTGTCGTCGCCGACGGCGTCGTCCTCGGACTCGAGCTCCGCGGGATCGATCTCGACGGGCTCGTCCTCGTCGCTCCCCGCCTTGCCCTTGGGCGCTGCCTTGGCCTTCGCTGCCGCCTTCGGGGCAGCCTTGGCCCGCGTCGCTGCTGCCTTGGGCGCCGCCTTCGCACGGGTCGTCGTGGTGGCCTTCTCGGCCTCCTCGCCCTCGGCGGGAGCAGCGGCGGCCTTCGCCGTCGTCGACTTGGCGGCCGCGCGGCGCTTCGGCGCGGCCGCGGGCTCCTCGACGGCAGCGACGGTCGTCGAGGACCGACGGGTGGTCGCGGCGGCAACCGGGGCGCGAACCTCGGAGATGCCGATGTCGAGACCGTCGAGCGTGCGCAGCACGGTCTTGAGACGGGCCGGAGCCACCTGGGCGGCCTCACACGCCTCGCGCAGGGACGGACCGTCGACAGAGCCGTGCGTGCGGCCACGCTTCACGAGCTCCTGGAGAGCAGGGTGCTCGAACTCGCGGGGCAGGGCAGAACCAGGGGAAGACAACGACACAGGGAACCTTTCAGCAGGACTCGTGGGGACGGTCCAGGAAACGGACCACCATTGTAACGTCCGGCGTCCCGTCACGACGCCCGCAGCGCACGATTCACTCCCCCGAGCCATGCCCGGGACCGCGTCACGCACCCCGGCGGATCAGACCTCCGGCTTGACCGCCAGCACGGGGCACGGCGCGTCGAGCAGGATCCGCTGGGCGTTCGAGCCGAGAAGGAGCTTGCCCACCGGGCTCCTGCGGCGCAGGCCGATCACCACGAGCTCCGCCTTGCTGCGCGTCGCCGCCTCGACGATGTCCTCCGCGACGTCCCGCCCCTTGGTCGTGACCCGGACGTCGGCGCGCAGGTCCTCGTCCTCGAACCGGGTTCTCAGCTCCTCGGCGAGCCGCTCGACCCCCAGTGCGTCGGCACCGAACCGGGACGTCCGCTCGCTGAGCACGACGACCAGCAGCGCATCGCGCTTGTGCGCTTCGCGCACTGCCACCTCGAGCGCCGCGTCACCCTCGGGGGTTGCGACATATCCGACGACCACACACATGACGCCTCCTCGGACGACGACGGCCTGCGGTGGACGTTACCGGACTCCCGTGCAGGACCTCGCCCCCTGACCGCCGGAGCGCGTCGGCCCGGGACCGCTGCGCCGCTCCCTGCGCCGCCGGAACCCGGATCAGCGCCTCAGGCGCCCCTGGCGCGCACCCATCCTGGCGGCATCCCCGAGGCGAGGGTCGTGGCGAGAAGAACGGCAAGGCGGTAGTCCTCCCGCGCACCGAGCGCGCGGTCGAGGTGGATCCCCGCACGCGCTCCGTCCCCCTCCCACCACGCCATGAGCCCGAGGAGGGTGAGGGCCGGCGCCCGGCGT
Organism: Actinotalea sp.; assembly: GCF_041597215.1. Taxonomy (GTDB): domain Bacteria; phylum Actinomycetota; class Actinomycetes; order Actinomycetales; family Cellulomonadaceae; genus Actinotalea. The sequence goes on from NZ_JBFHHB010000005.1 coordinate 31,816, forward strand.
CGCCGCGAGGCGTGCGCGGCGACCTGGACCAGGAGATGTCGGGCAGGGTCGACGAGCACGGGATCGGGCGCGAGGCCCGAGACCGGGTCGAGGATCGCGCCCAGCGCGCGGCCGATCTCGTCCCCGCTGTACCCGGCCACGACCCGGTCCGCGAGCCTGCCGTTCCCCGGGACGAGCCCCAGGAGCACGGCATCCCGCACGAGCACGTCGTCGAGGGCCGCGAGGTGCCGCCCGAGGCGGGTCGGCTCGATCGCGAGCCCCGGCTCACCGGCGCAGCGCGCCAGGTCCTCGCGCCACGCCGCCAGGCCCGCTCGTCGCCAGCGGTGCACGGACACGGGATCGAGGGAGTCGGCGCGTCGCGCCGCCCACCGGTCCGCCGCGCGCCTGGTCGCTCGGCGGTCCCCCGCGGGCACCTCGACCGTCGGCACGAGGTCCTCCCGGCTCGGCACGACCTGCCTCCCGGAGACGACCATGTGCGCCCCGACCTGGGTCGACTGCAGATCGGTCAGCGGCCGGCCCTGCGCAGGACAGCAGTCCGGGTCCTCGCACCCGAGGGCGCGGTACCCCGCCGGACCGACCACCCACACGGCGACCTCCCCGAGCAGGGGCCCTGCCTCCCCCCGGAAGTGGGCCACCGCAGGGTGCGCGGCCTCGTCGCCCACCGTGGGCAACGGCCCGTCGGTGTAGAGGACCAGCACGGCCGAGGCGGCACCGTCGGCGAGCAGGTGCCCGACGAGCGATCTCGCCAGCTCCGGCCCGCAGGACGGGTCGGAGAGGTCGGGCAGGTCGACCCGGGCGACGAGGCCGACCCGGTGGCGCTCGCCCCGCACGCTCACCGCCACGGCACTGTCCCGGGGCGTGAAGCCCAGCTGGTACGGGATGAGGGCGAGGAGCTCGCGGGGCTCGCGGGTGCGGATCGTCGTCATGGCCCCATCCGAGCCCGCGCCGCCGCGGCGCGCGAGGAGCGTCCCGGCATCCTGTGGAGGACGAGGTCAGCCGAGAAGGGGCCTCCGGGTGTGGATCTCACCCGCACGGCGCGGGGTCGCACCGGTTGCCGGGGACTACCCTAGGACCATGCCCCCCGGCGGCCGTGCCCCCCGGCGAACCCGTAGGTCCGCCACGCTGTGGGCCGTCGGAGCGAGCCTCGTGGCGGCCCTCGCCTTCGCGGGCTGCGCCGGTTCCGTCACGGCGGACGAGCAGAGCCTGCTCGCCGAGGCGAGCCTCGGGTCCAGCGACCCGACCGCCGAGGCGAAGACGGCCCCGGACGCTCCCACGCCGGCCGAGGACTCGCTCGTGACGAGCACGCCCGACGCGAACTCCCCCGTCGGCTCGCTCGCGCCGGAGTTCCCGACCGAGCTCCTGCCGATGCCCGACGACGCGGTCCTGCTGGTCACCTCCGCGGTTCCCGTCGGGGACGCCGGGGTCAAGGAGGTCTCGCTGAACCTGCGGACGACCTGGACCACGTCCCGCATCCTCGACCTGTACCGCACGCACCTGCTCGGCGAGGGGTTCACGGAGGTCCCTGCCGTCGACACCGCGCTCGCGGCGGAGTCGACGTTCACCCGTTCGGACGGGGACGAGATCGTCTCGGTCGGCGTGCTCGACGCCGACGGGGTCCGGACCGTCACCGTCGGCGGTCGCGTGCGCGCGAGCGACTGAGGCCACCCCTAGGCTGAGCGGATGAGCGGAGCTGCAGCCCTGGTCGACGTCGAGGACGTGCGGGCCGGGGTGGACGCCCGCCTCGACGCCCATCTCGCAGCACTCGGCGTCGAGCTCTCCGCGGCGGGCCGTGACACCGGCCACCTGCTGGACGCGCTGCGCGTGACCCTGTCGGGCGGCAAGCGCCTGCGTGCCGCCTTCTGCTACTGGTCCTGGCGCGCGCACGGGCCGCAGGGCGACGACGTCGAACCGGTGCTGCGTGTCGGTGCAGCGCTGGAGCTGTTCCAGGCGGCAGCCCTCGTGCACGACGACGTGATGGACTCCTCGGACACGCGCCGTGGGAGGCCCTCGGCGCACCGCGCCTTCGAGGCCATGCACGAGTCAGCCGGGTGGTCGGCGCCGGCAGCGAAGTTCGGGGAGTCGGCAGCGATCCTGCTGGGCGACCTCGCCCTGATCGCGAGCGAGCGGGAGCTGGCCGACGCCGTCGCCGGGCTCGACGGCAGCGTACGGGCCGCCGTGCGCGCCACCTTCGACACGATGCGCACCGAGGTGACCGCCGGGCAGTACCTCGACGTCCTGGCCCAGGGCGTCCCGTTCGGCCACGACCCGGTGGCGGACGAGGCACGCACTCGCGAGATCATCCGGGCCAAGAGCGCGCGGTACAGCGTCGAGCACCCGATGGCCCTCGGCGCAGCGCTGGCCGGTGCCTCGGAGGAACGACTGGCCTCGTGCCGGGCGATCGGCCTGCCCCTCGGCGAGGCGTTCCAGCTCCGGGACGACCTCCTCGGTGTCTTCGGAGATCCCCGGAGCACCGGCAAACCCGCAGGGGACGACCTCCGGGAGGGCAAGCGCACCCTGCTGGTCGTCCGCGCCCTGCGCGACGCCGCGCCGGCCGACGCGGCCCTGCTGCGCGCAGGGCTCGGTCGAGCGGACCTCGACGAGGAGGAGATCACCGCCCTGCGCGAGGCGATCGGCCGGAGCGGAGCCGTGGAGCAGGTCGATGCGCTGATCACCGCCTTGGCCGATCCGGCGCTCGCGGCACTGGCCGCGGCCGACCTCGCCGAACCGGGACGGTCGATGCTCGTCTCGCTCGGCCGGGCCGCCGTCCGCCGCTCCGCCTAGCGTGCGGGCCGGTCGCCCCGGCCCGCGCCCGCTCAGAAGGCCAGGGACTGCGCCCTGCGGCGGATCTCGGTCTTGTGCCCGCCGACGAGCGCGTCGATGGGCGTCCGGGGCGGGACACCGGTCCCGAGGCTCGCGAGCGACTCGTCGGGCGTGAAGAGCCACCGCACCGCCTCCTCGTCGGAGAAGCCGGAGTCGGCGAGCACGACGACGGTCCCGGCGAGGGCGGGGACCACCTGCCACCCGCGTTCGGTCTCCATGAGGAACTTCTCGGGCACGCCGCGCACGCCGCGCTCACCGAAGCGGAGGGCGATCAGTGCGCGTTCCTGCACGAGTCGTCGGACCTGGCCGACGTCAAGGCCCAGGCGCTCGGCGACATCAGGGAGGGGCAGCCAGCTGCCCACGAGGTTCTCGAGGTCGGTCACGAGAGAAGCGTAGGGCGTCACTCCACCAGAGCAGTGCGCCCTATCGCAGGCGACGGCCGTGCGCTACGTTTCACAGCAGTCACTTCTGCATCAGTTTTCACATGAGTCACAAGGATGGACCGATGACCACCGTGGCACCCCGTCCCCTCGCCCCCTCGGCCGCACGACGACGCGCCGTCAGCGGCACCGGCGTGGGCCTCGCTCTCGCCGCCGTCTCGGTGGCCCACGCGACCCCCGCGGCGGCCGAGGAGTACCAGGTCCGCCAGGGCGACACGGTGAGCCACATCGCCCTGCGCACCTCGAGCTCCGTCGCGCAGATCGTCCAGGCCAACAACCTCGGCTCCTCGGCGTTCATCCGGGCGGGCCAGACCCTGACGATCCCGCGGGAGACGGCGTCCGCCACGACCGCGGCTCCCGCGGCCCAGGCGAGCCCGGCACCTTCCGGCCACCTCGTCCAGGCGGGCGACACGGTCTCGCACCTCGCCGTCCGCTACGGCACGTCGGTCGCAGCGATCGTCTCGGCCAACGGGCTCGACTCGCGGGCCATGATCCGCATCGGTCAGACCTTGACGATCCCCGGCACCTCCACGAGCACCTCGACGGCCGCCACGACGACAGCGTCGACCCCGACCACCGCCACGACCGCGACCTCCTACCGGGTCGTCGCCGGCGACACCGTCTCGCGGATCGCCGCCCGCACCGGGACCACGACAGCGGCGATCGTCGCCGCGAACGGGCTCGACTCGCGGGCCCTGATCCGCATCGGGCAGACCCTGACGATCCCCGGCACGAGCACCAGCACGACGGCGACCACCACGGCGACGCTCGTGGGCAACACCTTCGCCGGCCGCACCTACCCCGCTGCCACCGTCAGCTCGGCGAACCAGAACAAGGCCACCCTGCTGCAGATGGGGGTGCCGAGCACCGCGGAGATGCAGGCGCTCGTGCGCAGCACGGCCCAGTCGATGGGAGTGGACCCCGCGCTGGCCCAGGCGGTCGCGTTCCAGGAGTCGGGTTTCAACCACGCCTCGGTCTCCCCTGCCAACGCGATCGGCACGATGCAGGTCATCCCCACCTCCGGCGAGTGGGCCTCGGACATGGTGGGCCGGGAGCTGAACCTGCTCGACCCGACGGACAACGTCGTGGCAGGCGTGGCCATCCTTCGTCGCCTCGTGGCCACCTCCCCCGACCTCTCCTCGGCGATCGCCGGGTACTACCAGGGCCAGGCGAGCGTGTCCCGCAACGGCATGTTCTCCGACACGCGGCGGTACGTCGCCAACGTCCGCACCCTCATGTCGCGGTTCTCCTGACCGGTTCGAGCGCGATGCGCCCGTAGACTTCGCAGGTGCTAGCCCAGTCGGACCCGCTCACGGGTCGAGTCATCGACGGACGGTACGAGATCGTCTCCCGGATCGCCAGGGGCGGGATGGCCACCGTCTACCTCGGACGGGATCGCCGGCTCGACCGCGAGGTCGCCGTCAAGATCATGCACGCGCACCTCGCCGAGGGCACGAGTGGCGCCGACTTCGTCGCCCGGTTCCGCCGCGAGGCGCGCTCGGCCGCACGGCTCGACCACCCGGGCCTCGTCGCCGTCCTGGACCAGGGCGTCGACGAGGAGCTGAGCTACCTCGTGATGGAGTACGTCGACGGGACGGACCTGCGCCGACGGCTGCGGGCCGAAGGCTCGCTGACCGTCCAGGACTCGCTCGACACGGCAGAGTCCGTGCTGGAGGCCCTGGCCTCCGCGCACCAGGCCGGCTACGTCCACCGCGACATCAAGCCCGAGAACGTCCTGCTGGGACGGCGCGGCAAGGTCAAGGTCGCGGACTTCGGGCTCGCGCGGGCCGTGACCGAGGTGACGGCCGCCACGACGGGCTCCCTGCTGGGCACGGTGGCCTACCTCGCCCCCGAGCTGGTCGCGAGAGGCACGAGCGACACCCGTACCGACGTCTACGCCGTGGGCATCCTGCTCTACGAGATGCTCACCGGACGCCAGCCCTACTCCGGCGACAACGCGATCCACATCGCCTACCAGCACGTGCACGCCCGGGTCCCGGCACCCTCCGACCTCGTGGACTGGCTGCCCGCGGAGCTCGACGACCTCGTCTGCGCGCTCACGGCACGCGAGATCGAGGAACGACCGGAGAACGCCGACCGCGCCCTCGAGCTGGTCCGCACGGCGCGTGCCGCCCTGGACGCGGAGACGCTCGCCCGTCGGGCCGAGGTGACCCCGCCCGCGGCAGCCGGCGTCGAGCACCCGTCGTCGCCCGACGGCGCGACCCCGGGCCCCGAGTCCCCCGCCGAGGTCGACCCGGATGCGACCCAGGCCTTGGGCGTCGCCACGCCGCTCGACGCCGATCCGGCACAGCCCGACGGCCCGGACGCCCTGGGCCGCACGATCAGCCTCAAGATCGGCTCCGGTCTGCTCGACCCGAGAGCCCGGCGTCGCCGGGTCCTCGGCCTCGTCGCGCTCGTCGTGCGCCTGGTCGGCGGGATCGCCTCGGGGCTCGTCGGGTACATGCGCAGCGGGCCGGGCGCGTACACGCGCGTCCCGCAGGGCCTGATCGGTGTCACCCTCG
>NZ_JBFHHB010000006.1:0-36184 GCF_041597215.1 Actinotalea sp.
CGGCGCTGACACCGCTGAACGCGTCCTGGCGGCCGCTGCTGTCCTCGGCTACCGGACGAAGCCGCACACCCAGCGCGGCTCGGTGCCGACCGGGATGATCGCACTCCTGCTCACGGACATCGCCAACCCCGGATACCTCGAGGTCATCCGAGGGTGCGAGGACGCTGCCTCGGCGGCCGGGTTCACGCTCCTCCTGGCGAACACCCAGGAGTCGGCGGCACGGGAGCGCATCGCGATGGAACGGGCGATCCCCAATGTCGACGGACTCGTCCTCACCAGCTCACGGATGACGGACTCCACGATCCGCCAGATCGCCAAGCAGCGCCCGACGGTCGTCCTGAACCGGGCAGTCCATGACGTGCCCAGTGTCGTCCACGACAACGTCCGAGGGATGCGCTATGCGCTGAACCACCTCGCCGAGCTCGGCCACCTCCAGGTCACCTACGTCGCGGGACCGGAGACATCGTGGGCCAACGGAATCCGGCTGAGGGCGCTACGCACCGTCGCGGCCGAACTCGGCGTCCACCTCAGGAGGGTCGGTCCGGTGGCCCCCACCGTCGACGGTGGAGCCCGGGGGGCCGACCTGTGGCGCGAGAACCCGAGCTCGGGCGTGATCGCCTTCAACGACCTGGTAGCCGTCGGCTTCATCAATGCGGCCCTGGCTCTCGGGATCCGGACGCCGGAGGACGTCAGCGTCGTGGGCTTTGACAACGCCAACGTGGCGGCCCTCGTCACACCTCGACTGACGACGATCGCCTCCCCTCTGCACTCCCTCGGTGAGACGGCCGTCAACAACGTCATCGCCATCATCGGCGGCGCGAACTCATGGACCGGAGAGCCGCTCGTGCTCCCCACCAAGCTCATCGTCCGGGAGTCCACAGATCGGCCCACGGGCTGAGGAAGCAGCACCGAGCCGTAGCCACTGAGCGCACGGCGCCGTCTAGGGCCGTCGAGGGCCGTCGAGGGCCGTCGACACGGTGACAGTCGGCCACCTCACAGCCCGCGGGTCGCGGGTCCTTCCCGGAACGGGCAAGTCCCGGCCGGAGAACCTCCGACCGGGACCTGGCCCAACCAACGGGCCCCAGTTGACCTAGGACCCCACTGTGCGCGAGGGGGGACTTGAACCCCCACGCCCTTACGGGCACTGGCACCTGAAGCCAGCGCGTCTGCCATTTCGCCACTCGCGCGCGCCGAGAAGATTAGCACGGAGCGACCCGCGCCCTCGCCGCGTGGGCGTGCTGCACGGTTGGGACCTGGTCGGACGGATACGATCGACTCCTACCGTGGGAACACAGGTCGTCGCACGGCGCCGACGCGCGTACGGGGAGCAGGGCCCCGCGTGGGCCGACCCGGACCGCTCGAGCGTACGGAAGGAGGTGGCATGGGCATTCTCGACCGCTTCGAGAAGGGCGTCGAGCACGTCGTCAGCTCCGCCTTCTCCCGAGGTGCCCGCGGCGAGGTCAAGCCCGTCGAGCTCGCCAGTGCGCTGCGCCGCGAGCTCGACGACCGCGTCGCGGTCTTCGGCCGGGACCGATCCGTCGCCCCGAACGAGTTCACGGTCGAGCTCTCCTCGGCTGACCTCGCCCAGATCGAGGCCTGGGGCGCCGAGCCGCTCGCCGACGAGCTCGCCGCGAACCTCACGCAGTACGCGACCCAGCAGCGCTACGCCTTCGTCGGTGCGGTCACCGTCACCTTCGTCGAGCAGGAGACGCTCGAGACCGGGCGCTTCCAGGTGCGCAGCGGAACCGTGCGAGGGGCCGTCGCCCCCGCCACGAGCGTCGCGGCGAGCGCGCGGCACCCGCTGGTCGACATCGACGGGCAGCGCTATCTGCTCACCGGCCCGGTCACGGTCATCGGCCGCGGCAGCGAGGCCGACATCATCGTCGACGACCCGGGCATCTCCCGGCGGCACCTGGAGATCCGCGTCACGCCCGACGGCGTCATCGCCTCCGACCTGGACTCCACCAACGGCACCTACGTCGAGGGTCACCGGGTGCCGGCCGCGACCCTCGTCGACGGCAACACGCTGACCATCGGCCGCACCCGCATCCTGTTCTGGACCGGCAGCGACGACGACGGGGACGGGTGACACCCGCGGATGAGCGAGCTGACGATCACCCTGCTCCGCCTCGGCTACCTCGTGCTGCTCTGGCTCTTCGTGCTGTCGGCCATCGGCGTGCTGCGCCGGGACATCTACGGGACCCGCATCGTGCAGCGACGTCTGCGCGTCGGCCCGAGTGCTGCCGCGCCGGTCAGCCCCGTCGCGACCCCTGCCGAGCCGGTCGGCCCGACCGGTCCGCTCCCCCGGCGGGAAGCACCGCGACGCGACGTCCCCTCGCGACTCGTCGTGACCGCCGGACCGCTGCGCGGCACCACCGTCCCCCTGGGCTCCTCGGCGATCCTCATCGGTCGGGCCCCGGCGTGCACCCTCGTGCTGGACGACGACTACTCCTCCCAGCGTCACGCCCGGGTGTTCCCCCAGGACGGGCAGTGGTTCGTCGAGGACCTCGGGTCGACCAACGGCACCTTCGTCGGCAAGACCCGCCTCGACCAGCCCACCCCGCTTCCCCTCGGCGCGCAGCTGCGCGTCGGACAGTCGATCCTCGAGCTGCAGCGATGAGTCGCCGATGACCCTCGCCCTGCGGTTCGCCGCCCGCTCCGACATCGGTCTCCTGCGCTCGAACAACCAGGACTCGGCCTTCGCCGGCCCGCACCTGCTCGTCGTCGCGGACGGCATGGGTGGTCACGCCGGCGGGGACATCGCGTCCTCCGTCGCCGTCGCGCACCTCGCCCCGCTGGACGACGAGGCCCATGGGCCCGACGACGCGCTGCACGAGCTCGGCCGAGCGATGGACGAGGCGCACGACGAGCTGCTCGCACGCGTCGAGGACAACCCGGAGCTGGCAGGTCTCGGCACGACGGTCACCGCGATCCTGCGGGCGGGCAACAAGCTGGCCATGGCCCATATCGGCGACTCCCGCGCCTACGTGCTGCGTGACGGCGTGCTCAGCCAGGTCACCACCGACCACTCCTTCGTGCAGCACCTGGTCAACACCGGGAAGATCACGGCAGAGGAGGCCGAGCGGCACCCGCAGCGCTCGGTCCTGCTGCGTGTCCTCGGCGACTTCGACATGGACATCGTCCCCGACTTCTCCGTCCGTGAGGCCAGGGCGGGTGACCGGTGGCTGCTGTGCTCCGACGGCCTCTCCGGCGTGGTGAGCGCGGAGACGATCGCCGAGACGCTCGCAGAGGTCACCGACCTGGACTCCTGCGCGGATCAGCTGGTCCAGCTCGCGCTGCGCGGCGGGGGCCCGGACAACGTGACGGTCGTCCTGGGCGATCTCGTCGAGGTCGACTCCCTCCCCGACGGTGGCGGCCCGACGATGGGCACCCAGGTGGTCGGTGCCGCCGCGACGGACCGGCACCGACCCACGCGCGGCGGCAGCGGCGCCGCAGGCCGAGCAGCGGAGCTCACCGCCCAGACGACCACCCCGCGCGAACCTCTCGACGAGGAGGTCCCGCCGCCCCGTCGTCTGGTCCGTCGACTGCTCCTCGCGCTCGGCGTCGTGCTCGTCCTCGCCGGGCTGACGGCCGCCGGTCGATGGGGCTGGGAGTGGACGCAGAAGCAGTACTACGTCGGCGTGGACGACGGCGCCGTGGTCATCTACCGGGGCATCCCGCAGACCGTCGGCCCCGTCGACTTCTCGCAGGTCGTGGAGACCAGCGGCCTGCTCGTCGAGGACCTGCCGTCCTACGTCCAGGACCGTCTCGAGCAGACGATCCCCGCGACCGACCTGCCCGACGCCCGGGACCGCGTCCGCGCGCTGCGCACAGAGGTGCAGGGCGGATGAGCTGCCCCGTCCAGCGGCACTGCCGAGGGCTGTGATGGCGACCGTCGCCCCGCACCGGGTGCGCCCCGGTCGTGCCCTCGAGCTCGTCCTGCTCCTCGTGGCGCTCGCCGTCGCGATCGCCGCCTACGCCCTCGTCGGGCTGGCCACCTCCGAGGCCCTGCCCGCGGACCTGGGCACGCACGCCGGCGTGCTCGCCGTCCTCGCGCTGGGCATGCACCTGGTGCTCCGCCGCAAGGCACCCTGGGCCGACCCGGTGATCCTCCCGGTCGCGGTCGCACTCAACGGCCTGGGCCTGGCGATGATCAGCCGGATCGACATCGCCTATGCGCTGCGCGAGCGGCAGACGGACTTCGGCGGGCGACAGCTCATGTGGACGGTCGTGGGCATGCTGCTCGCGGCGGCCGTCCTGTTCCTGCTGCGCGACCACCGCACCCTGCGCCGCTTCACCTACACGGCGATGGTGGCCGCTCTCGTCCTCATGGTCCTCCCGCTCGTCCCGGGGCTCGGCGCCAACATCAACGGCGCCCAGATCTGGATCCGGGTCGCCGGCGCCTCCTTCCAGCCGGCAGAGCTCGGCAAGATCGCCCTCGCGATCTTCTTCGCCGGCTACCTCGTCACCACCCGCGACACCCTCACGCTCGCGGGACGCAAGGTCCTCGGTCTCCAGCTGCCCCGTACCCGCGACCTCGGACCGATCCTCGTCGCCTGGATCGTGTCCCTCGGGGTGCTCGTCTTCGAGCGCGACCTGGGCACCTCGCTGCTCTTCTTCGGCCTCTTCGTCGCCATGCTCTACCTCGCGACCGAGCGGATCAGCTGGGTCGTCATCGGCCTCGGCCTCGTCGTCGGCGGTGTGGTCCTCGCGGCACAGACCTTCTCCCACGTCGCCGCGCGCTTCGACGCCTGGCTGCACGCCTTCGACAACTCGGTGTTCAACGCCTCTCCTGGCGGATCCGGGCAGCTCGTGCGGGGGCTCTTCGGGATGGCGAGCGGCGGCCTGTTCGGGACGGGGCTCGGCCAGGGCCGCCCCGACCTGGTGCCGTACGCCGAGTCCGACTTCATCGTCGCCTCGATCGGTGAGGAGCTCGGACTGACCGGACTGATGGCCGTGCTGGTCCTCTACCTCGTCCTGACCGAACGAGGGATGCGGACGGCCGTCGGCGTGCGCGACGGGTTCGGCAAGCTCTTCGCCGGCGGGATCGCGTTCACCGTCGCGTTCCAGTGCTTCGTCGTCGTCGGCGGGGTCACCCGGCTCATCCCGCTCACCGGCCTGACGATGCCCTTCCTCGCCTACGGCGGGTCCTCCCTCCTGGCGAACTGGGTGATCGTCGCGCTGCTCCTGCGGATCTCCGACAGCGCGCGCCGACCGGCGGACGCGCCCGGCCTGCCGACGCCCGAGCGGTCGCCTGGTGCCGCGCCCGCCGTGGCGGGCAGCAGCGGGCCGCGTCCCGCGGGGGACGACCAGGCGACCGAGCGGATCCGCCTGCGTGCCGGTTCGCCCGACTCGGGCACCGCCGGCGCGCGCCTCCCGGGAACGATCCGACCCGTGGCCGGGGGTGCCGGCGCATGAACACCCCGCTGCGCAGGCTGACCTCCGTCGTCGTCCTCATGTTCGTCGTCCTCATGGGCGGCGCCACCTGGGTGCAGTTCGTCCAGGCTCCCGACCTCAACAACGACAGCCGCAACGTCCGCACGCTGTACCGCGAGTTCGACCGCGACCGGGGGCCGATCGTCGTCGCGGGTACGGCCGTCGCGTCCTCGACGGAGGTCGACGACGCCTTCGGGTACCAGCGCTCCTACGCCGACGGCCCGCTCTACGCCCCGGTCACCGGCTACTACTCGCTCGTGTACCGGCGATCCGGTCTGGAGCAGGCGATGAACACCGAGCTCAACGGCTCGGCCGACTCGCTCTTCTACACCCGCATGCAGGACCTCATCACCGGTCGCCAGCCCCAGGGCGCCTCCGTGGAGCTGACGATCGACCCGGTCCTGCAGCAGGCGGCATGGGACGCCCTCGGCGACCAGCGCGGGGCCGTGGTCGCCCTGGACCCGAGCACCGGTGCGATCCTCGCGATGGTCTCCAAGCCCAGCTACGACCCGAACGTCCTGGCCTCCCACGACACGACGGCCGTCACCGAGGCCTGGACCTCGCTGATCGAGGACGAGAGCGACCCGATGGTCAACCGCGCGATCGCCGGTGACACCTACCCGCCGGGGTCGACCTTCAAGCTCGTGACGGCCGCGGCCGCGCTGGAGTCCGGGTTCACGGCCGAGACCCCCGTCCCTGCGCCCGACGTCTACACCCTCCCCGGCACGAGCACCACGCTGCAGAACTTCGGCGGCAGCTCGTGCAGCTCGAGCGGCGCGATGACGCTGAGCGACGCGTTGCGGATCTCCTGCAACACGGCCTTCGCGGAGATCGGTGTGCAGCTCGGGTCCGACGCGCTGCGCACGCAGGCCGAGGCGTTCGGGTTCGACACGGAGCTGTCGGTCCCGCTCAGCGTCACACCCAGCCGGTTCCCGGTCGAGGGCGCGATCGACGAGGCGCAGACGGCGCTCTCGGCGATCGGCCAGTACGACGTGCGGGTCACCCCGCTCCAGGTCGCCATGATCTCGGCGACGATCGCCAACGGCGGGGTCGAGATGACGCCGTACCTCGTCGACACCGTCCGCGACCAGGACCTGACGGTGATCGACACCACCACGCCCGCCTCTCTCGGCCGGCCGATCTCCTCGACCACCGCTGCCGCCCTGCGGGAGATGATGCTGAGCGTCGTCGAGAACGGCACCGCCACCACCGCGCAGATCCCCGGCGTCCAGGTCGCGGGCAAGACGGGCACCGCGCAGACCACCGACGGCGCCGCACCGCACGCCTGGTTCACCGGATTCGCCCCTGCCGACGACCCGAGGATCGCTGTCGCCGTCGTGGTCGAGAACGGCGGGAGCATCGGCGACGAGGCCACCGGCGGGAAGGTCGCAGCGCCCATCGCACGCGCCGTGATCCAGGCGGCGCTCTCATGATCGCCGAGCCGGGGCTCGCCCTGCACGGTCGCTACCGCCTCGACTCGCGGATCGCCGTCGGCGGCATGGGCGAGGTGTGGCTGGCCCATGACGAGGCGCTCGCGCGCGACGTGGCGATCAAGGTGCTGCGCTCGGAGTTCGCCGGGGACACCGGCTTCCTCGAGCGCTTCCGCACCGAGGCGCGCAACAGCGCCCGACTCTCGCACCCGAACATCGCCGCCCTGTACGACTACGGGGAGCAGGACGGTTCGGCGTACCTGGTCATGGAGCTCGTGCTCGGCGAGCCGATGTCGGACCTGCTCGACCGTCAGCCCGTGCTGCCCACGAGCCGGCTGCTGCCGATCCTCGCCCAGACCGCGCGCGCCCTGCACGCCGCGCACGTCGCGGGAGTCGTGCACCGCGACGTCAAGCCCGGCAACATCCTGCTGGCCACCTCCGGGCGGGTGAAGATCACCGACTTCGGCATCTCGATGGCGGCCAACCAGATCCCGATGACCGCCTCGGGCATGGTGATGGGCACCGCGCAGTACCTGTCGCCCGAGCAGGCCCTCGGCCGCGCCGCCACCGGCACCTCCGACGTCTACTCCCTCGGCATCGTCGCCTACGAGAGCCTCGTCGGGCACCGGCCGTTCACCGGCCCGACGGCGGTCGACATCGCGATCGCGCACGTCAACACGCCCGTCCCGCCCCTGCCCGAGAGCGTCGACCGCGAGCTCTCTGCCCTGGTCATGCGGATGCTCGACAAGGACCCGGAGCGCCGGCCCCGGTCGGCGGCCTCGCTCGCGCGGATGCTGGACGAGATGCTCGAGCGCACGCCCCCCGGCGGGATCCCGGTCGCCTCCGGTCGCCATTCCACGGGATCCCAGCGCCGCGTGACCAGCACGGAGGACAACCTCGTCCCGAGCACCGGTGGCCTGCCCGTCGAGCCGGCACCGCCGACCTTCGCACCCCCGCCGGTGCAGCCGACGTCCCACCCGGCTCGTATCGGCGTGCTGGAGACCGCCGTCGTGCCCGGCAGGGCTGCCGAGGAGGCCGTCGCCCCTGTCCCCGACGAACCACCGCCGCGATTCACCCCTCCGCCCGGCACCCGCCGCCACGCCACGCCGCTCTCGGCGCCCCGCCGCTCCTGGCGCGACCTGCGCTCACGCCGCTGGTTCGGGATCCCCGCCCGGGCGGCCGTGCTCGCGCTCGTCGTGCTCTGCGCGCTCCTCGGAGCAGCGCTGGCGGCTACGCTCTGGGGGTCGCCTCCTGCGACGACAGGCTCGAGCGCGAGCGGAGTGCTCACCTCGACCGACGCGATGTCCCACAGCGCACAGGCGCGGGATGGGATGATCGTGAACGACCTCGCCGCGGGCACCCGGCGAGCACAGCAGACAATGACAGCGAGGGACCAGTAGTGGTGGACGACGCACCTCGGATCCTCGGCGGCCGCTACGAGGTCGGCGAGCTCATCGGTCGTGGAGGTATGGCCGAGGTCCACATCGGCCACGACACCCGGCTCGGACGCACCGTGGCGATCAAGATCCTGCGTTCGGACCTCGCACGCGACCCGTCCTTCCAGGCGCGGTTCCGCCGCGAGGCCCAGGCTGCCGCCTCCCTCAACCACCCCGCGGTCGTCGCCGTGTACGACACGGGCGAGGACGTCAGCACCGAGCCCGGCGGAGCCATCGCGCACGTGCCGTTCATCGTCATGGAGTACGTCGAGGGCCACACCGTGCGGGACATCCTGCGCGACGGCGCTGCCGTGCCGATCGAGGAGGCCGTCGAGATCACCGCCGGGGTCCTCTCGGCACTCGAGTACTCCCACCGCGCCGGGATCGTGCACCGCGACATCAAGCCGGCCAACGTCATGCTGACGCCGACGGGTGCCGTCAAGGTCATGGACTTCGGCATCGCCCGCGCCATGGCCGACGCGGCCGGGACGATGACCCAGACGCAGGCCGTCATCGGGACGGCGCAGTACCTCTCGCCCGAGCAGGCGCGCGGCGAGCAGGTCGATGCCCGCAGCGACCTGTACTCCACCGGTTGCCTGCTCTTCGAGCTGCTGACGGGCCGCCCGCCCTTCATCGGGGACTCCCCGGTCGCGGTCGCCTACCAGCACGCCCGCGAGGAGGCGCAGCCGCCGACCACGTTCGCGGCCGACGTCCCCGAGGCGCTGGACCGCATCACCATGAAGGCCCTCGCGAAGGACCGGGAGAACCGGTACCGGACGGCAGCGGAGTTCCGCAACGACCTCGAGGCCGTGCTGCGCGGCGGTGCCGTCAGCGCACCGGCCGTCGGCGCCCTGGCCGCCGAGACCGCCGTGCTGCGCCCGCCCATGGCGGACCCCGGCCCGCCCACCGCGGCCACGCAGGTGCTCGGCGCCACCCCTGGACCTGCGCCTGCCACCTCCCCGTGGGGTCCGGTCGGTCGGGTCGCCACCCCCGTCACCACCCCGGCGACCACCGAGCCCCCCGCCACCTCGCGGCGCTGGTTGCTGTGGACGCTCATCGCTGTCGCCGTCCTGGCGATCGGCGGGATCATCGCGCTCCTGGTCGCCAACGCCGACCGCGGCCCGGACCAGGTGACCGTCCCGGACGTCGCCTCGATGGAGCAGGAGGCCGCGAGGGCGGCGCTCGAGGAGCTCGGGCTCACCGTCTCACCGACCACCGAGCCGAGCACGACGATCGCCAGCGGTCTCGCCATCCGCACCGACCCGGCCGGCGGGGAGTCCGTCGACGTCGGCAGCACGGTGTCGCTGGTCGTCTCCTCCGGGGCAGAGGCCGTCACCCTGGAGGACCTCGAGGGCTACACCCCTGATGCGGCGGTGAACTGGCTCGTCGAGCGTGGCTTCCCCCGGAGCAGCATCACCCGCACGACGGAGGACAGCGGAGAGGTCGAGAAGGACAAGGTCATCCGTACCGACCCGGCCGCCGGGGAGAGCGTCGACCCGACGACGCAGCAGATCACCATCTACGTCTCGACCGGTCAGGTCCAGCTCAAGGACTACGTCACCAGCCAGACGCCCTACGACGAGGCCGTCGCCGAGCTCGAGGCGCTCGGGCTCACGGTGGTCCCCGCCGAGGCCGAGAGCGCCGACGCACCTCCCGGGACGGTCATCGCCCAGCAGCCGAGCGCCGGGCCGGTGAACCAGCGCTCCGTGGTCACCCTGACCAAGGCCATCGCCCCGACCGTCGAGACCGTCGCGGTTCCCGGCGGACTCATCGGCATGACCTGCACGGACGCCCTGAACGCCCTCGGCTCGAGCGAGCTCAACGGTCGCTGCGAGCAGTCCGACGGCACGCAGGCCGCCGGTCAGTGGGTCGTCATCTCCGCCGATCCGGGCAGCGGCACGATCGTCAACGTCGGCGACCTGGTGACCCTCGTGGCCGAGGAGCCCGCACCCGATCCCGACGCCAGTGCCGGCACGGGCGGGTCCACCACCTCGGGCGGCTGAACCCAGCACCCCTCATCGGACGAGGCCGCGGACCCCACCGGTCCGCGGCCTCGTCCGTCGGTCCGTGCGCCTCGCCGGGTCAGACCGTGACGGTGTGGCGGACCAGGGGCGCCATGCCGGCGGACCGCTCCACGGCACCCTCGAGCCCGCAGATCTCCAACCAGTTGGCCAGCAGTCGGTGGCCACCCTCGGTGAGCACCGACTCGGGGTGGAACTGGACGCCGTGCAGCGGCAGCTCCCGGTGCTGCAGGCCCATGATCACACCCTCCCCCGCGGCCGTGGTGGTCCGCGCGGTGACCACGAGCTCGTCGGGGACGGTCCCGTCCACGACGGCGAGCGAGTGGTAGCGCGTCGCAGTGAAGGGGCTGGCCAGGCCGGCCAGCACGCCGGCACCTTCGTGGCGGACGGCGCTGGTCTTCCCGTGCATGAGCTCGGGGGCGTGGGTCACCGTCGCACCGAAGACCTCGCCCAGGGCCTGGTGGCCGAGGCAGACGCCGAGCATGGGCTGGGCGGCGTCCGCGCAGTCGCGGATGACCTCCATGGATCGACCCGCGTCGCGTGGGGTCCCGGGCCCGGGAGAGATGAGCACCCCGTCGTAGCCGGAGCGCTCGGCCGACCCGGGCACGGCGTCGTTGCGCACGACGACGGTCTGCGCCCCGAGCTGGTCGAGGTAGCCGACGATGGTGTAGACGAAGGAGTCGTAGTTGTCGACGACGAGGATCCGGGTCATCTCACTCCACAGTGATCTCGGTGAAGGGCATGAACGGCTCGATCGCCGGGAACACCCAGGTGAAGCACACGGCCACGACGGCGACCGCCATCGAGGCGAGCAGGAGGACGCGCAGCCACACCGGACCGGGGAGCACGCGCCAGAGCCATCCGTACATCATGCGCCATCCTCCGACGGATCGACCGCATCGAGTGCGGTGGGGGTCCCCTCGGAGACCGGCAGCCAGGACTCCAGCTGCGAGTGGACGATGAAGCGCTCCCTCGCGCTGAAGAGGGGATGACAGGTGGTCATCGTCATCTGCGCGACGGTCGGCACCGCTCCGGGTGCCTCGGGCACGGGGTCGATGACCTCGACGGCGCTGGGGGGCACGACCTCGGTGCTCGTCACCCGGTAGACGTACCAGGTGCTCTCGGTGCGGACCACGAGGGCGTCGCCGATCTGCAGCTCCTCGACCCGGTTGAACGGCTTGCCGTAGGTCGTGCGATGACCGGCGACGGCGAAGTTGCCGATCCCGCCCGGCATCGCCGTCCCGTCGTAGTGCCCGATCCCGAGCCGGTCGAGGATGTCGCGCTTGGTGGTCCCCTGGCTGATCGGGCTGGGTTCGCCGCCCCAGCGCGGCACCTGCAGGGTGGCGAAGGTGACGCCATGGGCAGGGACGTCCATCACGGGGGCAGGGTCCGTGCGCTCGACGGGACCGGCGTCCTCCGTCGGGGGCGGGCCGGCCCAGCCGAGGTCCTCGACCACCTGGGCCTGGACACGCTGACCCTCGACATCCGTCCACCACAGCTGCCAGACGAGGAAGAGGCCGAGCAGCACGCCGAGCGTCAGCAGCAGCTCACCGAGCGCACCGATCACCGTCGCCCGCGCCGCGAGGGGGGCCGTCGACCGGGTGGTCGAGCGGTGGGCTGCTCGCGTCACGAGGCCGCTTCGGGTGTGCTGGCGTACCGGAGCTCCGCTGCGCCGTCGTAGGCGGGCAGCGTCATCTCGTCCTGCTCGGAGACCCCCCACCCCAGACCGACGACGTCGACGTACTGAAGGTAGGTGGCGACGTCGGGATCTGCCTCGAGGGCTGCGCGCAGCGTCTCCTGGTCACCGATCGCGCGGACGACGTACGGCGGGGAGTACCGCCTGCCCTGGAGCAGCAGGACGTTGCCGATGCAACGGAACGCGGAGGTGGAGACGACCCGCTGGTCCTGGAGGCTCATCGCCTCCGCCCCACCGGCCCACAGTGCGTTGATCACGGCCTGCAGGTCCTGCTGGTGGACGACGAGCATCGATGCGGTGACCCAGTCCGGCCGCGTGCCCGTTGCCGGGGCGTCGCTGAGCCGGACCTCGATCCCCGGTCCGCTGACGGCGACGAAGCCCGCCGCGAGGGCGAGGTCGTCGGCGGCGTCGGACTGTGCCGGGGCGAGGTCGATCTGCTCGTCGGTGAGGCGGTCGACCTCGGCCCGCAGCTCCGCGACGGTGGCAGCCGCCTCGTCGGCGCGGTCCGACTCCGCCTGGACGAGGCCCGGGAGGTCCTGAGGTTCGCGGCTCTCCGACCCACGGGCGAGGTTCACGTTCGCCGCGAAGAGGAGCCCGGCCAGCACGAGGACGAGTCCCACCGCATAGGAACCACGTCGTGGGACGCGCGAGGCGCGGTGCCCGCTGGTCATGTCTCTCCTCGGCGACGGGGCCGGACCGTCACACGACTACGCTAGTCGACGTCCGTCGCGGCGCCGAGGTGCCGTCCCCCGCACGATCAGGAGGCGCACCGTGCCCGAGTCGCGGTCCCGCAAGAAGCCGAACATGACCCCGCCGCCCGCAGCTGCGGCCCCCAAGGCGAGCCCGCGGTGGCTCGCTCCGACGATGATCTCGCTGATGGTCACCGGGCTGGTGTGGGTCGTGATCACCTACCTCAGCAGCGCGCAGTACCCCGTCCCGGGGATCGGGCAGTACAACCTGCTGATCGGCTTCGCGTTCATCCTCGTCGGTTTCGGGATGACGACGCGCTGGCGCTGACCCGGCGCGTTCTTCCCCAGGGAGTGGACAGCTCTGTGGATAACTACAGCGGTGTAATTCCACAGCTGTGAGCAAAGGTGGGGACAACCGCGGCTGCTCGCACCCTCTCGCGGAGCGCGCTTCTCGCCGGGCCGCCGAGGGGCGCCCGCCGGGCTCGGACGGCGGACGTCAGGGGCCCGGCCGCGGATCTCAGCCGACTGCGTAGGCGAGGAGCGGCAGCACGACGAGGACGGCGCCCGTCAGGGCGACCGCGCCGAGGCCCGTGGCACGCTGCTTGCCCTTC
This sequence comes from Actinotalea sp., assembly GCF_041597215.1. Classification (GTDB taxonomy): domain Bacteria; phylum Actinomycetota; class Actinomycetes; order Actinomycetales; family Cellulomonadaceae; genus Actinotalea. Next base: position 13,320 of record NZ_JBFHHB010000006.1, read on the forward strand.
GGCGCCAGCATGTACGCCGCGCCGAGCGCCAGGCCCACGAGGAACCCGCCCACATGGGCCTGCCAGGAGATGCCCGGCACGAGGATCGGGATGGCGGCGTTGATCGCCAGCACGACGAGGATCGACCGTGCGTCGCGCTTGAGCCGCAGCAGGACGATCAGCACGATCCCGAACAGGCCGAAGACCGCGCCGGAGGCTCCGTAGACGCCGGTGACCCAGCTACGGGCGTCGGGCGAGGCGAGCAGGAGCACCATCACGCTGCCGCCGAGGGCGGCCAGGAGGTACGCGGCGGTGAACCGCCACCTGCCGAGGAGCGGCTCGAGGAACTGCCCGAGCACCCACAGGGCGTACATGTTGAAGCCGATGTGCAGCAGGCTGCTGGGGGAGTGCAGGAACGCCGCGGTGAGGAACCGCCACGGTTCGCTCTCGCCGAGGAAGGGTGCGAACACCCAGGCGTTGATGAAGGTGTCCCCGCTGACCTGCTCCACGAGGAACGCCAGGAGATTGAGCCCGATGAGCGTGTAGGTCACCAGGGGTCGGCCCGAGCGGACCCGGCCCCCGACCACCGTCGTCGTCGGGCGTACGGCACTCTGCGCCTCGCGGACGCAGTCGACGCAGTGCACCCCCACCGCCGCCGTCCGCTGGCACTCGGGGCAGGTCGGACGTCCGCAGCGCTGGCAGCGCACGTAGGCGACCCGGTCCGGGTGTCGGGGGCAGACGGGAACGACGCCCGCGTCGGACGGCGGCGTGGGGATGGTCATGCGATGGGGTCAGTCCTCGACCGTGACCGAGGTGATCGTCACGTCCTGCACGGGGCGGTCGCCCGCCCGCGTGGGCGTGGTGGCGATCGCGTCGACGACGGCGCGCGACTCGTCGTCGGCCACCTTGCCGAAGATGGTGTGCTTGCCGTTGAGGTGGGGGGTCGTCGTCACGGTGATGAAGAACTGCGAGCCGTTGGTGCCACCGACGTTCCCGGTGATCGGGTCGCGGCGCTTGCCGGCGTTGGCCATGGCGAGCAGGTAGGGCTCGGTGAAGCCGAGCTCCGGGTGGATCTCGTCGTCGAAGGTGTAGCCCGGGCCGCCGGTTCCGGTGCCCAAGGGGTCGCCGCCCTGGATCATGAACCCGTCGATCACGCGGTGGAAGATGACGCCGTCGTACAACGGGGCGGTGCTCTCGGCGCGCGTGCGGGGGTCGGTCCAGGTCTGGGTGCCCGTGGCAAGGCCGACGAAGTTGCGCACCGTCTTGGGTGCATGGTTCGGAAGGAGCTCGATGCGGATGTCACCGGCAGTGGTGTGAAGAGTCGCGAACATGCCCTCATCCTCGCACGACGGGCCGACGCAGGTCCGGCAGCGGGAAGGCATCGGTGGCAGCATGGAGCACGGACCGTCCGGTCCGACCGATGTCCGCTGACCTGGGGAGTCGACCATGTTCGACCGTGTCCGCCGTCCCGCACCCGAGTCCCTCGACGCCGAGCGGCTCAAGAGCCAGGCCGCGGAGGTCGGTGCGGCGCTCGCGGACGCCGCGCAGCACGCGAGGGAGGCGGCCCGACAGGCCGCCGGATGGGCCGCTCCACGCGCCAAGGATGCCGCCGAATGGGCGACGCCTCGCGCCAAGGAGGCCGCCGCGCACGCCGCCGAATGGGCGAGCCCCAAGGTCGAGGCAGCAGCCGAGTGGGCCACGCCCCGCGCCAAGGAGGCCGCCGCGCACGCAGCCGAATGGGCCGGGCCCCGCGCCAAGGAAGCGGCCGGTCATGCCGCGGAATGGGCGGCGCCGAGGGTCGAGGCAGCGGCCGAGTGGGCCACGCCTCGCGCCAAGGAGGCCGCGGCGCACGCCGCCGAGTGGGCGAGCCCCAAGGTCGAGGCAGCCGTCGAGTGGGCGACACCCCTCGTGGAGAAGGCCATCCGCGAGGCCAGCGAGCGAGCGACTCCCGTGGTCGAGCGGGCCGTGGAGCGTGCGAGCGAGGTCGCCGCTCCGCTCGTCGACTCCGCACACGACCGGTTCGTCGACGAGGTCCTGCCCAAGGTCACCGCCGCCGTCACGACGGCCGTCACCGCTGCCGCCGAGAGCGCCGATCGCGTGCGCGACTCCGCGGACCTGGCCCTCGGCCACGTCGTCTCGACGCCGGCACCGAAGAAGTCGCACAAGGGAGCCGCCGTCTTCTGGACGATCACCGGTGTGGCGGCCGCCTGGGGAGCCTTCGTCGCCTGGCGCAGCAGCCGGCCGACGACCGACCCGTGGGCCGAGGAGCCCTGGGAGCCGGTCGACGCCGGGGACCGCTTCAAGCACCGCGCCGCAGAGGCCCGCGAGGAGCTCACCGGAGTGGTCAGCGACATGAAGCACGAGCTGGAGGACGCGGCGGAGGTCGTCGGCGAGGTCGCGGGCGAAGCCGTCGCCAAGACCCGCGAGACGACTGAGAAGGCGCGCGAGGCGGCCGAGCGGGCCGCGGAGCGGGCCAAGGAGGCCACCGAGAAGGCGTCGGCGCGTGCCGCCGAGGTGACGAGGGAGGCCACGGAGAAGGCCCGGAAGGCCGCTCCCAAGCGCCGTGGTGCCGTCGAGGGCGGCACGGATGCCCCGGAGGCGGGCGCGGAGGACGCCGGTGCTGCGGACGCGGTGACGGAGGAAGGCGTGAAGCCTCAGGACTGACGAACCGGCTGCGCCCGGGCTCCGGCCCGGGCGCGGCCGGGAACGGGTGCGCCCGATGGGTCGGTCGTCTGGGTGGAGCCAAGGGGACTCGAACCCCTAACCCCCTGCTTGCAAAGCAGGTGCGCTACCAATTGCGCCATGGCCCCGATGCCCCGGACGGGGCGTTGTGCTCTCAGCTCCGGCGGATCACTGCGTCCGTCTCAGTGCACCTCGTCGGTGACCTCGCGCCACAGATCCCGCTCGTCGTGGTCCTCGGCGTAGGTGCGCCATGCGGCGTACCCCGCCCCGAGAACGAGCAGTGCGATGAGGAACTTCTTCATCCGTCCTCCGACTGGGAGTGGGAGTGGGCCTAAGAGGACTTGAACCTCTGACCTCTTCCTTATCAGGGAAGCGCTCTAACCGTCTGAGCTATAGGCCCGTGCATCCGTCGACACGGCGCCGGATGAGACTACAGCAGGGGGCGGGTCCTCCCCAACTCGGGTCGTCGTCCCCCGCGCGGCTCAGTCGTCGGTGAGGGTGAGGTGCAGACCCCCCACGAGGGCGGCGACGATGTTGTACAGGAAGGCGCCGAGCGTGGCCAGCGCCGTCAGCAGGACGATGTCGACCACGCCGATGACCGTCGCGAGCGAGACCGTCCGACGGAAGGACACGGCATCGAGGATCGCGTACTTCTCGTCACCTCCGAGGGTCACGATCATGTCGTTGACGTTCGTGAACACGTTGAGACCGTCCAGGGTCTGCCAGACCACCGCGGCAGCGACGACGAGCATGATCCCCGCGGCGACGGCCAGGAGGAACGAGAGCTTCATGACCGACCACGGGTCCACCCGGGCGATCGCGAGCCGCACCCGGCGCGGAGCGCCGTCGTCGTCGACGGTCTCGACGGAGGGCCGCGAGGCCGGTCGGGGAGCCGGTGCGGGGCGGTCCTTCCCGGCGGCCGGGCTCTCCGGCGCGGAGCCGGCTGCACCCGTGACCGGGACCACACCGATCGGCTCGTCGGGGGTGAACGTCGCACGGCCGGATGCGGTGCCCTCTGCTGCTGCCGGCGGAGTCACCCGGCCAGGGGTGCTGCCGCTCGGCGCGATCGACGGTGGCTTCTGCTCGCTCACTGCTCTCCCTCGGTCGCGGTCGGGGTGGCGACACCGCTCTCGACCGTGACACCGGCCTCGGTCTCGGCCTCGGTCTCGTCGGTCTGCTCGGGGTCCACGGTAGCCGCATCCCCGGCGAGCGTGCGCTCGACGTTGCGGGCCACCGCGAGGATGCGGTCCCCGCTGTCGGGCTTGGCGAGGATCACCCCGGTCGCGTCACGGCCGTGGACGGGGATCTCGTCGACCACCGAACGCACGACCTTCCCGCGCTCCATGACGACGAGGATCTCGTCGCCCGGTCCCGCCATGAGGGCGCCGACCAGGCCGCCCCTGTCGTCCGGAAGACGGGCGGCCCGCACACCGAGGCCACCACGATTCGTGCGGCGGTACTCGAGGTTGCCGTCGGAGTTGACCCGGTGCATGTCCGAGCGCTTGGCCGTCCCCCCGTCGGTGACGGTGACCAGGAAGGACTCGGGGGAGATGACGTCCATGGCGAGCAGCTCGTCGCCCTCGCGGAACCGCATCCCGGTGACCCCGGAGGTCGCGCGTCCCATCGGTCGCAGCTGCTCGGCCGTCGCCTCGAAGCGGACCGCCTGGCCCTTGCGGGAGACGAGGAGGAGCTCGGAGTCCTCGTCGACGAGGGCGGCCGAGACGAGCTCGTCCGACCGGCCCTCCTCGTCCTCGCGGAGGTTGATCGCGATGAGCCCGCCGGACCGGTTGGAGTCGTACTCCGCCAGTCGCGTCTTCTTCACCAGGCCGCGACGCGTCGCCAGCACCAGGTACTCGGCCTGGTCGTAGTCCCGCAGGTCGAGCACCTTGGCGATCTGCTCACCCGGCTGGAAGGCGAGCAGGTTCGCCACGTGCTGGCCCTTGGAGTCGCGGCTTCCCTCGGGCAGCTCGTAGGCCTTGGCGCGGTAGACCCGACCGAGGTTCGTGAAGAACAGCAGCCAGTGGTGCGTGGTGGTCACCCCGAAGTGCTCGACCACGTCGTCCGCCCGCAGCTGCGCGCCCTTGACGCCCTTGCCGCCACGCTTCTGCACGCGGTACTGGTCGCTGCGGGTGCGCTTGGCGTAGCCGCCGCGGGTGATCGTCACGACGATCTCCTCCTCGGCGATGAGGTCCTCCATCGAGACCTCGCCGTCGAAGGGCAGGATCGTCGTGCGGCGCTCGTCGCCGTAACGGTCGACGATCTCGTCCATCTCGACCCGGACGATGTCCCGCTGACGCTGCGGGGTGGCGAGGATGTCCTCGTAGTCCGCGATCTTGACCATGAGGCCGTCGTAGTCGTCCGTGATCCGCTGGCGCTCCAGGGCGGCGAGGCGTCGCAGCTGGAGGTTGAGGATCGCCGTCGCCTGGACCTCGTCGACCTCGAGCAGGGACATCAGGCCGGCACGTGCCTCGTCCACGTCGGGGGAGCGGCGGATCAGGGCGATGACCTCGTCGAGCAGGTCGAGTGCCTTGAGGTAGCCGCGCAGGATGTGGGCGCGTTCCTGGGCCTCACGCAGCCGGTACGTCGTGCGTCGCACGATGACGTCGAGCTGGTGGGTGACCCAGTGCCGGACGAACGCGTCGATGCTCAGCGTGCGCGGGACGTCGTCGACCAGCGCGAGCATGTTCGCGCCGAAGGTCTCCTGGAGCTGGGTGTGCTTGTAGAGGTTGTTGAGGACGACCTTTGCGACCGCGTCACGCTTGAGCACGATGACCAGGCGCTGCCCGGTGCGACCGGAGGTCTCGTCGCGGATGTCGGCGATCCCCTGGATGCGGCCCTCCTTGACGAGGTCCGCGATCTTCGCCGCGACGTTGTCCGGGTTGACCTGGTAGGGCAGCTCGGTGACGACGAGGCAGATCCGGTTGTGGATCTCCTCGACCGTGACGACGGCGCGCATGGTGATCGAGCCGCGGCCGGTCCGGTAGGCGTCCTCGATCCCTCGGCGACCGAGGATCGTCGCGCCGGTGGGGAAGTCCGGTCCGGGGATCCGCTCGACGAGGGCCTCGAGCAGCTCCTCCTTGGACGCCTCGGGGTTCTCCAGGTGCCAGCGCACCCCGGCGGCGACCTCGCGCAGGTTGTGCGGCGGGATGTTCGTCGCCATGCCGACGGCGATTCCTGCGCTGCCGTTGACCAGCAGGTTCGGGAAGCGGGCCGGAAGCACCGCCGGCTCCTGGGTGCGCCCGTCGTAGTTGTCGCGGAAGTCGACGGTCTCCTCGTCGATGTCGCGCACCATCTCCATGGCGATCGGCGCCATCTTGCACTCGGTGTACCGCGGGGCGGCAGCCGGGTCGTTGCCGGGGGAGCCGAAGTTGCCCTGGCCGGCGACGAGCGGGTAGCGCAGCGACCAGTCCTGCACGAGGCGCACCAGGGCGTCGTAGATCGCCGAGTCGCCGTGCGGGTGGTACTTGCCCATGACGTCGCCGACGACGCGGCTGCACTTGGAGAACTGACGGTCCGGACGGTAGCCACCGTCGTACATGGCGTAGAGGACACGGCGGTGGACGGGCTTGAGACCGTCGCGGACGTCCGGCAGGGCGCGGCCGACGATGACGCTCATCGCGTAGTCCAGGTAGGACCGCTGCATCTCCAGCTGCAGGTCCACCGAGCTCACCCGGTCGTGGAGGACCTCCTCGAGCTCCGCCGGCAGGCCGGCGTCGGGGGGAGTCTGCTCGCTCACCGTGTACCTCGTCTTTCGTCTGTGCCGTGCTCAGTGGTGCAGGGGAGGGCCGCAGGCCCGACATGCCTCCTCAGATGTCGAGGAAGCGCACGTCCTTGGCATTGCGCTGGATGAAGTTGCGTCGCGACTCGACGTCCTCGCCCATGAGGATCGCGAAGATCTCGTCCGCCGCTGCGGCGTCATCCAGGGTCACCTGGAGCAACGTGCGCTGGGCCGGGTCCATCGTGGTGTCCCACAGCTCGGAGTAGTCCATCTCGCCGAGGCCCTTGTAGCGCTGGATCCCGTTCTCCTTGGGGATGCGCTTCCCGCTCGCCTGGCCTGCGGCGAGGAAGGCATCGCGCTCCCGGTCGGAGTACACGTACTCGTGCGCGGAGTTGCTCCACTTCAGCCGGTACAGCGGCGGCTGCGCGAGGTAGACGTGACCCTGCTCGATGAGGGGGCGCATGTACCGGAAGAGCAGGGTCAGCAGCAGGGTCGCGATGTGCTGGCCGTCGACGTCGGCATCGGCCATCAGGACGATCTTGTGATAGCGGAGCTTCTCGATGTCGAAGTCCTCGCCGATCCCCGTCCCGAAGGCCGTGATGAGGGCCTGGACCTCCTGGTTGCCCAGGGCACGGTCGAGACGAGCGCGCTCGACGTTGAGGATCTTCCCGCGGATCGGCAGGATCGCCTGGGTCCGCGGGTTGCGGCCGCGGACGGCCGAGCCGCCGGCCGAGTCACCCTCGACGATGAACACCTCGCACTCGACGGGGTTGTTCGACTGGCAGTCGCGCAGCTTGCCCGGCATACCGCCGGACTCCAGCAGACCCTTGCGCCGGGTCGCCTCGCGAGCCTTGCGTGCGGCCATCCGGGCCGCAGAGGCCTGGATGGACTTGCGGATGACGTCGCGCGCCTCGCCGGGGTGCGCGTCGAGCCAGTCGCCGAGCTGCTCGTTGACGACGCGCTGGACGAAGGTCTTCGCCTCGGTGTTGCCGAGCTTGGTCTTGGTCTGGCCCTCGAACTGGGGCTCGCCGAGCTTGATCGAGATGACGGCCGTCAGGCCCTCGCGGATGTCGTCACCCGTGAGGTTCTCGTCCTTCTCCTTGAGGAGGTTCTTCTCCTTGGCGTACCGGTTGATCAACCCGGTCATCGCCGCCCGGAAGCCCTCCTCGTGCGTCCCACCCTCGGTGGTCGAGATGGTGTTGGCGTAGGTGTGCACGGACTCCGAGTAGGCGGAGGTCCACTGCAGCGCGATCTCGACGGAGATGCGGCGCTCGGTGTCCTCCGCCTCGAAGTCGATGACCTCGGGGTGGACCAGCTCGACCTTCTTCGCGCCGTTGAGGTGCTTGACGTAGTCGATCAGACCACCGTCGTAGCGATAGGTCACGGTGCGCTTGGACGACTCCGGAGCGGCCGGCTCCTCCTCGTGGACCGTCACCTCGTCCTCGGTGTCGACCTCCTCGACGCGCTCGTCGGTGAGCGAGATCTGCAGGCCCTTGTTGAGGAAGGCCATCTGCTGGAAGCGTGCGCGCAGCGTCTCGAAGTCGAAGTCGGTCGTCTCGAAGATCACGTCGTTGGGCCAGAAGGTGACGGTGGTCCCGGTGTGATCGGTCGCGCCGAGCTCGGCGAGCGGGGCCTGGGGGATGCCGTCGCGGTAGTCCTGGGTCCAGATGCTGCCCTTGCGGTGCACCTCGACGCTCAGGCGGTGGGACAGCGCGTTGACCACGGAGACGCCGACGCCGTGCAGACCACCGGAGACGGCGTAGCCCGCACCGCCGAACTTCCCGCCGGCGTGCAGCACGGTGAGCACGACCTCGACGGCCGGCTTGCCCTCGCTCTCCACGATGTCCACCGGGATGCCTCGACCGTTGTCGACCACGCGCACGCCGCCGTCGGCGAGCAGGGTGACCTCGATGTGGTCGCAGTAGCCGGCCAGCGCCTCGTCGACGGAGTTGTCGACGACCTCGTAGACGAGGTGGTGCAGACCGCGCGGACCGGTGGAACCGATGTACATCCCGGGACGCTTGCGCACCGCCTCGAGGCCCTCGAGCACGGTGATCGCGCTCGCGTCGTAGGCGGGCCGCCCGTCCGGGGTGACTGCCGGCTGCTGGATCGCCTCGGGGTTCTCGGGCACGGCAGGACTCTGGTCAGCCACGGGCGGTGGTGCTCCTCACGGTGCGGCGACCGGACGCGGACGTCCGGCAGGTCGGGCACGATCGGGCGGCGGGCAGGCAGGCTGGGCGCTCACGGCGACCGGCCCGCCGCGGCGCGAGTACCCGGATGTACCTGCTGAGTCTACCGGTAGAACCGCCCCACAGGCCGCTGTGCACGGATGTGGCGCGTTCACGAGAACCGGGCGTCACCGGGTGGTCACGGCCTGGCCGTCAGGGGCTCTCAGAGGCTCCGACGGCCGTCGGCCACCGCGCTATCCGTAGGTGTCCCGCGGACCACGGCCCGGCACGCTCCGCGGACCCTTGGTCCACCGTGGACCCGCGGGCCCGAGGACCTTCAGCTCCTGCACCACATCGGGCCCCAGCTCGGCCGCGAGCCGGGAGAGCAGCTCGGAGCGCAGATGGCCCAGGTTGACGGCCCACGAGGTGGAGTCGGCCCGCAGCACCAGGACCCCGGCCTCGAAGGTCTCCGGCACGCAGTGGTCGGCGATCCGGTCCCCGACGACCTCGCGCCAGCGGCCGATCACCCCGCCGACGGAGAGCTCGGTCGACCATCCCCTCTCGGCCGCGAGCCGGGCGAGCGCGTCGCCGACGAGCGCCGGGTCGCGACCGTCCCTGCGCGCACCGGAACGCTGCTCGGGTTCGGGCCCGCGACGCGAGGTGCCGGGACTGCCGGGACGCAGGCCCTTGCTCCGCGCCGCAGCCTTGGCGCGTTCCAGCCCCGCACGGGCCACCTCGGAGGCCGGGGTCAGGCCGAGCCGCTGAGCGACCGGGCGCGGATCGACCGGTGCCTCGTCCTCACCGGGTACCCGGCGGACCACCTCATCGGACACGGCTCACCTGACCGCCGAAGACGTCGATCCTGGCGCCCTCGAGCTGTTCCGGGACGTCCTCGGGCACGGCGGCCGTCAGGAGCACCTGCTCGGCCCCCGCGACGAGCGCGGCGAGCCGTCCGCGACGACGGGTGTCGAGCTCGGCGAAGACGTCGTCCAGCACGAGGACCGGCTCACTGCCCTCCTCCCAGCCGGCATAGCCCTCTGCCGGTCCGGTGCCGGAGGAGCCGTGGGTGAGCAGCTGGAAGGAGCCGAGACGAAGGGCGAGCGCGAAGGACCAGGACTCCCCGTGGCTGGCGTAACCCTTGGCCGGCAGTCCGGCGAGCGTGAGGACGAGGTCGTCACGATGCGGGCCGACGAGGTTCACCCCGCGGTCGATCTCCTTCGCGCGCAGGCGACTCATCGCCTCGAGCAGCTGTGCCTCCAGCAGCTCGACGGTCGCCCCGAGGTGCGGGACGCCGGTGGTGCCCGCCGGTCCCGGTCGTCCGACAGGTCCGTCGGTGCCGGCGGCCGCCGACTCCTCCAGCGAGGAGCGGTACCCGAGGACCGCCTCGCCCTGACCGTCGCTGACCTGCTGGTAGGCATGCGCCACATGAGGGCGGAGCTCCTCGACCAGGGCGATCCGCTGGAGCAGCACCTGGGCGCCGATCTCGGCGAGCCGTGCGTCCCACACGTCGAGCGTGCGCAGGTCGAGCTCGCCGCGACCGCGGCGCGCACCCCCGGCGCTCTTGAGCAGGGCACCGCGTTGCCGCAGGACCCGGTCCTGGTCGGCGAGCACCCCTGCCATCCGCGGGGACATCTGGACGGTCAGCTCGTCGAGGAACCGACGCCGCCCGTCCGGGTCCCCCTTGACCAGCGCGAGGTCCTCGGGCGCGAACAGGACGGTGCGCAGGATCCCGAGCACGTCCCTCGCTCGACGCACCGGCGACCGGTTGACCTGGGCACGGTTGGCGCGGCCGGGGTTGAGCTCGAGCTCGACGAGGGTCTGCCGGTCACCGCGCACGGCCCGCAGTCGCACCACGGCGCGCTCGGCACCCGCGCGGACGAGGGCGGCGTCGCTCGAGACACGATGGCTCCCGAGGGTGGCCACGTAGCCCACGGCCTCGACGAGGTTGGTCTTCCCCTGGCCGTTCGGACCGACCAGTGCCGTGACCCCTGGCTCCAGGTCGAGGTCGACCTGGCTCCACGAGCGGAAGTCGGTCAGCGAGAGCTTCGCGACGTGCACGTCACTGCTCGGTCGGTGCCGGTCGGACCGCGTGACCACCGAACTGCTGCCGCAGTGCCGCGACCGCCTTCATCGCAGGGGAGGCGCCCTGCCGCGAGGCGAAGCGGGCGAAGAGCGCTGCGGAGATCACCGGGAGCGGGACGGCGAGGTCGATCGCCTCGTCGACCGTCCACCGCCCCTCGCCCGAGTCCTCGACCCAGTCGCTGATCTCGCCGAGGGAGGGATCCTGGTCGAGGGCTGCGACCAGCAGGTCGAGCAGCCAGGAGCGCACGACGGTTCCCTGGGTCCAGGCACGCAGGGTGCCGGGCACATCGGTGACCAGGTCCTGCGCCTCGAGGAGCTCGAAGCCCTCGGCGTAGGCCTGCATGAGGCCGTACTCGATGCCGTTGTGCACCATCTTCGCGTAGTGCCCGGCACCGACGGGTCCGGCGTGCACGAAGCTGTCGGCCCGCTCACCCGCCGGCCGCAGGGCGTCGAAGACGGGCATGACGGCGGCGACGTCGTCCTGCGCGCCCCCGGCCATCAGCCCGTAGCCGTTCGCCAGACCCCAGACCCCGCCGGAGACACCGACGTCCAGGTAGCCGATCCCCTGCCGGGCGAGCATGGCCGCGTGCTCGGCGTCGTCCTTGTAGTGCGAGTTGCCGCCGTCGACGACGACGTCGCCCGCAGCGAGCAGCTCGCTGAGCTCGGCGACGACGCTCCGGGTCGGGGCTCCCGAGGGCACCATGACCCACACGACGCGGCGACCGGCCGGCAGCTCCGCGACGAGCTCGCCGAGGGAGGCGACGTCCGAGACCGAGGGGTCACGGTCGTACCCGGTCACGGCGATCCCGGCCCCGCGGAGGCGGGTGCGCATGTTCGCACCCATCCGGCCCAGGCCGACCAGGCCGAGGTGCATCTCAGCTCGCAAAGCGGATCGGCACGAGCAGGTAGCGGTAGGACCTGTCGTCCTCGCCCTCGAGGCTGCCCTGACCGGTGAACTCGACCGGCTTGTTGGGGTGGGTGAAGGCCATCCGCACGAAGTCGGTGCTCAGCGCACCCAGGCCGTCGAGCAGGTACTGCGGGTTGAACGCCACGGTGATGTCCTCACCGGTCAACGAGGCCTCGAGTGCCTCGGACGCCTGGGCGTCGTCGCCCTGACCGGCGTCCAGGACGACCTGGCCCGCGCTGAACGCCAGCCGGATCGGGGTGTTGCGCTCGGCGACGAGGGACACGCGCTTGGCGGCCTCGATGAGCGCGGCCTTCGCGACCACCGCGTGGATCGGGCTCTCCTCGGGGAAGAGCCGCCGCACGGGCGGGTAGTCGCCGTCGACCAGGAGCGAGGTGGTGTGCCGGCCCCCGGCCTCGAAGCCGATGAGGTCGACCCCCGTGCCCGTGGCGAGCGCGACGGTCACCTGGTCCGAGCCACCGAGGGACTTGGCGGCATCGGACAGGGTCCGGGCCCGCACGAGGGCGACGGCCGACAGGCCAGGGGTGGCAGGGGTCCACGGCAGGGTGCGCAGCGCGAGCCGGTAGCGGTCGGTGGCGAGCAGGGTGATGAGATCGCCCTCGATCTCCATCCGCACACCGGTGAGCAGCGGAAGGGTGTCGTCGCGGCTGGCCGCGACGGTGACCTGGGCGACGGCCTCGGTGAGCTCGTCGCCGCGCACGACGCCGACCTCGGCCGGCATGGCGGGAAGGGCGGGGTACTCCTCGACCGGCATGGTCAGGAGCGTGAACCGGCTGGCACCGCAGGTGACGACGACCCGGGTGCCGTCGAGCGCCAGGTCGACGGGCTTGGCGGGAAGGGCGCGGGCGATCTCCGCCAGGAGACGCCCGGAGACCAGCACGGTGCCCGGTTCGCTGACATCCGCCGCGATCTCGGAGCGCGCGGAGACCTCGTAGTCGAAGCTGGAGAGCTGGACGACACCGGAGGAGTCGGCCTCGAGACGCACGCCGGCGAGCACAGGAACGGGAGGACGGGTCGGCAAGGACCTCGCGGTCCAGGTGACCGCCTCGGCGAGCACGTCCCGCTCGACCCTGAACTTCATCGTCTGTCCCTTCGCCCTGCCTCAGTTGCCGGATGCGCGCGCACCTGGGGCCCAGTGGTCCAGCAGAACCCTACGGCAGACGGGGGTTCGTCACGAGGAGCCGCACTGCTCCGGACGGGGGTCGGTCTCCGGCCGGCCCCGGGAAACGTCACCGGGCCTCATGACGGTGCTCGGGATCTCCGGGAAGAACAAGAGTCATCGTCATCATCGGTGGTGTGGATTCTGTGGACGGTGCTCGTTCCTGCAGGTCAGCATGTCGTTCGCGATGGGGACGGTGCTGTCCACGGATCTGTCGACAGCACCGGTCCTCGGTGGATGGTTGTCATTCGTCCACGGGGCGTCCACGGGTGCGTCGTGTGTCGTACACAGCCCGCTGGCGCGTCGTCCACCGCTCTCCACAGGGATGTCCACAGGTGTGAACAGTCGTCCTACAACTTGTGCTCACCGGATGAGCGCGCGCGGACGTGCGCGGACGGGTTGTGAGGTGACGGAGGTCACACGATCCCTGACGCGCAGGAGGGTCAGCCGCGGTGCTGCTGCTTGATCCGGCTCGTCAGCTCGGTGACCTGGTTGTAGATCGAGCGTCGCTCGGCCATGAGCTCGCGGATCTTGCGGTTCGCGTGCATGACGGTCGTGTGGTCGCGACCGCCGAACTGCTGACCGATCTTGGGCAGGCTCATGTCGGTCAGCTCGCGGCACAGGTACATGGCGATCTGTCGTGCGGTGACCAGCACGCGGGAGCGTGACGACCCGCACAGGTCGTCGATGCTCAGCCCGAAGTAGTTGGCGGTCTGGGCGATGATCGCGGCCGCGGTGATCTCGGCGGTGTCCTGGTCGGTGATGAGGTCCTTGAGGACGATCTCGGCCAGGGCGAGGTCGACCGGCTGCCGGTTGAGGCTCGCGAAGGCGGTGACCCGGATCAGCGCGCCCTCGAGCTCGCGGATGTTGGTCGAGATCTTCGAGGCGATGTAGGACAGGACGTCGTCGGGTGCCGAGAGGTTCGCGTTCCCCGCCTTCTTGCGCAGGATCGCGATGCGGGTCTCGAGGTCGGGCGGCTGGACGTCGGTGATCAGGCCCCACTCGAAGCGGGAGCGCATCCGGTCCTCGAAGCCGTTGAGCAGCTTGGGCGGGACGTCCGAGGTGATGACGACCTGCTTGTTCGCGTTGTGCAGGGTGTTGAACGTGTGGAAGAACTCTTCCATCGTCTGTTCCTTGCCCTGCAGGAACTGGATGTCGTCGACGAGGAGGATGTCCATCTCGCGGTAACGGCGCTGGAAGGCGCCGGCCTTGCCCTCACCGATCGAGTTGATGAAGTCGTTGGTGAACTCCTCGGAGTTCACGTACCGCACCCGCAACCCGGGGTACAGGCTCATCGCGTAGTGACCGATCGCGTGCAGCAGGTGCGTCTTGCCGAGACCCGAGTCCCCGTAGATGAACAACGGGTTGTAGGCCTTGGCCGGCGCCTCGGCGACCGCGACGGCAGCGGCATGCGCGAAGCGGTTCGACGAACCGATGACGAAGGTGTCGAAGAGGTACTTCTCGTGCAGCCGGGACGGTTCGCTCGGCGGACGCAGGTCAGGGGTCCTGCCCTGCGAGCGCTCGTCGTAGGAGCGACCGTCGTGCATCCGGTCGACGTCCGCGTCCTGGAAGCGTTCCCCGGCCGGCCGCGGCATCCGCTCGCCGTCGAGGGCCGAGGGGGTCCCACCCCGCTCGCCGGCCGTCGCTCCGTTCGACGGCGCGATCGGTCGGGTGTCGGCGTCGTCGAGGGAGGGGTCGACCGTGACGGCGAAGCGGGTGTCGGCCCCGAAGGCCGTCACCAGCGCAGCGGAGATCGAGGTGCGCAGCCGCACCTCGAGGAACTCCTTGGTGAAGTCGTTGGCGACCGCGACCAGGACGGTGCCGTCGAGCACACCGAGGGGGCGGGCGAGCCGGAGGAAGGCCAGCTGCTGGGGTGTCGTCGCAGGGTCGTTCGCGATGAGGTCGATGGCACGGCCCCAGGTGACGTCGACCTGGTCGTCCTGTGCTGCCACCGGTTCTCCTGTTTCCGTCGGTCCACCCTTGCGCGCCCCGGAGTCTGTCACGCGCTCGTCGTGGTCCACACGTTTGTCCACAGGTTGTGGGAAGGGGGTGCGAGGGATGACCGTCGGCCACGAGAGGGACATTCCCCTGGTGGCGCCGATCCTGTTCCCCTCGACCCCGGCGTGTCGCCCAGCCCTTCGGTTCGGTGTCAGCGATGATAGGGGGTTCCGCATGGTCTGTGCTGCCGATCGGCGGGTGACTTCCGAGGGTTTGACCAGACGCCCGTGGCCGCGTACCGTGACACAGCCGTTCTTGGCGGCTCATGCCGCGTGCCCGCAGGTCGATCGGATCATCTCCGAACCGGCCGACCCGGGTCGCGCAAGCGGTCCGTCGAGAATCTCCAGCTTCCGCCGCCCGGCGGTGACCTGATCAACCTGTGGAGTATCTGTGTCCAAGCGCACCTTCCAGCCGAACAACCGGCGCCGTGCCAAGACCCACGGCTTCCGGCTGCGTATGCGGACGCGCGCCGGACGCGCGATCCTCGCCGCCCGCCGGCGCAAGGGCCGCGCGGAGCTCTCCGCCTGACCTGTGCTTCCTGCACCGCTCCGGATGCGTCGATCGGGTGACTTCCCGCTGACGATCCGAGGCGGTGTGCGAGCGGGACGGACGACCGTCGTCGTGCACTGCCGACCTCGCGAGAGCGGGCCAGGCGGTGAGGAGTCGGCGCACGAGGCCCATGTCGGGCTCGTGGTGTCGAAGGCCGTCGGCGGTGCCGTGGTCCGCAACACCGTGCGTCGACGGCTTCGAGGGTTGGTGATGGAGATGCGCGACCTGCTCCCCCGTGGGGCCGACGTCGTCGTGCGTGCCTTGCCCCCCTCGGCCTCTGCCGACTACTCGACCCTCGGGTCCGACCTCCGGTCCGCCCTGGCGACCGTCGAGCGTCGTCTGGGTGAGCGCCGGACGGGTCGTTCGTGATGACGGTGCTCGATCTCCTGCGCCGTGCGCCTCGTCGGGCCCTGATCGTCCTCGTGCGGGGCTACCAGCTCGTGATCTCCCCGATGACACCGCCGTCGTGCCGGTTCTACCCGAGCTGCTCGCAGTACGCCCTGATCGCCGTCGAACGCCATGGGGCGTTCCGTGGCGGCTGGCTGGCATTGCGGCGGCTCGGGCGATGCCACCCCTGGACCCCTGGCGGGATCGACGACGTCCCACCTGCACGCGATGACGCGTCCGCACCCCATCTGCACGCCGAGCGAGCGAGGAGCTCCACGCGATGAGTTGGTTCGACACCCTGCTGTGGCCCATCAAGCTGGCCGTGGCCTGGATCATGGTCACGTTCCACTCGTTGGCCGAGCCCCTCGGTATCGACCCCGAGTCAGGACTCGCCTGGGCGCTGTCGATCGTCGGGCTCGTGGTGGTCATCCGGATCCTGCTCATCCCGCTCTTCGTGCGACAGATCAACGCCTCTCGGGCGATGCAGATGCTCTCCCCCGAGCTGCAGGCGATCCAGAAGAAGTACAAGGGCAAGACGGACCCGGCGTCGCGTGAGGCGATGAGCCGGGAGACGATGGCGCTCTACTCCAAGCACGGCACGAACCCGTTCTCCTCGTGCCTGCCGATCCTCGCGCAGTCACCGATCTTCTTCGCGCTGTTCCGCGTGCTCTACAACCTTCCTGCGGTGGCCGACGGCACCTACGCCAAGGAGAGCATCGGGGTCCTGACCCAGGACCTCGCGCGCCAGGCGACGGACGCCACGCTCTTCGGTGCACCGATCTCCTCGTACTTCCTCGAGGCGAACGCGACGAGTGCGACCCGCGCGGTCACCGTCGTCCTCATCGTCCTCATGTCCCTGACGACCTTCACCACGCAGCGGCAGCTGACCCAGAAGAACATGCCGGCCTCGGCCCTCACGGGACCGATGGCGCAGCAGCAGAAGATGCTCCTGTACGTCCTGCCGCTCGTGTTCGCCTTCTCGGGCGTCAACTTCCCGATCGGTGTCCTCATCTACTGGACGACGACGAACCTCTGGTCGATGGGCCAGCAGTTCTACGTCATCCGACGCAACCCGACTCCCGGCTCCGCCGCCGAGCGCGAGCTCAAGGAGCGGCGGGCCCGCAAGGCCGCGGCGAAGGGGATCGTCCTGGAGGAGGAGAAGCCGGCGATCGAGGAGAAGCCTCGCGGCCAGCGTCAGCAGCCCAAGCGCAAGGACCGTGACCGTCCCGTGCAGCGACCTGTCGGCGACACGACCGCGGACGAGGCTCCGGGCCCCGACACGGAGAGCGGCTCCGCGGCGAAGCGGACCGGTGGGGCTCAGCGCTCGACGCCCCGCCCGGCGTCCGGCGAGAACGCGCCCGCGCGCAAGCCGCGCCGGCGTCCCAGCGAGCAGGGCTCGGCATCTGCCGGGGCATCGACCGGTACGACCCCCGCTCGGCCGCGACCGGCAGCCAAGCCGGCCATCGAGCCCACCTCCGACGGCGCGGGCGCTCCCCGCAAGCGCCGGCGTCCCGCTGACGGGTCCGAGGGCGGACCCACCGGGACCGGGCGACGTCCGCGTTCGGCCGGGGCTCCCGGCGACGACAAGCCCGCACGGAAGCCGCGCCCCAAGCCGGAGCGCGATGCCCCCGACGAGACGGCGACGCCCGAGCAGGCCGACGACTGACCAGGCCGACGACCGACCAGATCCTCGGATCGCCCACAGACTTCGACAGACACTGCGGCCGTGCGCCGCACGACCAGGAGGACCCGATGAGCGCGCAGACCCCGGCTCCGGACGCGCAGACGTCCCACACGAGCAAGCTCGAGGAGGAGGGCGACGTCGCAGCCGACTACCTCGAGGAACTCCTCGACATCGCCGATCTCGACGGTGACATCGACATCGACATCGACCACGGGCGTGCCTCGCTCGCGATCGTGGCCGAGGAGGGTTCGGTGCGTTCCTTGCGCCGGCTCGTCGGCAAGGACGGCGAGGTGCTCGACGCGATCCAGGAGTTGACCCGCTTGGCCGTGCAGGCGAGGACGGGCGAGCGCAGCCGGCTGATGCTCGACATCGGTGGCTTCCGGGCCCAGCGTCGGACCGAGCTGACCGCCGTCGCGCGGTCGGCGATCGCGCAGGTCCAGGAGTCCGGTGAGCCCGTCTCCCTCGAGCCGATGAACCCGTTCGAGCGCAAGGTGGTGCACGACGCCGTGGCCGAGGCGGGCCTGGTGAGCGACAGCGAGGGTGTGGAGCCCGCCCGCTACGTCGTCGTCCGTCCCTCCTGACGTTTCACGTGGAACATCATCGCGAGGACGAGGGCGATCCGGGCGTCGACGCAGCGGATCCCCAGGTCGTCGCGTTCCTCGGTCAGGCGCATGCAGCGGTCGCGGCCTTCGGTGAGGCGCTGACCGCCGAAGGTGTGCTCCGTGGCCTGCTCGGTCCGCGCGAGATCCCACGGCTGTGGGAGCGTCACCTGCTCAACTCCGCAGCCGTGGCGGCGCTCCTCCCGGAGACGGGGACCCTGGTGGATGTCGGTTCGGGCGCCGGGCTTCCCGGTGTGGTGCTCGCGGCGATGCGGCCGCGGATGCGGGTCGTCCTGCTGGAGCCGATGGAGCGGCGGGTCGCCTGGCTCGAGCACGTCACAGCGCTGGTGGGGCTGGACAACGTCGAGGTCCTTCGCGGCCGGGCGGAGGACGTCACAGGTGCGCTCCACGCCGATGTGGTGACGGCTCGGGCCGTCGCGCCGATGGCGAGGCTCGCGGGCTGGACCCTCCCCCTCCTGGTCCAGGGCGGCGTGCTCCTCGCCCTCAAGGGCCGTCAGGCCGGGGACGAGCTCGCGGCCGCGTCGGCAGAGCTGGCGCGGTACGGCGGTGACGCCGGGGAGGTCCTCCAGCTCCCGTCCGTCCCGGAGGTCGATCCCACCACCGTGGTGCGCGTGCATCGCACCTCGATCCCGGTCGCCGCCCCGGCGACGGGAGGCGGGCGAACCGGGCGCAGCTCCAGCCGTGCCGTCCCGGGTCGAGGCGCAGAGAAGCGGACGGATCGCTCCCCTGGGTCGAGCACGTCGGAGGGTCGGGCCGGCTCCAGGAGCTCCTCTGCTGGAGACGGACCTCGGGGCACCGGGGGTCGGGGCTCGCGGCCGCGAGGCCCGGGCGAGCGCCCCTCGGGCCCGCGCACACCGTAGGGCGCGCGGCCGAGGGTCGGGGCCTGCGCGGAAGGAGTGGCGGGGCGCGTGGTGCACAGGGCGAAGGGCTCGACGGGTCCCTGGGTCCGGCAGGGTGCAGGGACGGGGTCATGCCCCTGCCCCGGTGGGCGAGGGAGTGGTCCGCTCGCGTCAGGACCCGGCGACGCGGGTTCGTTGCAGGTCCGCGGGACGCCGGTGCGTGTCCGACCTGATCGCGGAGCCGCTGCGGGCCGGGAGATCGCGCGGATCGGAGCTCATCGGTGGTGATCGGCGCTCCGGTGCCCGGAGGAATGGCAGGATGGGTCGGTCATGACGGGAGACGCAGTGGATCAGCAGTTCGAGCAGCATGTTTCACGTGGAACACGCGACGCCGACGAGGCGCGCCGCGCCGCGTTGATCGACAGCATCCCCGCCACCGACGAGAGCACTCCTCTTGCTGCTCAGCTGGCGGCTGATGCGCGCAGACGGATCGACCTGGCGGGCCGTCGCTTCCCGCGTCCGCAGTCGACCCGCATCCTGACGGTCGCCAACCAGAAGGGCGGCGTCGGCAAGACGACCACGACCGTCAACCTGGCGGCTGCTCTCGCCCAGGCCGGCCTCAACGTGCTGGTCATCGACAACGATCCGCAGGGCAACGCCTCCACGGCGCTCGGGATCGAGCACCACAGCGGGACCCCGTCCATCTACGAGGTGCTCGTGGAGGACGAGGAGCTCGCTGCGGTGGTGCAGCAGAGCTCCGCGATCCCCCGGTTGTGGTGCGCTCCGGCCACGATCGACCTGTCCGGGGCGGAGATCGAGCTCGTCTCACTGGTGGCACGGGAGAACCGGCTGCGGATCGCGATCGACGCCTACCTGGAGGCCTGCGAGGCCGAGGGTCGAGAGCGCTTCGACTACGTCCTGATCGACTGCCCGCCGAGTCTCGGACTGCTGACCGTCAACGCATTCGTGGCGGCTCGGGAGGTCCTCATCCCGATCCAGTGCGAGTACTACGCGCTCGAGGGGCTCAGCCAGCTCCTGAAGAACGTGCAGCTCATCAAGAACCACCTGAACCCGAGCCTGCACGTGTCGACCATCGTGCTGACGATGTACGACGCGCGCACCAATCTCGCGCACCAGGTCGCCGACGAGGTCAGGGGCCACTTCCCGGACCAGACCCTGCGGACCTCGGTTCCTCGATCGGTCAGGATCTCCGAGGCCCCGAGCTACGGCCAGACGGTGATGACCTACGACCCTGGATCGACCGGTGCGCTCGCCTACCTGGCCGCGGCCCGTGAGATCGCCGAGCGGGGCAGCGCTCCGCTGTCCGAGAAGGAGTCCTGATGGCCGAGAAGCGACGCGGTCTTGGCCGCGGACTGGGCGCGCTGATCCCGAACGGCTCGGGCGCGGAGCGCCCCGTGGACGTCTTCTTCCCCGGTACGTCGGCGCCGGTCCCAGTGCACGCGACGGAGGGTGCGGCGGAGGGCACGGACGAGAGCACGGACGAGAGCGCCGCTGTTTCACGTGAAACAGAGGCGGTCCCCACCGGCAGTGCGACGGACGCCCGTACTCCTGACACCGACGTTTCACGTGGAACGGGTACGGAGCCCCCGGCAGTCGGCTCACCGGAGCCCGCGCCGGAGCCGGATGTTTCACGTGGAACGAGCACCGGTCAGGCTCCTACGGAGCTCCTCCCGGTCCCCGGCGCGCACTTCGCGGAGCTCCCGGTCGACGCGATCATCCCCAACCCTCGTCAACCACGGACCATCTTCGACGAGGAGGCTCTCCTCGAGCTGACGAACTCGATCCGCGAGATCGGCGTTCTGCAGCCGGTGGTCGTCCGGCGAAGCGGTTCGGACGAGGCCGGCGCCGCCCAGTACGAGCTCATCATGGGGGAGCGACGCTGGCGGGCCACGCAGGAGGCCGGCCTTGCGGTGATCCCCGCCATCGTCCGGGAGACGGACGACGAGGACCTGCTCCGCGACGCGCTTCTCGAGAACCTGCATCGCAGTCAGCTCAACGCCCTCGAGGAGGCCGCGGCCTACCAGCAGCTGCTCGACGACTTCGACTGCACGCACGAAGAGCTGGCGCGGCGGATCCACCGCTCGCGTCCGCAGATCTCGAACACCCTTCGCCTGCTCAAGCTCCCCCCGCTGGTGCAGCGACGGGTGGCGGCCGGGGTCCTCTCGGCCGGTCATGCCCGTGCCCTGCTCGGACTCCCGGACGCAGGAGCGATGGAACGGCTGGCGCAGCGGATCGTCGCAGAGGGCCTGTCGGTCCGCGCGACGGAGGAGATCGTCACCCTCGGCGGTGACGCCCCGAAGCCTGTGGTGCGCCGACCGCGTGCCGGTGACCGCAACGCCGCGCTCGACGACCTCGCGTCACGGCTGTCCGACCGGTTCG
The DNA here is from genome assembly GCF_041597215.1 of Actinotalea sp. Classification (GTDB taxonomy): domain Bacteria; phylum Actinomycetota; class Actinomycetes; order Actinomycetales; family Cellulomonadaceae; genus Actinotalea. The sequence continues at coordinate 34,510 of NZ_JBFHHB010000006.1, forward strand.
ACACCAGGGTGAAGGTGCAGCTGGGGCGCACCAAGGGACGACTCACGGTGGAGTTCGCCTCCGTCCAGGACCTCAACCGGATCCTCAGCACCCTCTCCCCCGAGGACCCGGGCCTGCTCCGCTGATCGGCAGCACACCGAGGCGCCTGCCGACGGGCACAGCCAAGCGCCGACACGCGGAGCAAGGCCATGACGTGACGCTTCACGTGCCGACGTGACGGCTCACGCGCCGACCGCGCGGGGAAGTGCCACCACCCGACGGGTGACGGGGCGACGCGCCGGGTCCTGAACCGACGTGACGGCTCACGCGCCGACCGCGCGGGGAAGTGCCACCACACGAGGGGTGACGGTGCGACGCGCGTCGGGGTCAACCCGAGCACCAGTGCGTCGCCGCGGCAGCCCGTTCGAGCCAAGGGCTGTGCCCCTCGGATGGTTCCACGTGAAACACGCGCAGACCGTCAGGGGATGCCAGGCCCTGCGTCCTCGATGCCGTCCTCCGGTTCACCCTCGCGGTGTCCGTCGGTGCCGAAGAGCCGCATCATGGCGAGCTCCTCGTTGACCACGCCGGACAGCCGGCGTACCCCTTCGCGGATGCGGTCGGGTGTCGGGTAGCAGAAGGACAGGCGCATGTGGTCCGCACCCTGCCCGTCGGCGTAGAAGGCCGTCCCGGAGACGTAGGCCACCAGGTTGCTGATCGCCCGGGGGAGCATGGCCTGGGCGTCGAGACCCTTCGGCAGGGTGACCCACGTGTAGAACCCGCCACCAGGGACGGTCCACGAGGCCTCGGGGAGATGCTCGGCGAGAGCGTCGATCATCGCGTCCCGACGCTCCCGGTACATCTCGCGGAAGGCCTTGATCTGCCCGTGCCAGTCGTGGTTCGCCAGGTACATCGAGATGGCGAGTTGCGAGGCGTTCGAGGGGCACAGGATCGCCGACTCGCTCGCCAGGACGAGCTTCTCGCGGATGCCGTGCGGGGCCACTGCCCATCCCACGCGGTACCCCGGCGCGAAGGTCTTCGAGAACGAGCCGAGGTAGATGACTCCGCTGTCGTCGAGCGAGCGCATCGCGGGGATCGGCTCCTGGTCGAAGCCGAGCAGCCCGTACGGGTTGTCCTCGACGACCAGGACCCCGTGCCGCTGCGCGATCTCCAGGATCCGGGGTCGCCGCTCGAGGCTGAGGGTCACGCCTGCCGGGTTGTGGAAGTTCGGCACGGTGTAGAGGAGCTTCACCCGCCGCCCCTGCGAGCGCAGGCGCGTGAGGGTCTCCTCGAGCGCCTCCGGGATGAGGCCGTGCTCGTCGAGCGGGACGTGGACGACGTCCGCCTGATAGGCGCGGAAGACACCGAGGGCGCCGACATAGCTCGGCGCTTCGGCGACGATGACGTCGCCGGCATCGATGAACATCCGGGTCACAAGGTCGAGACCTTGTTGAGAACCGGTGGTGACGACGACGTCGTCCGGGTGCGCCGCGATCCCTTCGAGCCGCATGACGTCGAGGATCTGCTCGCGCAGCGTCTGGTCTCCCTGGCCCGAGCCGTACTGCAGGGCTGTGGTGCCGCGCTGGAGGACGAGGGCGTGCGCCTGCTCTGCGAGGGCCTGGAGCGGGAGGCCCTCGAGGTTCGGCATCCCGCCGGCCAACGAGACCACCTCGGGGCGGTTCGCGACGGCGAAGAGAGC
>NZ_JBFHHB010000007.1:0-34080 GCF_041597215.1 Actinotalea sp.
CCGATCGTCCTCGCGATCGCCGTCGTGGTGGTGGCGGTCCTGGCGCTGTCCTCCCTCGCGGGTTGCGTGAGCACGGCGGGGCTCACCGACGACGGCGAGGACGCGGGGTACGTCTCGGGGGACGCCTCGGTGACCACCTGGGACCAGGGCGCACGACCCGGGCCGATCGACCTCGTGGGCACCGACTACGCCGGGGAACCCGTCGACAGCTCCGCATGGATCGGTGAGGTCGTGCTGATCAACACCTGGTACGCGGCGTGCCCGCCCTGCCGTGCCGAGGCGCCCGATCTCGCGGAGATCGCGCGCGAGTACGCCGAGCAGGGGGTGCAGACGATCGGCGTGAACTTCACCGACGAGGCGGGCGCCGCCCAGGCCTTCGAGCGCACCTTCGACCTGCCCTACCCCTCGATCCAGGACACCGACGGCAGCGCCGTCGCCTCGCTCCAGGGCACCGTGCCCGTGCAGGCCGTCCCCACGACGGTCCTGCTCGACCGCGACGGACTGGTCGCTGCGCGGATCCTGGGCACGGCCGACCCGTCGACCCTGCGGACCCTGCTGGACGAGCTCCTCGCGGAGTCCGCATGAGCACGAGCCTCCCGGCTCTGCTCACGGTGGTCGCCACCGCCTCGGGCGTGCAGGACACGGTGCTGTCGGGGTCGATGCTGCTCGCCCTTCCCCTCGCCGTGCTCGCGGGCCTGGTCTCCTTCGCCTCCCCGTGCGTCCTCCCGCTCGTCCCCGGCTACCTCGGATTCGTCACCGGGATGGCCGGGAGCAGCGCAGGGGGCGCTCGACGGCTCAGCCAGGTCGCGCGCACCCGCATGGTCCTCGGGGTCGGGCTCTTCATCGGTGGGTTCACCCTCGTCTTCGTGACCTTCGGCGTCCTCGCCGGCACGCTGGGCTCCGCCCTCCTGCGCTACAGCGACCCGATCACCCGGGTGCTCGGCGTCGTCGTCGTGCTCATGGGCCTCGCCTTCGCCGGCTGGGTGCCGTTCGCCCAGCGGGAGCGGCGCTGGCACGTGTCCCCGCGCGCAGGGGTGTGGGGCGCCCCCCTGCTGGGGATCGTCTTCGGGCTCGGCTGGGCCCCGTGCATCGGCCCGACGCTCGTCGCCGTCTACACGCTCGCACTCGACCAGGCCTCCGCGGGTCGCGGAGCCGTGCTGTCCGTCGCCTACTGCCTGGGCCTCGGTCTGCCCTTCGTGCTCATCGCCCTCGGGCTGGAGCGCTCGGCCCGGGTGCTCGGCGTGCTGCGCCGGCACCCCGTGGCGATCATGCGGACCGGAGGGATCGTGCTCATCCTCGTCGGGCTCGCGCTGGTCACCGGGCTGTGGGGGGTCTGGACGCAGTCGCTCCAGGGCCTGGTCGGCGGCTTCGAGCCGGTGGTCTGATGGCCGAGGACGTCTCCCTGCCCGATCTCGGCGCCCGCGGCACGCTGCGCTGGATCTGGCGGCAGCTGACGAGCATGCGCGTGGCGCTCATGCTGCTGATGGCCCTCGCCGTCGTCTCGGTCCCCGGGTCGGTGTTCCCGCAGCGCCCGCAGAACCCGGCTGCGGTGGCGCAGTACCTGGAGAACAACCCGGGAGTGGGCCCGTGGCTCGACCGGCTCGGGTTCTTCGACGTGTACGGCTCGGTGTGGTTCTCGGCCGTGTACCTGCTGCTGTTCGTCTCCCTGATCGGCTGCATCCTGCCGCGGTTGTGGGTGCACCTGACCACCTGGGGGGCGCGCCCGCCGCGGACTCCCCGCCGTCTCGAGCGCTTCGAGGTGCACGAGGTGCGCGAGAGCGACGCGAGCCCCGAGGAGGTCATCGCCCTGGCCCGCACGGCGCTGCACGCCGGGTTCCTGGGCAGGTTCCGCGGCTTCCGGGTCGACACCGCCACCGAGCCGGACGGCGCGTCGACGCTCGCGGCCGAGCGCGGCTCGCTGCGGGAGACCGGGAACATCCTGTTCCACCTGGCCCTGATCGGCCTCCTGCTCTCGGTCGCCTCCGGCCAGCTGCTGCACTACCGCGGCCAGGCGATCGTCGTCGAGGGGCGCGGATTCGCGAACTCCCCGAGCGACTACGACACCTTCGAGACGGGATCGGCCTTCAGCGCGGACGACCTCGTGCCGTTCTCCCTGACGCTCGACCGGCTGGACGCCGAGTTCGACATCGCCTCGCGACCCACCACCTTCCGGGCCCTGGTCACCCTGCGGTCCGCCGACGGCGAGACGCGCGAGGACTACATCGAGGTGAACCGCGCGCTGGACACCGGTGGCGCGCGGGTCTACCTCCAGGGCAACGGCTACGCCCCTGACGTCACGGTGCGCGACGCGGACGGCGCGATCGCCTTCGCCGGTCCCGTCCCGTTCCTGCCCAAGGACTCCGCCTATCGCTCCGAGGGCGTGATCAAGGTCCCCGACGTGACCTCCGGGGACCAGATCGGTCTGGTGGGCTCCTTGCTGCCGACGGCCGTCGCCGCCGACGGCGGGTTCTTCTCCGCGTTCCCCCAGCCCGGCAACCCGCTCCTGGTGCTGCAGGTCTGGCGGGGCGACCTGGGCCTGGACACCGGGATCCCACAGAACGTCTACCAGCTGCAGAGCGACGCGATGACCCAGGTGGTCGACGAGGACGGCGCGGCCGTGACCCTGCTGGTCCAGCCGGGGGAGACGGTCGACCTGCCGGACGGCCTCGGCACCCTGACCTTCGACGACCTCCCGCGCTTCGCGGCGTTCGACCTGCGCTACGACCCCTCACTGCCCTGGGCGGCCGGTTCGGCCGCCGCTGCGCTGCTCGGGCTCGGGCTGTCGCTGTTCACCCCGCGACGGCGGCTGTGGCTGCGGGTCCGGGCGGGCGAGGGGGAGCAGGCCGGACGTACAGTGGTCGCCGGAGCGGCCCTGGCTCGTACGGACGACGCCGGCCTCGCCGCAGAGCTGGACCGCGTGCTGGACGCGGTCGGGACGCGTGACGAAGGGCAGGACCGATGGACGTCGCCGAGCTGAGCACCGTGCTGGTGTGGGGCGCGACCACCACCTACGCGATCGCCCTCGTGGCTTTCGCCCTCGACATGGCCCGCCGGGCCGAGGTGCTCGGGCGCGCCCGGGAGGAGGCGCGGCTCGCAGCCGAGGCGGAGGGCGTCCCTGCTCCGCGCGCCGGGCTGCTCGCCATGCGCCGCGGAGGCTCCGTGGTCATCGACCGACCGGGCACGGTGAGCGGACCCGGGGGCTACCGGCCGGGCAAGGCGCTGTCGATCGCGATGTCCACCACCGTCCTGGCCGTCGCCCTGCAGGTCGTCGGGACGGTGCTGCGCGGGATCGCCGCCGGTCGGGTCCCCTGGGCGAACCTCTACGAGTTCACGCTCATCGCGACCCTCGCCGCCGTCGTCACCTTCCTCGCGCTGAACCTGCGCCGTGACGTGCGCTTCCTCGGGGTGCTCGTGATCGGTCTGGTCACCATCGCCCTCGGTGTAGGCCTGACCGCGTTCTACGTCCCGGCCGCGGGGGTGGAGCCCGCCCTGCAGAGCTACTGGCTCGTCATCCACGTGTCGATCGCCACGATCGCCTCCGGTCTCTTCGCCGTCTCGGCCGCGGCGAGCGTGCTCCAGCTCCTCAAGGACTCCTGGGAGAACGCCTCGCCCGCCCTGGCGCACCGACGCTGGGCGCTGCTCGACTCGTTGCCCTCGGCGCGGGCCCTGGAGGCGCTCGCGTTCCGGGTGACCGCCGTCGGCTTCGTGCTGTGGACCTTCACCGTGGTCACGGGCGCCGTCTGGGCCGAGACCGCCTGGGCCCGGTACTGGGGCTGGGACCCCAAGGAGGTCTGGAGCTTCGTCGTCTGGGTCGTCTACGCGGCCTACCTGCACGCGCGGACGACCCGTGGCTGGTCGGGGCGCCGGGCGTCCTGGTTCGTCCTCGTCGGGTTCGCGACCGTCGTCTTCAACTTCACGGCCGTCAACCTGCTGCTGCAGGGCAAGCACTCCTACAGCGGGCTGACCACCGGCAGCTGAGCGGTCCGCCCGCCGGGTTCACCCGTCTGCCCGCCCGGATCACCCGTTCGGTGTCTCCCGCCGGGGGTCCGGTGTGCCGAGTACCGGGGAGGCGGAGGGTCCGCCGGGACAGGAGACCGATGGCGCGCACGCAGGCCGAGCAGCAGGTGGCCGAGCTGCTGCGTACCGCGAAGAAGGCGCTCGGGCTCAGCACGACCTTCCTCAGCAGGTTCGACGGGACCACGCAGGTCCTGCAGGTCGTCGAGTCGAGCGTGCCGCTGCTCTTCCCCGAGGGGTCCGAGCGCCCTCGGTCGAGCACCTTCTGCCAGGCGATCCTCGACGGTCGGCTGCCCGAGGTGATCCCGGACGTGCGCAAGCACCGCGTGGCGATGGCCCTGCCGGCCGCGCGCTTCCCGCGACTGCGCAGCTACCTGTCGGTTCCCGTGCGGCTCTCCGACGGGACGATCTACGGGACCCTCGGCGCCGCAGGACTGACGACCGACAAGAACCTCTCCGCCCGCGACAAGGCGCTGATGGAGGTGCTCGCCGCGGCCGCGGCAGCGGTCCTGGAGCCCGGGGTGGTCGAGGCCGCCCGGCGCTCCGCCATCGAGTCCCGGCTCCGTCCCGTGCTGGACGGGAGGGGGCCGACGGTGGTCATGCAGCCCATCGTCGACCTCGCCACGGGTCGGCGGGCAGGGGCCGAGGCGCTCAGCCGCTTCCCCGTGGAGTGGGGGCGGGCCCCGGACTCGGTCTTCGAGGAGGCGCACAGCGTCGGCCTCGGTGACGCGCTCGAGCTGATCGCGCTCGAGAACGCGGTCTCCCATCTCGACGTGGACGGGTACGTCGCGCTGAACGTCTCGCCGAGGACGCTGCTCTCGCCGGAGTGCGGTGAGCTCCTCGCACGGCTCCCGGCGGGGCGGATCCTGCTCGAGATCTCCGAGCACGAGAAGGTCGAGGACTACGAGGCGCTCGCGGCGGCGCTCGCTGCCCCGCGGGCCGCCGGGATGGGCCTCGCGATCGACGACGTCGGCGCGGGGTACGCCTCGTTGCGGCACATCATGCGCACCGCCCCCGACCTCATCAAGCTCGACCGGGGCATCGTGGCGGGGGTGTCGGACGACCCGGTACGCAGGACCCTGGTCTCCTCGCTGGTCGGCTTCGCGCACGAGAGCGGGGCAGGGGTGGTCGCCGAGGGGATCGAGACCCCCGCGGATGCGGCCGCCTGCCGCGCGCTCGGGGTGGACCTCGGGCAGGGCTGGTACTACGGCCGGCCCGGCCCGCCGAGCGGGCTCGCCCCGATCGTCACCGATCCGGTCCGGGACCGTGCGGGCGCTCGCCGATCGGCGGATCCGATCGTGCAGGGACGCGCTCAGGGGCGGGCGGTCGTGGACGAGGCCTCCGTCGAGACGCGCCGCATCGCCGTCGTCCCCCTCTCGGCCGTCGGCTCTCAGGGCACCTGAGCCCTCCCCGGCGCGGCGGTCCGCCGGCGGGCGCCTCGTCGTACGGATCGTGGGACGGGCCGTCTCACCGTGCGGTGGCGATCGACGAGATTGGGAGCGTGCCGTGCACGGGGCCCGACGTTGCCCTGACGGGAGGCCCGCACAGGCGCATGATGGAGGTGTCCCACCGACGGGGAGGAACGGCGATGAAGGCGTTCGTTGGCGATCGGTACGTGCAGGCGTCCGGGGTGGTCGACGGCCCCGTGCGCGACGGAACAGTGGTCGAGCTGCGGCATCCGGACGGAACCCCGCCCTATGTCGTGGAGTGGTCCGACACGGGGGAGCGCACCCTGGTGTACCCCGGCACGGACGCGCATGTGGAGCACGGGGAGACACAGGCCACGGCGGCCACCGGGCCACCGGCGGTCGTGTGGCGGGTCCAGCTCACGGTCACCCGTGAGGGCAACGAGACGACGGCCCATGCCGTGCTCGCTCCCGGGGAGCCGGACCACCTTGCTGCGCTCGGCCGGGCCCGGCGCAACCCGGAGGACGGGGACGTGGCGGTGATCGGCGACGAGGTCGCCGTCGCGCGTGCGCTGCACCACCTGGCCGACCGGCTGATCGACGCAGCCGAGGAGCAGATCGAGGACGCGACCGGGCGACCGGCGCGGGTGCACGGCTGAACCGAGCGACGAGAGGGCTCGTCCGCGTGCGGCGGCGTGAGCGCGCCGCCGTACGGTGGGGCCATGACCGGTCGTCCCCCGCTGCTGCTCCTCGACTCCGCTGCGCTGTACTACCGGGCGTTCTACGGCGTCCCGGAGTCGGTGCGCGCACCCGACGGGACGCCGGTCAACGCCGTGCGCGGACTGCTCGACATGATCGCGCGGCTCGTGACGGCGCGGCGCCCGTCACGGCTCGTGGCCTGCTGGGACGACGACTGGCGGCCGGCGTTCCGGGTCGACGCCCTGCCGAGCTACAAGGCCCACCGGGTCGGGGCGGAGGGCGGGGAGGACACCCCGCCCTCGCTCGCCGTCCAGGTGCCGGTGATCGTCGACGTGCTCGCTGCTCTGGGCGTCGCCCGCGTCGGTGCTCCGGGATTCGAGGCGGACGACGTCATCGGCACCCTCACGGCGCGCGAGCGGGCGGTCCCGGACGGCTCGCGTGTGCCCGTCGAGATCGTCACCGGGGACCGTGACCTCTTCCAGCTCGTCGACGACTCCGGTCCCGTCCGGGTGCTGTACCCCCAGCGCGGAGGCGCCGAGCCCGAGGTGATCGACCAGGCCCGGCTGGTGGCGAAGTACGCCGTGGCCGACGGAGCGGCCTACGCGGACATGGCCGCGCTGCGCGGGGACCCCAGCGACGGGCTGCCGGGCGTCGTGGGGATCGGTGAGAAGACCGCCGCGGCCCTGATCGCCCGTTTCGGCTCGCTCGACGGCGTGCTCGCGGCCCTCGAGGCGGGCGAGCCCGGCCTCACCGCGACGCAGCGCTCGCGACTCGCTGAGGCACGGGACTACCTGGCCGTCGCCCCCGGCGTCGTCCGCGTCGCCCGGGACATCGACCTGGGCCCGGTCGCCGACTCCGTCCCGCGCGCTCCCGCGGACCCCGAGGCGCTCGAGGCCCTCGCCGAGCGGTGGGGGCTGGACTCGAGCATCGCCCGCCTCAGGGCGGCGTTCGCGGCCCTCTGACCCGGCCGCGACCGGGGCCTAGCCTGGAGCCATGCGCTACGCGGTGTTCCTTCGAGGGGTGAACGTCGGCGGCCGGACGATCCGGATGGCCGAGCTGCGCGCGGCACTCGGAACGCTCGCCGTCTCCGAGCTGCGCACCCTGCTCGCCTCCGGGAACGTCGTCTGCCGGTCCGAGCTCGACGCCGTCGCGCTGCGCTCGGCCGTCGAGGGCGTGCTGCGCGAGGAGTTCGGCTACGAGGCGTGGGTGGTGGTGCTCGAGGCGGAGCGCCTCGCAGCGCTGCTCGCGGCCTGCCCGTTCCCCGCGGACTCCGACCAGGAGCACACGTACCTCACCTTCACCTCCGACCCGGCTGTCCTCGACGCGCTGGATGCGGCGGTCGTCGCTGTCGAGCCCGAGGCCCCGATGCGACGACTCGGCCCCGAGGCCACCGCCTGGACGGTGCCCCGCGGTGCGACGCTCGCCTCGGCGCGGGCCACGCTCTCGGGGCGGGCCCGGTTCGCCCCGTCGGTCACGGATCGCAACCTGCGCACGGTCCTCAAGGTCGCCTCGGCGCTCGACGACCTCGCGTCCGCCGAGGGAGACGCCCGTCACACGACGGGGTGAGATTCGTCCGCACATTCGTCCTATGAGCCGCGATGAGGCACACTGGGCACATCCCCCGGGGCGCGTCGACCGACCTGCCCCGGTCTTACCGTCGTGGAGCACCGGCCGGCCCAGAGCCTGCATTGCCGCCGCGAGCCCCGATACCCGCCGGAAAGGCGACCCCCTTCATGCCTGCTCAGCACACCTCTGCCCCGTCCACCCCGCACACCGATCTCCAGCCCACCTTCGCCGCTCTCGGCGTCCCGGCTGCGCTCGTCCGCTCGCTCGCCGAGCGCGGGATCACGGCCCCCTTCCCCATCCAGACCGCGACGCTGAAGGACACGCTCGCCGGGCGCGACGTGCTCGGCCGCGGCCGGACGGGCTCGGGCAAGACCCTCGCCTTCAGCCTGCCGATGGTGACGCGCCTGTCGGGCCAGCCGATGCGTGCGCGCCGCCCCCGCGGACTGGTCCTCGCACCGACCCGTGAGCTCGCCACCCAGATCGCGGCGACCCTCGAGCCCCTCGCAACCGCCGCCGGTCTGCGCGTCACCACGATCTTCGGTGGCGTCTCGCAGAAGCGTCAGACCGACGCGCTCGACCGCGGCGTCGACATCGTGGTCGCCTGCCCCGGCCGACTCGAGGACCTGCTCAAGCAGAAGTGCCTCACGCTCGACGACGTGTCGATCACCGTGCTCGACGAGGCCGACCACATGGCCGACCTCGGCTTCCTCCCCGGCGTGCGCCGCATCCTCACGGCCACGCCGTCCACGGGCCAGCGGATGCTCTTCTCGGCCACGCTGGACAACGGCGTCGACCAGATCGTCCGCACGTTCCTGAGGAAGCCGACGACGCATGCCGTCGACAGCGAGCAGTCGCCCGTCGCCGCGATGACGCACCACATCTTCATGGTCGACGGGGCCGAGACGAAGGCCGCCGTCGTGCGCCGCCTCGCCTCCGGCGACGGCCGCCGGCTGCTGTTCATGCGGACCAAGCACCAGGCCAAGAAGCTCGCCAAGCAGCTCACCGCCGAGGGCATCCCGGCCGTCGACCTGCACGGCAACCTGAGCCAGAACGCCCGCGAGCGCAACCTCGAGGCGTTCTCCTGCGGGGACGTCAAGGTCCTCGTCGCGACGGACATCGCGGCGCGCGGTATCCACGTCGACGACGTCGAGCTCGTCGTGCACGTCGACCCGCCGGCCGAGCACAAGGCGTACCTGCACCGCTCGGGCCGCACCGCGCGTGCCGGCAGCGGTGGGGACGTGGTCACGCTCGTCCTGCCGGAGCAGAATGGCGACGTGCGCACCCTGACCCGGCTCGCGAAGATCACCGCGACCCCCCGGCGCATCCGCGTGGGCGACCCCGTGCTCGAGGAGCTCGTCGGTCCGGCCGCCGCGTACGTGACGCCGACCGTGGTCCAGACGCCCTTGCGGCCGATCGCGGCCCGTCGCAGCAGCGGCGCGGGTGCGCAGGCCCCGGCGCGCCAGGGCGGCGGCGCTCAGGCCGGTCGCGGGCGCGGTCGCGGCCGCGGCCGCTCGGCCGAGCAGACCGGCCGGCCCGCCCGCGAGGGCTCCGGCGCTCGCCGTGGCGGCGGCTCGACCGCCGTCTACAGCTCGACCACCGGCCAGCCCAACGTCGGCACCGCGCCGAGCGGTGCGCAGTCCGGCGGATCGTCGAACCGTGGCAGCGGCCTGGTGGCGATGTCGAGCCGCGGTGGACGGCGTGGCCGCTGAGACCCACGGGCCCCGCGCCCGGTTCGCGCGCTGGCTGCTCCGGGTCTCCCGGTGGACGCTCGTCGGGTCGGCGCCCCGGCGGGCCATCGTCATCGGCGCCCCGCACACCTCGAACTGGGACTTCGTCTTCACCCTGCTCAGCCTCTGGGCCGACGGCATCTCCCCGCACGTGCTGGTCAAGCGCGAGATGTTCTGGTGGCCGATGGGCGCGATCATGCGATCCCTCGGCGCCATCGAGACGGATCGTGAAGGAGCGCGGGGCCTCGTCGAGCGGCTGACCAGGCAGGCGCGCGAGTCCGAGGACTTCGTGCTGGTCCTGGCACCGGACGGCACCCGGACGCCCACCGACCACTGGAAGTCGGGCTTCTACCGCCTGGCCACCGGCAGCGGTCTGCCGCTCGCCCTCGGCTTCGTCGACGGGCCCACCCGGACCACCGGGATCGGCGAGACGATCGAGCTCACGGGTGAGGTCCGCGCCGACATGGACCGCATCCGGGCCTTCTACGCCGACAAGCACGGCCTGCGCCCGGGTCGCGGGAGCACGGTCCGGCTCCGGGAAGAGGACCGGCCGGCCCGCTGAACGGGTCGGTTGCGCCGGGCGGAATAGGGCCCCGGTTCGCGACGTTCCCGCCCTCAGCGGCGCAGCTGCGCCGTTCGGGCGGATCACCCGGTGCGCACTGCGGACCGGTGACGCCCCTGGACCACCGGAGGTAGCTGATGACGTACGAGGTCGAGCGCACCGACGAGCAGTGGCGGTCAGCCCTGTCCGCCGAGGAGTACGCAGTGCTGCGTCAGGCAGCGACCGAGCGGCCCTGGACCGGCGAGCTCCTCGACGAGAAGCGTCTGGGCACCTTCGCCTGTCGCGCCTGCGGCAACGTCCTGTTCCGCACCGAGACGAAGTTCGACTCGCACTGCGGCTGGCCGAGCTTCTACGCCCCGACCGAGCAGGACTCCGTCGAGCTCGTCGAGGACCGCAGCCTCGGCATGGTCCGCACCGAGGTCCGGTGCGCCCGGTGCGGCTCGCACCTGGGGCACCTGTTCGACGACGCCCCGCAGACCCCGACCGGCGACCGCTACTGCATGAACTCCGTCTCGCTGAGCTTCGAGCCGGGGGAGTGAGCCCCACGATCTCGCCCTCCGGGCGGCGGGCGGGGACACTGGGAGCGTGACCGACCCGACCCCGCGGCATCCCCGCCGCCCGGCGATGCTCGACCCGCGTGCAGCGGACGAGCTCCCCGGCGACCTCGACCCGGCCCTGCGCGGGGAGATCGCGCACACGACCGCACAGGTGATCGTCCATCGCGGCCGGGCGAGCGAGGACCCGGAGGTCGTGGCGCGACTCATCAGGCTCGTCGAGGTCGAGGGCCTCGACGCCGTGGCGGGCATGTGGGCCGACAGCCCGGCGACGACCCTCCCCGGCACCCTCTGGCGCCTGTACGCGCTGCGCACCTGGGTGCGTCGGGACCCCAGCGCCGTCGCGGAGCGCTACCGCATGGGCGTCGGCCGTGCGGAGGTCCACGGAGCCGTCGCCGGGGTCGCCAGCCCACCAGGACCGTCGGAGGTCGCCGAGGTCCTCGACGCGGTGCTGTCCGGCGTGTTCCGGGCGGACCTCGCGATCGCCATCGAACGCGCAGCGGCCTTCTGCCGTGTCCTGGCCACGGGTGCGGCGGTCGACGCCGACCTCGTCGACGACGACGACGCCGCTCAGCGCCTGACGCACGGGGCGGCGGGGCTGTCCCGGACAGCAGAGGAGCTGACCACGGCAGCCGGTCTGTGGCGGGCCGGCCGACTCGACTGACAGTTACACTTCTTGCGGCGTCGGGCCGCGGTAGCCCCGGGCTCCACCTTCAGCCGCTACGAGCGGCCTTCGCGCCGTCAGGCGCTCTGCGGTCCGACGCCATCTCCCCCGCCGCCGCACAGGGCCCGTGAGCGCGCCCGGATCCGCGGCCGCACGGGCCTCCACCTGGGTCCGAGGTCCCGGTTCCGGGCGCCGTTCCGGACCTTCTTCTGCTGTTCATGCCGGGGTCGCCCGCCCCACGGGGAGTTCACAGGTAGGTGATTGGGAGTTCAAAGGCGCCCTCACTAGCCTGAACGCGTCACACCCCCTCTCACCCCCCGGAGCGCTGCCGTGCGCCTTCGTCTGACACCGACGAACACCACCTTCTTCGACCTCCTCGCCGAGTCCGCCCAGCTGCTCGTCGGAGGAGCCGACCTCCTCGGCCGCATGCTCGGCGCCGAACGCGCCGAGCGCAAGGCGATCGCCGGCGAGCTCCGCGACGCCGAGCACGTCGCGGACGAGGCGACCCACGCCATCATGCGCAAGCTGAACCAGACCTTCGTGACCCCGTTCGACCGTCACGACATCTACGGGCTCGCCTCCGGCCTCGACGACTGCATGGACTACATGGAGGAGGCCGCCGACCTCATCGTCCTGTACAAGATCGGGACCCTCCCGCCGCGTGTCGACCAGCAGGTCGACGTGCTGCGTCGCTGCGCGGAGGTGACCGCCGAGGCGATGCCGCGCCTGCGTGCCATGCAGGACCTCTCCGACTACTGGGTCGAGATCAACCGGCTGGAGAACGAGGCGGACAAGTCCTACCGCAAGCTCCTCGCGGAGATGTTCAACGGCTCGATGGACCCGGTCGACCTGATGAAGCTCAAGGACGTCGTCGACGCACTCGAGGGGGCGGCCGACGCCTTCGAGCGCGTCGCCAACCTCGTCGAGACCATCGCACTCAAGGAGTCCTGACGTCTCGTGGAGATCGCACTCGTCGTCGTCGTGGTCATCTTCGCCCTCGGCTTCGACTACACCAACGGCTTCCATGACGCCGCCAACGCCATCGCGACCTCGGTCTCGACGCGCGCACTGACCCCGCGCCGGGCCCTGCTCATGGCCGCAGTCTTCAACCTGCTCGGCGCCCTGCTCGGAGTCGAGGTCGCCAAGACCATCGGCTCGGGGATCATCGACCTGACCGCCGATGCGGGGATCGAGGCCCGTCAGGGGCTGGTCATGGTGCTCGCCGCCGTGATCGGCGCGATCGTGTGGAACCTCATCACCTGGTGGAGGGGGCTGCCGTCCTCGTCCTCGCACGCCCTGATCGGCGCGCTGCTGGGCGTGGGCCTCGCCGCCGGCGCGACCGTGCACTGGGAGGTCATCCTCGACAAGGTCGTCCTGCCGATGCTCATCTCGCCCGTCGTCGGGTTCGGCATCGCCTTCCTCGCGATGGTCGGCCTGCTCTGGGGCTTCAAGAACGCGAACCCGCACCGGGTGACCCGGCGCTTCCGGCTCGCCCAGACGGCATCGGCCGCCGCGATGGCGCTCGGTCACGGGCTCCAGGACGCGCAGAAGACGATGGGTGTCATCGTCCTGGCGCTGGTCGCCGGAGGGTTCCACACCGGCACCGACATCCCGCTGTGGGTGAAGATCGCCGCGGCGTCCGCCATCTCGCTCGGCACCTACTCGGGTGGCTGGCGGATCATGCGCACCCTCGGGCGCAAGGTGATCGAGCTCGACCCGGCCCGCGGGTTCGTCGCCGAGACGGTTGCCGCCTCGATCCTCTACACGACGGCCTTCGTCTTCCAGGCCCCGATCTCCACGACCCACACGATCACCTCGTCGATCATGGGGGTCGGTGCCACCAAGCGGCTCTCGGCGGTGCGCTGGGGCATGGCGGGGAACATCGCCGTGGCCTGGGTCCTGACGATCCCGGCCGCCGCGAGCGTCGCCGCCGTGATGTACGTCCTGCTGCACGCCGTCCTGGGCTGAGGCCGGCCGGAGGGTCGGGCCTCAGAGGGCGGCGGGTTGCCGGACGGGACGGTGGTGCCCGATGGCGACGACCCGCGCCTTGGGCCCCGTGCCGCACACGTGCGCGACGAGGAGCTCCCCGGTCCGCAGGTACGGGTCGCTCGTCGGCAGCGTGCCGCCCGTCCACCGTCGCGTGGAGTCGGCGATCGTCGCCATGACCGTCGAGAGGGCGGGTCGGTGCGTGGTGAGCAGCACGTCGCGTGCCCGGCTGAGGTGGTCCAGGACGATTCCGGCCGTCGCCTCCGGGTCCGCCGCATGGGCGTCCTCGGTGAGGGCCTCGACCCGGTCGACCGGCACGCCGGAGGCCGCGACGTAGGGGGCGGCGGTGTCCGCGCACCGCCGCCACGGGCTCGTGACCACCTGACGGATGCCGAACGCGGCCAGGACCGGGACCAGGGCACGGGCCTGTCGCTCGCCGACGGGGGTCAGCGGTCGATCGGACTCCGACCCGTCCCAGCGCGCGCGTGGGCGGGCCTGACCGTGCCGGGCGACGGCGACGACATGCGTGTCCAGGCGGCCCTGCGCCCACAGCGCCGCCAGGGCGTCCAGGGGCTTGCGGTCGCTCGGCCGGGTCAGCATGTCCCGCGCGGTGCTGGCGCGCACCCAGACGACGTCGTCGATCTCGGTGACAGCGGCGGGGGTGACGGGCGGGCGTGCGGCGAGCGCCGGGGAGTCGTGCTCCTGGGCGACCCGGGCCGCCCAGTACCTCACATGCTTCGTCCCGCCGTCGGGCAGGGAGTAGCGCAGCGGGGGGAGCGGGACGCCGAGGACGATCGGGATGCCGGTCTCCTCCGCCACCTCCCGTGCAGCGGCGGCGGCCACCGGCTCACCCGGGTCGAGCTTGCCCTTGGGCCATGACCAGTCCCGGTAGCGCGGGCGGTGCACGAGGGCGACCTCGAGGTCACCCTCCCGCTCGCGCCACGGCACCGCGCCGGCGGCGTGGACGGCCGAGGGGGCAGCCGGGCCGGTCGAGGCGCTCACAGGTCAGGTGTGGGCCGGCGTCGCTGACGCGCGATCAGGTGCTCCTGCAGGTCGAGGAGCGGACCTCCGTCCGCTGCCAGGTGATGACGCTCCCACCGCTCGTCGGGGCCCAGGTGCCATGAGGCGGTGTCGTCGTCCATCGACATCTCGATGAGCTGGATGAGCTCGGTGATGTGCTCCGGGTCCGCCAGCCGCACGAGCGCCTCGACGCGGCGGTCGAGGTTGCGGTGCATGAGGTCGGCCGAGCCGATGAAGACCTCCGGGTCGCCGTCGTTCGCGAAGGCGAAGACGCGCGCATGCTCCAGGAAGCGCCCGAGGATCGAGCGGACCCGGATCGACTCGGAGAGCCCTGGCACCCCTGGCCGGATCGCGCAGATCCCGCGCACGACGAGGTCGATCGGCACGCCGACCTGCGAGGCGCGGTACAGCGCGTCGATCGTCTCCTCGTCGACGACGGAGTTGACCTTGAGCTTGACCCAGGCCTGCTTGCCTGCGAGGTGTGCCTCGCGTTCGCGCTCGATCCGCTCGACCAGCCCCGAGCGCACCGAGCGGGGAGCGACGAGCAGCCGGTTGAACCGGGCCTTGGGCGCGTAGCCGGAGAGCTGGTTGAACAGCCGGGTCAGGTCCTGGCCGACGTCCGGGTCGGCGGTGAGGAGGCCGAGGTCCTCGTACAGGCGAGCCGTCTTGGGGTGGTAGTTGCCCGTGCCGACGTGGCAGTAGCGGCGCAGGCCGTCCGCCTCCTGACGCACCACCAGCGAGAGCTTGGAGTGGGTCTTGAGGCCGACGATCCCGTACACGACGTGCACCCCGGCCTGCTCGAGCTTGCGGGCCCAGGAGATGTTGGCCTGCTCGTCGAAGCGCGCCTTGATCTCGACCAGGGCCAGCACCTGCTTGCCCGCGCTCGCTGCGTCGATGAGCGAGTCGACCACGGGGGAGTCACCGGAGGTCCGGTACAGGGTCTGCTTGATGGCGAGCACGGCCGGGTCCGCAGCCGCCTGGGCGAGGAAGGTCTGCACCGAGGTGGCGAAGGAGTCGTAGGGGTGGTGCAGCAGGATGTCGCGGGTACGGATCGCGGCGAAGATGTCCGTCGGCGTCGCGCTCTCGACCTCTGCCAGGTGCCGGTGCGTCCCGCCGACGAAGCGCGGGTAGTGCAGGTCCGGGCGGTCCAGGTCCGCGATGACGTTGAGGCCGGTGAGGTCGAGCGGTGCCGGGAGCTCGTAGACCTCCGACTCCTCCACCCCGAGCTCGCGCATGAGCAGGCGGCGCACCCGTGGCGCGATGTCCCCGGCCAGCTCCAGGCGCACCGGGGGCCCGAAGCGGCGGCGCAGGAGCTCCTTCTCCATCGCCTGGAGGATGTTCTCGGCGTCGTCCTCCTCGACCTCGACGTCCTCGTTGCGCGTCACGCGGAAGGTGTGCTGCTCGCGTACCTCCATCCCGGGGAAGAGGTAGTCCAGGTGCACGGCGATGACGTCCTCGAGCGGGACGAAGGAGGTCGGTCCCTTCTCCGGAGCCGCGGCCTGCGTGCTCGGCGCGCTCGGCCGGCCGCGCGCGTCGACGGCGATGAACCGCGGAAGCAGCGGCGGCACCTTGACCCGCGCGAAGTGCTCCTTGCCGGTGGCCGGGTTGACGACGACGACGGCGAGGTTGAGCGAGAGGCCGGAGATGTACGGGAAGGGGTGCGCCGGGTCGACGGCGAGCGGGGTGAGGACCGGGAAGATCTGGCGACGGAAGTACTTGCGCAGCCGCTCCTGCTCGGCCTCGCCGAGCTCGTCCCAGTGCACGAGGGTGATGCCGTCGTCGACGAGGGCCGGCTGGACCTGCTCGGTGAACACGGCGGCGTGCCGGGTCATCAGGGCGTGCGAGCGCTGTGCGATCGCCTCGAGCACCTGGCGCGGGCTGAGGCCGGAGGCGGCGGTGACCGCCATCCCGGTGGCGATCCGCCGCTTGAGGCCGGCCACCCGGACCATGAAGAACTCGTCGAGGTTCGAGGCGAAGATCGCCAGGAAGCGCACGCGCTCCAGCAGGGGCAGGTCCGGGTCCTCCGCGAGCTCGAGCACGCGTTGGTTGAACGCGAGCCAGGACAGCTCGCGGTCGCCGAAGCGGTCCTCCGGCAGCTCGTCCTCCGTGCCGTCGGGGGCGTCAGGGGTCGGCCGTGCCGCACGGGCCGAGGTGGCCCAGCGGGGCAGGCGCTCCATCTCCCCGGTGACGGTCAGGGGCTCGGCGACCTCGACGGGCTCCTCCTCCGGCTCCTCGGAGTCCTCGGCCTCGTCGAGCTCAGCGCGGGTGGGGACCGGGGTCGCGACGGGGTCGTCCGCCGCGGCGGACTGCGTGAGCACGTCGCCGTCGGCGCCCTCGGGGGACGAGGAGGGGGGCGCGGGTTCGGGCGTGACAGGGATCGTCATGACGGCATCGTTGCATCCTCCGGCGAGGTTCGTGGAGCGCGAGCCCCGTACTGCAGGTCGACCCGGTCCTGGCGGAAGCCCGCCGCGGTGTAGGCGCGGACGGCCGCTGTGTTGCCCGCGTCGGTGTAGAGCACCGCACGTCTCAGCCCGCGGGCGGCCAGATGGGCGACGGCGCGTGCGGTCAGCGTGCTGCCGAGGCGCTCGCCCTGCGCCTCGGGGCTGACGCCCAGGGCGTAGAGCTCGCCGTCGGGCGGCTCGACCTTGAGCCAGAGGTACGCCACGGCCGTGCCGTCCCGTTCGAGCAGCAGGAGGTCGTCGGGGTCGAACCACGGTTCGCGCTCGCGGGCCTCGAGATCGGCGACGGAGAGTCGGCCCTGCTCGGGGTGCGAGGCGAAGGCCGCGCGGTTGAGCTCGACCCACGCGTCCTCGTCCTGCCCGGGGACGAAGGGGCGCAACCCGTCGATCGGGACCGCCGGTACCGCCTGGTCGAGCGTGCGCGTCATCCGCCACAGGGACCGCACCGGTTCGAGCCCCGCGCGGGCCGCGAGTGCCCTGGCCCCCGGAAGGTCGCCATGGGCCCAGACGAGCAGCCGGTGGCTCCCGGACGCCGCCAGCAGGGCGTCGAGCAGGGCGCCACCGATCCCGGCCCGCCGCGCGTCCGGATCGACCACGAGCTCGGCGCTACGGCTGCCGTCGACGGGTGTGCCGAGCTGGGCGTAGGCCACGAGCGGGGCAGAGCCCGGGCCGCCGCCGCCCGGGGACGCGGTGGCGTGGACGAACCAGTGCCGCGGCCCTGCCACGTCCAGGTCGAGCAGGGTCTGCTCGGACAGCGCCTCGATCCCGTCCGCATGCTGCGCGCGCGCGGCGAGCGCCAGGACCTCTGCCGCCTCCGCCGCCTCCACGGGGCCGCAGGTCGGACCGTGGAGCACCGGGGGCTGCTGGGCGGCGGGCTGCACGTGGACATCCCATCACGTCCGCCCGGATCTCGCGGTCCGGGCGGACGGCTCAGGGTGCCGGCCGGGGCCGCTTCGGTGCGTCGAGCCCTGCGGCGATGAGCGACATGACCGAGGAGTCGGCGAGCGTGGTGACGTCCCCGACGGCCCGGTGCTCGGCGACGTCGCGGAGCAGCCGCCGCATGATCTTCCCCGAGCGCGTCTTGGGCAGCTCGTTGACCACGAGGATCGTGCGCGGCTTCGCGATCGGCCCGATCTCGTGCGTCACGTGGGCGCGCAGGGTCGCGGCGACGTCGGCACCCTCGCCGATCTCGTCCACCTGGTCGAGGTACTCGGCCCGCAGGATGACGAAGGCGACGACGGCCTGGCCGGTCGTCTCGTCGGTCGCCCCGACGACGGCGGCCTCCGCGACCATCGGGTGCGAGACGAGCGCCGACTCGATCTCCGTGGTGGACAACCGGTGCCCGGCCACGTTCATCACGTCGTCGACCCGGCCCAGCAGCCAGATGTCGCCGTCGTCGTCCTTCTTCGCACCGTCCCCCGCGAAGTAGATCCCCTCGAACCGTGACCAGTACGTGTCGACGAATCGTTGGTGGTCGCCCCAGATCCCGCGCAGCATCGCCGGCCAGGGCTGGGTGAGCACGAGGTACCCGCCCGAGCCGTTCGGCACCGGCTGGGCCATCTCGTCGACGACGTCGGCGTGGATCCCCGGCAGGGGCGTCTGTGCCGAGCCGGGCTTGGCCGCGGTGACCCCCGGCAGCGGGGAGATCATGATCGCGCCGGTCTCCGTCTGCCACCACGTGTCCACCACGGGCGTGCGGTCGCCGCCGATGACGCGCCGGTACCAGGTCCACGCCTCGGGGTTGATCGGCTCGCCGACGGAGCCCAGCACCCGCAGGGAGGAGAGGTCGTAGCCGCCGGGGATGTCCTCGCCCCACTTCATGCAGGTGCGGATCGCGGTCGGCGCCGTGTAGAGGATCGTGACGCCGTGCCGGGCGACGATCTCCCACCACCGACCGCGGTGCGGGGTGTCCGGGGTCCCCTCGTAGATGACCTGGGTGGCGCCGTTGACCAGCGGGGCGTAGACGACGTAGCTGTGCCCGGTGACCCAGCCGACGTCGGCCGTGCACCAGTACACGTCCGTCTCCGGCTTGAGGTCGAAGACGTTGAGGTGGGTGAAGGCGGTCTGCGTCAGGTAGCCGCCCGTCGTGTGCAGGATGCCCTTGGGCTTGCCCGTGGTGCCGGAGGTGTAGAGCACGAAGAGCGGGTGCTCGGCCTCGACCTGCACGGGGGTGTGCTGGTCGGAGGCTGCCTCGAGGGCCTCGTGCCACCACAGGTCCCGGCCGGTGCTCCACGCGACGTCCTGACCGGTACGCCTGACCACGAGCACGTGCTCGACGCTCGACGGCGGTCCGTCGAGGGGGCCGAGGGCGTCGGCCGCGCCGCCGAGCGCCTCGTCCACCGCCGGCTTGAGCGCCACGGGTGCCCCGCGTCGGTACCCGCCGTCCGCGGTGATGACCAGTCGTGCCCTGGCGTCGTCGATCCGGGACCGCAGCGCCTCGGCGGAGAAGCCGCCGAACACGACCGAGTGGACGGCGCCGATCCGGGCGCAGGCCAGCATGGCGATGACCGCCTCGGGGATCATCGGCAGGTAGACGGCGACGCGGTCGCCCGTCCCGACGCCCAGCGCCGTCAGGACGTTGGCGGCACGGGAGACCTCGCCCTGGAGCTCGGCGTAGGTCAGCGTGCGGACGTCACCTGGCTCGCCCTCGAAGATCAGCGCCGTGCGCTCGCCGATCCCCGCCGCCACGTGCCGGTCGACGGCGTTCTCGCAGGCGTTGAGGCGACCGTCGGCGAACCAGCGAGCCACCGGCGCCCCCGACCAGTCCAGCGTCTCGGTGAACGGGGTGCTCCAGTCCAGCAAGGTCCTGGCCTGCTCGGCCCAGAAGCCGACCGAGTCGGCCGCCGCCCAGGAGTAGAGCTCCGCGTGGGCGTTCGCCTGGGCGGCGAACTGCTCGGAGGGTGGGAAGGTGCGCAGCTCCGTGGAGAGGTTCTCCAGCGTCGCCTGCTCAGGGGCGTTCTCGGTCACGGGTCCTCCGGTCGCAACGTCATCGGTGCGGTCCTCGCCTGCGCTCCTCGATCACGAGGTGCCGGTGGGAGGGATCGTAGACGCCCGCGCGCCGTCGTGGGTCCAAAGTCCCGGTCGGCCGAGCCGTGGAGCGCGCCGGGTCGGCCCGGCGGGCCTACGGCTGCGGCGCGGCGCGGCGCTCCTCGTCGACGCGCTGGGCCTCCGCGCGCGCCTGCTCGGCCCGCACCGTCCGTGCCCCGAAGTTCCGGCCTGCGCGGCGCGCGGCACCCGTGGCGATCCCGGCCCCCAGCAGGACGAGGCCGAGGACGAGGAGCGAACCCGTCTGCGCGGGGTAGAGGATGTGGTCGATCGCCACCTGGGCGAAGCGCCCGTCCGTCACTCCGTGCACGGCCTCGGAGACCCCGAGCGGGTCCCAGAGCGCGAGGCCACCTCCGCCGAGGCCCCAGAGCACGCCGCCGGTGAGCGGGACGGCCGGGGACCAGCGGCCCAGGAGGGCCACGACGCCGAGGACGAGGGCTCCGGCACCCAGCTGGACCAGGCCGAAGAGATCGGTCAACGCGCCGTCGCCTGCCGGGAGGTCGACCATGTGGCCCACACCCATCGCGGAGAGGACGAGCCCGAGCGGCGTGAGCAGGAGGCCGACGAGGATCCCGAGCCAGTGCCGCTTGGCGCCGGGGCGTCGGGGAAGGTCGGGCAGGAGCGGGCGGTCGGCCACGGGCGCTGCGGGGACCGAGGGTGCCGACGGCGACGCGGCTGCCGCGGCGAGCGGGGCGGCGGCGACGGGTGCCGTGGCGCGGGGATCAGCAGCGCTCGCGGGCGCAGAGGCGGGGGGCGGGTCGGGAAGCAGGCCGGTCGCATCCGTCGGCATCCCGCGAGAGGTCACCGGGGCGACGGGCGGGTACGGGCGAGGGGCGGCGTGCTGGCCGGGTGCCGTCGCGGCCGCCGGCGGCGGAGGAGGGACCGGGAGCGTGGCGGTGCGCCCCACGCTCGGCTCGACCGGGGGGTCGGCCGGTGCGGACCCGGGCCGGGCGAGCGGATCGGCGTCGGTGACCGGCGCGGTCTCGGGCTGCGCCGGGCCCGCGTCGACCTCCGCCTCGGCCGCTGCGTCGTCGACCGTGGCGGCGTCCTGGAGCCCCTCGTGCTCCTGCGGGACAGGCTCCTCGATCGGTGTCGCGCCGTCGTGGGATGTCGGGGTGGTCATCGGAGCTCCTGTCGCCGAGCGGAGCGGACGTCGTCCTGTTCCAGGGCCCGAGGGCCCTGCGGCCACGGTAGCGCGAAGGACGTGCGTGGGCGCTGCGGTCGGAGCGCGCCGACCGGCGGGCCTGCTCAGCGCAGGGCAGCGTCCGTGGCGAGCTCCTCGGCGACGGGCTCGACGGCGGCGGCCGGCTCGACGGCCGGTGCCGGGCGGGTGCCCTGGGCGTAGGCGGCCCCGACGAGCAGCCCACCGCCGATGAGGTTGCCGAAGCCCACGGCGAGCACGTTGCGGGCGAACTCGCCGACGGTCGCACCCTCGAGCCCGCCGTACAGGCCGAGGGAGAAGGTCGTCATGTTGGCCACGACGTGCTCGAAGCCGGAGGTGATGAAGACCATCACGCAGGCGAAGATCACGAGGATCCGGGCGCCCTCGCTGCTCAGGCGGTTGGCGCACCACACCGCGAGGCACACGAGCAGGTTGCACAGGATCCCGCGGAAGATGAGCTCGACGGTGGTCTCTGCCGCCTTGTGCTCGACCATCCCCGCGATCGCCTCACCGGCTGCGGTGCCGGGAGCGGTGATTCCCGAGAGGTGCACGAGTCCGGCGAAGACCATCGCGCCGAGGAGGTTCCCGCCGAGCGTCGCGAGAAGCACGGCGCCGGCGCGGCCCCAGCCGATCACGCCACGGATCGCGCCCTGGGTCAGGTACATCATCGAGGAGGTCGCGAGCTCCCCTCCGGCCACCACGACGATCGTCAGCGCGACGCCGAAGACGGTGCCCTGGACGAGGGGGGCGAACGGGGAGCCGTCGGCGACGAGCGGGCCCCCTGCGGTCACCATGATGACCACGCCGATGCCGATGTACGCCCCGGCGAGCATCGTCTGCACGAGGAAGGTCCACGGCACGCGGAGCATGCCGGCCTTCGTCACGGCCGCGCGGGCCTGGTAGTCGACGGTCTGCGGGATGGTCTGCACGGGTCGAGGATCCCGTGAGAAATCACGGCGATCATGGGACGAAAGCCATGTCGTCGCACGTCGTCGCTGGTCAGCGAGGACGAAGGACATGGTCGTCGGAATGCTGCGTCGTGGATCCTGGTTGACCGTGACCGTGACGCATCTCTTCTCGCCCCTGACCCTGCGCGGCACGACCGTGCGCAACCGCGTGTGGCTCGCCCCCATGTGCCAGTACTCCGCGGTGGACGGACTCCCGCAGGACTGGCACCTCGCCCACCTGGGTGCGATGGCCTCGGGGGGCTTCGGGCTGCTCCTCACCGAGGCGACCGCCGTGGTGCCGGAGGGCCGGATCACCCCGCAGGACACCGGGCTGTGGTCCGACGCGCACACCGAGGCCTGGGCGCGGATCGTCGACTTCGTGCACGCGCGCGGCGCACTGATCGGCACCCAGCTCGCTCATGCCGGGCGCAAGGCGTCCACCTTCCGGCCGTGGGACGAGCGCTCCGGGTCCGTCCCGACCTCCGAGGGCGGCTGGATCGCCCCGGCCCCCTCGGCCGAGCCGTTCCCGGGGTACGCGGTGCCGGCCGAGATGTCCCGGCACGACATCGACGACGTCGTGCTCGCCTTCGCTGCCGCGACCCGGCGTGCGCTCGCCGCCGGCTTCGACACCGTCGAGGTCCACGCCGCGCACGGCTACCTGCTGCACGAGTTCCTCTCCCCGTTGTCGAACCATCGCACCGACGGCTACGGCGGTTCGCTGGAGAACAGGGCACGACTGCTGCTGGAGGTCGTCGACGCCGTGCGCCGGGCATGGCCCACCGACCGGCCCGTCCTCGTGCGCATCTCGGCGACCGACTGGACGCCGGGCGGGCTGACGGTCGAGGAGTCGGGGGTGGTCGCCGGCTGGATGGCCGACCACGGGGTCGACCTCGTCGACGTCTCCTCCGGGGGCAACGTCCCGGCCGAGATCCCGCTCGGGCCCGGCTACCAGGTGCCGCTGGCCCGTGCCGTGCGGGAGGCCGCGGGCCTTCCCGTCGGAGCGGTCGGTCTGCTCACCACCGGGGCCCAGGCCGAGGAGGTGCTGGCCGAGGGCTCCGCCGACGTCGTGCTGCTCGGCCGTGCGGCCCTGCGCGACCCGATGTGGCCGCTGCGCGCCGCTGCAGAGCTCGGCATCGAGGCGACGACCGGTGGGGCGGTCCATGACGGCCCGATCGCCTGGCAGCCCCAGCACGAGCGGGGCGCCTGGCGCCGCTGATCCGCCGACCCCGCGCCGCGGCTACGAGGTCGGGACCGGCAGCGTCCCCATCTGCTCACGCGCCGCGTGCTCGACGGCGGCCGCGACGCGCGTGGTGACCTCGGGATGGAAGACGCTCGGCACGATGTAGGTCGGGTTGAGCTCGTCCTCGCCGACCACGTCGGCGAGGGCGTGCGCCGCCGCGAGGAGCAGCCCGTCGGTCACCGTGTGCGACTGGGCGTCGAGCAGCCCGCGGAAGACGCCGGGGAACGCGAGCACGTTGTTGATCTGGTTCGCGAAGTCCGAGCGGCCCGTCCCGACGATCGCGGCGTGCTTGGCCGCCTCGTCGGCGTCGACCTCCGGCCGCGGGTTCGCCATCGCGAAGACGATCGCGTCCGGCCCCATGGTCGCGATGTCGTCGCCGGTGAGGATGTCGGGTGCGGAGAGCCCGATGAACACCTCTGCGCCGACCAGGGCGTCGCGCAGGCTCCCGGTCAGCCCGCGCGGGTTCGTGTGCTGGGCCGTCCACAGGAGCGAGGGGGCGAGCTCAGGACGCTCGAGGTGGACGATCCCCTCGATGTCCGCCACGACGACGTCGTGCGCCCCGGCCGCGAGCAGCAGCTTGAGCACGGCCGTGCCCGCCGCGCCCGCACCGGACAGCACGATGCGGACCTCGCCGATCGCCTTGTGCACGACCTTGAGCGCGTTGGTGAGTGCGGCGAGGGCGACGATCGCCGTGCCGTGCTGGTCGTCGTGGAAGACGGGGATGTCCAGGCACTCGCGGAGCCGACGCTCGACCTCGAAGCACCGAGGGGCGGCGATGTCCTCCAGGTTGATCCCTGCGAAGACGGGGGCGATGGCCTTGACCGTCGCGACGATCTCGTCGACGTCGGTGGTGTCCAGGGCGATCGGGAAGGCGTCGATCCCCGCGAAGCGCTTGAACAGGGCGGCCTTGCCCTCCATCACGGGCAGCGCGGCGAGCGGGCCGATGTCGCCCAGGCCCAGGACCGCCGTGCCGTCGGTCACCACAGCGATCGTGTTGCGCTTGATCGTGAGGTTCCGGGCGTCCTCCGGATGGGCGGCGATCGCCTCGCAGACCCGGGCGACGCCGGGCGTGTAGACCATCGACAGGTCGTCACGGTTGCGGATCGGCACCTTGGACTCGATCGACAGCTTTCCGCCCAGGTGCAGGAGGAAGGTGCGGTCGCTCACGCGATCGACACTCACCCCGGCGAGCGTGCGCAGGGCGTCGACGATCTGCGCCGCATGCTCCTCACCGCGCGTCGCGCAGGTGACGTCGACGCTGATCCGCTCGTGCCCCGAGTGGTTGACGTCCAGGGCGGTGACGATCCCGCCGGCCGCCTCGATCGTCGTCGTCAGCTCGCTGACCGCCGTCGGTCGTGCGTGCACCTCGAGCCGGACGGTGATGGAGGACGAGACACTCGGCGCTGAGTTCATGGGGTCAGCGTAGGACCGTGATCGGCGTCCGTCTGCGGGGCGCACCTAGGCTGACCCGGTGCCGACCCACCCGCTCGCTCCGCTGATCGATCTGCCCGGTGTGGCAGGCGCGGTCGACGAGGTGCGTGAGGCCTGCACGGGGCTGCGGTGGCATTCCGCGCTGCGTCGAGGCTGGCCCGTCGCACGCGCGGAGGCCGGGCTGCGCTGCGCCCAGGCGGGGCTCGTGGTGGACGGCCTCTCCGTCCCGCTGTCCCGGGTCCGGGCGCTGGCGGCGGGAGCAGGGCACGCGGCGTCGGACGGTTCGGGGCAGGAGGGCCCCGGGCGGCCCGGCACAGGGCGGGTCGATCCGGCGGCGGCGGCCGTCCTCGGGGCGATCCGGGTGCAGTCGTCCGTCGTCGCGGACTGGGGTCCGCCCGGCTCACCGACCGCGCGGGTACCCCTCGGCCAGCTCCTCGCCCGGCTGCACAGTGCGGCCGTCGTCGGCACCGCTCCCGTCGCCGAGCCCGGTCGGCTGCGCACCACCGAGCAGCCCGGCGACCTGCGCGGGCTGGGTCCCGCCCCGACCGGCCGGGACCTCGGCTCCCGGATGGCAGCCCTCGCCGACCTCGATGCGTACCAGGGGCGCGGGTCCGGGGCGGTGCAGGTCCCGGGGCTCGTGGTGGCGGCCGTCCTGCTCGGCGAGCTCCTCGTGCTGCGTCCCTTCGCCGCGGCGAACGGCCCGGTGGCCCGGGCGGTGTTCCGGCGCCGTCTCACGGCGGACGGGGTCGACGCGGTCGGGGTCGTCGTGCCGGAGGTCGCGTGGGCAGCAGCGCCCCTGGTCCATCTCTCCGCCGCGGCGGGCTATGCCACCGGGAGCGCCGAGGGGGTGGCCGCGTGGATCCGGCACTGCGCCGCGGCCGTGCTGGCGGGGGCGGGCGAGGGCGTCGCCGTCGCGGAGTCGGTCACGACCTGAGGACCGTGCCCCGGGTCCAGGGCGCATCGTCCAGCGCAGCGCATCGTCCACCGCGGGGACGCACAGCGACGGCGTTCCCGGAGGAACGCCGTCGTCGACAGCGCGGGTGACGAGATATCAGGCGCCGAAGTGAATGCCGCAACGGGTCAAGCCCGGTCAGCATGTCCTCTCGAGGACTGGTCGAGCGTGGGTTGCTCGTCGCCCGCTGTGCTGTTGTGACTTCATTGTGCGCCTGCTTCCTTCCGGAGGGAAGTGGAACGGGAGACCGGCATCCGAGCGGCCCATCGTCGACCGTGCGGCTGCCCTTCCGACGGGCGGGTCCGAGGGCCTGGTGACGATGGCGCGTGGGGGCGTGTCCCCAGGCAGAGCGGTCCTTCCGTGCCCCGTGGGCCGGCCGTCGGCACGGTCGAGCGATGGGTAGCAGTGATCATCGACGCGGCGGTCGTCGCGGCGCCCTCGGGGCGCGGCCCGTGCCGCCGGACCGTCTGCTGGGCGACGGCAAGGGTGGGGGTGCGCAGGGCGCGCTCCTCCTCGTGGTCGGAGCGGTGGGCGGCGTGGGCGCCTCCACCCTCGCCGCTGCACTCTCCGCCGAGCTCGCGGCGGACGGATCCGGCGTCGGCCTCGTCGACCTCGACGGACTGCGCGGCGGGATCGACGTCCTGCTCGGGGTGGAGACGGAGCCGGGAGCCCGGTGGCCGGAGCTCGCCGACGTCGACGGCACCGTCGAGGCGACCGATCTCGACGGGGTGCTGCCGACCTGGCGCGGGGTGGAGGTCCTGAGCGCGGGACGGGAGGCGGTGTCTCCGCGTCCAGAGGCTGTGGCGTCCGTCCTCGGGGCGCTCCTGCTCCGCAACGCTCACCTCGTCGTCGACCTGCCGGCACATGGCCTGGGTGCCCTCGCCGGTCGCGGTCCTGTCGAACGACCCGACCGGACCGTGCTGCTGACCACCCAGGACGTGCGAGGTGTCGTCGGCGGACGTGCCGCGACGCCGCTGCTCCCTGGGGGAGAGGTCGAACTGGTGGTGCGTTCCTGCCGCGACCCGGTGGTGGCGGCCGACGAGGTCGCGCGGTTGCTCGGCCTGCCGCCGGCGCTCGTGCTCGGCAGCGACCGGGGGATCGCCGGGGCCGTCGACCGAGGGCTCGGCCCGGTGCCGGCGCGTGGCTCGCGACTGGGGCGCACCGTCCGCCGCCTCGCCGCGCGGGTGTCCGGTGGCTGAGGACCGTCTCCTCGCGGAGGTCCGCAGGCGGCTGGCGCACGGGACTGCGCGAGGGGAACCGGTCGCGGACGTCGAACGTGCGGTACGGGAGGCGGGAGCCGCGCTCGGGGCGGAGGACATCGCGGCGCTCGCCGCAAGGGTCGGCTCCGCGACCCGTGGCGCCGGCCCGCTCCAACGGCTCCTCGACGAGCCGGGGGTCAGCGACGTGCTGGTCGACGGGACCGGCCGGGTGTGGGCCGACCGCGGGTCCGGGCTCGAGGAACGGCCCGTCGACCTGGGCGGGGCCGATCAGATCAGGGCGCTCGCGGTCCGGCTCGCCGCGGCCGGTGGAAGTCGCCTCGACGACGCCGCTCCGCTGGTCGATGCGCGACTGCCCGACGGCACCCGGCTGCATGCCGTGCTCCCACCGATCGCGGTCGACGGGCCGCTGCTGAGCCTGCGCGTGCTGCGCCGCTCGGCCTACCCGCTCGACGCCCTCGTCCGTTCGGGAAGCGTCGCACCGGTGGTCGCGGCGACGCTGGTCGGTCTGGTGCGCAACCGGGCGAACGTCCTCGTCTCCGGGGCGACGGGGACAGGCAAGACGACGCTCCTCGCCGCGTTGCTCGCCCTGGTCCCCCCGGACGAACGCGTCGTGTGCCTGGAGGAGTCCGGCGAGCTGGACCCGGATCACCCGCATGTCGTGCGGCTGGTGGCGCGACGGCCCAACGTGGAGGGTGTCGGCGAGGTCGACCTGGCCCGTCTCGTGCGGGAGGCGTTGCGGATGCGGCCGGACCGGATCGTGCTGGGCGAGTGCCGCGGCGCGGAGGTGCGTGAGGTCCTCGCCGCCCTGTCGACCGGGCACGAGGGCAGCTGGGCGACGCTGCACGCGACCGCCGCGCAGGACGTGCCTGCACGGCTGGAGGCCATGGCCGCCCTCGCCGGGATGTCCAGGGAGGCCGTCGTCGCGCAGGCCGGGGCCGCCCTGGACGCCGTGGTCCACCTGCGACGCGACGCCGGTCGTCGACGCGTCGCGCAGATCGGCAGGGTCCTGCGCGAGGGAGCGGCGCTCCGGGTGGAGGAGGTCGTGGCGGTCGGAGCCGACGGGACGGTCAGGACCGCCCCGGGATGGGAGGGCTTCGTCCGCAGATGGGGAGGCGACCCCGCCGCGAGTGGCCCGGACGGGGCGCGGAGCGCATGACGCGCGAGGTCAGGGCGCTCGCCGCGGGGGCGCTGCTGACCGGCGTGGCCGATGCGCTGCGCAGCGGGGCCTCGGCGGAGGACGCCTGGCGACGCGTGGGTGTGATCGTCCGGGACGGGGTGCCGACGGCATCGTCCCTGAGTGCGGCGACGGGCGACCTGTCGGTGGCGAGCGCGGTGCTGGCGGCTGCGCGGTTGGCGCACGAGCTCGGCGCGTCGGCAGCCCCCGTGCTCGACGCCGTCCTGGACTCGGCCGAGCAGGATGCCGATGCCGCGCTCCGCCGGGACACGGCGCTCGCCGGGCCCGCGGCCTCGGCGCAGGTCCTGACCTGGCTCCCGTTGCTCGGTCTGCTGCTCGGACTCGCCCTTGGGGCGGACCCGGTGGCGGTCCTGCTCGACCCGGACGGCGGGTGGGTGCTCCTGCTGGGAGGGCTCGGGTCCGCGGTGCTCGGGAGAGGGTGGAGCCGACGGCTCGTGCGCATCGCACGCGCGGCCGGTAGTCCGCCGGACGGGATCGCTCGGTCTCCCGACGGCGGCTGGTCGGGCCTGACGGCACGCGCGAGCGTGCCGGGTCGCGTACGAGCCCTGGGGGCGAGGACCGGCGCCCGGGGCGTGGTCGGTGGTCGCGGAGGCGTGACCGGTCCGCCGAGGACCTCGGAGGTCGAGGTGACGCTCGTGCTGGACCTGGTTGCGGCGGCCGTCGCGTCGGGCGCCTCGGTGCCCAGGACCCTCGCTGCGGTGGGCGCGGCAGCGGGCGGGGAGCGAGGGGCCGTGCTCGCCGAGATCGGGGCGGAGCTCGGCTGGGGTGCCTCGTGGGCCGAGTCGTGGGCCGGACGTGACCCGGTGCTCGATCCGGTGGGCCGTGCCCTGCGGGCATCCTGGGAGGACGGCGCCTCGCCCGTGGCGGGGGCGCGTGCGGCCGCTCGTGCGTTGCGCCGCGCGCAGCAGGCGCAGGCGCTGGCGGCGGCCGAACGACTCGGGGTGCGCCTTCTTCTCCCGCTCGCGCTGTGCCACCTGCCGGCCTTCGTCCTGCTGGGGATCGCCCCGGTGCTCGTCTCGTTCGTCGGCAGCGGTACGGCCTCCTGAGCGCGGAGCCCGGAGTGCCGATCCCGAGGCGCCGATCCCGGAGTGCGGTGCCGGCTGGTGCTCAGGGCCCGTCGATGGGACGCGCCCGCCAGCACTCATCGTGGTCCACAGGGGACTCGACTCCTCGGCGTCCACCCTCGCCGCTGTCCGTTCGTGGAGACCGGCCCGCGGTCGCCGACCGTGGCGAGGTCGCCGCGAGCGCGGTGACCGCCCCGTTCGGGCGAGACGGAGAGGTGTTCCCATGACCACGATGACGACCCCCACCCCCGGGACGAGTGCGGAGGGCGCGGCCGAGGGTGGGAGCGCCCCCGCAGCCCGGTGGCTCGCCCCCTGGGGCGGACCAGTGCGGGATGCCGGGATGGCGACGGCGGAGTACGCGATCGTCACGGTGGCGGCCGCCGGCTTCGCCGGGCTGCTGCTGGTGATCCTGCGCAGCGACGAGGTGCGTTCCCTTCTTCTCGGGATCGTGCGCAGTGCCCTCGCGGTCTGAGGTCCCGCCGCTGAGGTCAGCGCAGCACGAGGTCGCCGGCCTCCGCGATCGCCTCGAGCTGGAGCCTCGAGCCCGCACCGAGCACCGTGCCGACTCCGAGCACCGTGCCGACTCCGAGCACCGTGCCGACTCGGGCGCGGTGACGGTCGAGCTCGCTCTCGGTCTGCCGGTGCTCGTGCTGCTGGTGGCGGTCGTCCTGGTGACCACGGCTGCGGGGCTCGGCACGTTGCGTTGCGCGGACGCGGCGCGGACGGCGGCGCGGGTCGCGGCACTCGGTCAGACCGACGTCCAGGTCGTCGAGGCCGCGCGACGTGTCGCGGGTCCGGCGGCGCGTGTCGGTGTCCGTCGGGACGGTGGCTGGGTCGAGGTCGAGGTGACCGCCTCGGCGGTCGGCGGGTGGTTCACCGGCGGCCCGCTGGCGATCACGGGAACGGCGACGGCATGGGCGGAGCCGTGAGATCCGTTCGGGTCCCCGGGAGCGCCAGGGACGAGGGCTCGGGCTCCGTCCTGCTGGTCGCCGTCGTCCTGCTGGTCGGTGCGCTCGCGATGACCGTCGCCGGGATGGTGACGGTGCAGGGGGCGCGTTCCTCCGCGCGCGCGGCCGCCGACCTCGCCGCCCTCGGCGCGGCCGGGACCCTCGCGCTGCCGATCGGGGTGGACCTCGTGCCGGGGACCGAACCACGGCTCGAGGAGGCCTGCGCTCGTGCCGCGGAGCTCGCCGAGCGGAACGGGGCGCGGCTCGTGGGGTGCGTCGGCGGGGACGGTGGCGCCGTGCGGGTCGAGGTCGCGCGAGGCACGCCCTGGGGGCCTGCGCTCGCCGCGGCCGTCGCGGGCCCGCTCGGGGCGCGGTGAGCTCCGTCAGTCGCGCTCGTGCCGCAGGACGACGTCGAGCAGCCGGATCGCCCCGCGTTTGTCCAGCGGGTCGTTGGCGTTCCCGCACTTGGGGGACTGGACGCAGGCAGGGCAGCCGTCCGCGCAGGAGCAGCCCGCGATGGCCTCCCGGGTCGCCCGGAGCCACGCGGCCCCGAGGGCGAACCCGCGCTCGGCGAAGCCCGCGCCGCCCGGGTAGGCGTCGTGGACGAAGACGGTCGCGACCCCGGTGTCCGGGTGCAGGGCCGTCGACAGCCCGCCCAGGTCCCAGCGGTCGCACGTCGCGAGCAGCGGGAGCAGGCCGATCGACGCATGCTCCGCCGCGTGCAGCGACCCGGGGACGTCCCCCTCCTCGAGCCCGGCCGCGGCGAGGACCTCCGGAGGGGCCGTCCACCAGACGGCTCGGGTGCGCAGGGTCCTGGGCGGCAGCTCGAGCAGCTCCGTGCCCATCCCGACGAGGTCAGGGATCCGCTTCCTGGTGTAGCTGAGGACCTGGCTCGTCGTGTCGACCACGCCGAGTCCCCAGGTCACCGGGCCGACGCCCCGTTCCGCCGTGACGTCGACGATCTCGACGGAGGTGCCCCACTTCGCGAAGGTCCGGTAGTCCACGCTCCGCGCACTGACCAGGGCGACCGAGCTCTCCTGGTCCAGGTGGTCGACGACGAACGTCGCGCCCTGGTGCACGTACACGGCGCCGTCGTGCACGGTGGAGTCCGCCGCTGCCGGGTCGACGGTCCCCAGCAGGCGGCCTGTCTCCCGCTCGACGACCCGCACCGGGTCCCCGCCGGTGCCGCGAAGGTCGGTGAGCCGGACGGCGGACTCGGCGTGGGTCCAGTACCAGCCGGAGTCCCGACGCCGCAGGGCCCCGCGCTCGACCAGGACGTCCAGCAGTGCGCGGGTCCCCGGGCCGAAGAGCGGCAGGTCCTCCTGGCGCAGGGGTCGCTCGGCGGCGGCAGCGCACAGGTGCGGGGCCAGGACGTACGGGTTGCCGGGGTCGAAGATGGTCGCCTCGACGGGGGTCGAGAAGATCGCCTCGGGGTGGTGGACGAGATAGGTGTCGAGCGGGTCCTCCCGGGCGATCAGCGCCACCAGGCCCTCCGCGCCGGCTCGTCCCGCGCGCCCCGCCTGCTGCCACAGCGAGACGCGGGTCCCTGGCCACCCCGCGATGAGCACCGCGTCGAGCCCGGCGATGTCCACCCCCAGCTCGAGGGCGTTCGTCGTGGCCAAGGCCCGCAGCTCCCCGCTGCGGATCCGCTGCTCCAGGTCACGGCGTTCCTCGGCCAGGTAGCCACCGCGATAGGCAGCCACCTGGGACCCGAGCCCTCGGGCGACCTCCTCGAGGTGGTCCCTGGTCGTCGCGGCCACCGACTCGGCCGCCCGGCGTGAGCGCGTGAAGGCGAGCGTCCGCGCGCCGGCGGCCGTCAGATCGGTCAGGAGCTCTGCCATCTCGGCGGTCGCGGTGCGGTGGGCAGGTGAGGTCGGGGCGAGCGGACGAGCCTGCTCGCCGTCGTCGACGGGTGCCGGGACGGGCGCCTGACCGGGCAGCTCGGGCGGCTGCCAGAGCACCATGGTCCGCCGCCCCCGCGGGGCGGTGTCGTCGACCACGGCCACGACGTCCTCGGGCTCGACTCCGATGAGCCGGGCGGCGCTCGCCGCGGGGTCCGCCGTGGTCGCCGAGGCCATCACGACGACCGGATCGGCTCCGTAGGAGCGGGCCAGGCGCAGCAACCGCCGCAGCACCGCTGCGACATGGGCGCCGAAGACCCCGCGGAAGGCGTGGCACTCGTCGACGACGACCACCTGCAGCCCGCGCAGGACCCGCGCCCAGCGGCGGTGCGCCGGAAGGAGGGCGAAGTGCAGGTAGTCGGGGTTGGTCAGCACCACGTCCGCGTGCTCGACGACCCACCGCCGTGCAGCGGTGTCGGTGTCGCCGTCGCAGGTGGCGACGCGGATGTCCGTCACTCCTGCCGCGTCGAGCAGGCGTTCCAGCCCGGCGAGCTGGTCGGCGGCCAGCGCCTTGGTGGGGGACAGGTACAGCACCGTCCCGCGGCGCAGGCCCGAGCCGATCGAGGCGTCGGCCGCCCGGACGGCGCTGTGCCGGACGGCGGTGAGTGCCGGCAGCCAGAACGCCAAGGACTTGCCGGAACCGGTCGAGGTCGCCAGGACGGTGTGCCGCCCGGCGCGGACGGCCTCGGCTGCCGCGACCTGGTGGACCCAGGGACGATCGACGCCGAGCGCCCGGTAGCCCTCGACGAGCTGGGTGTCGGCCCATCCGGGCCAGTCGGCCGAGACCCCCTGGCGGGCCGGGATGCGCTCGAGGTGGGTCATCCGCTCGGCGCGCGCGCCTCCCGCGAGGAGCACCTCGAGGAGGTCGTCGGAGGGCACGGATGGATCCTCCCACCCGGGTGCGCAGCCGTGCGCGCTCAGGTCGAGCAGGGACGTTGGTCGGTGGATCCCACGCACCGGGCCGGGAAAATGGTGGAACCGGTCCTCGGGCCGCTTGCCGCATTGTTGCCGCCGCCCGAGGCTTCCGTCGTGCGGCCGAGATCGCCCCCCTGTGAGAGGACGCACCCGTTGAGCGCGCAGACCATCCAGAGCGTCGGCACGGCCGGACGCAACATCGACTCCGCCGACCGTCTCGAGATCGCCGGCTGGACCACGACGCCTGAGGTCGACCTCTGGCCGGGACACCGGGCGCTGACGGTGCTCCTCCAGGGCTGCCCCTGGATGTGCAGCAACTGCGAGCAGCCCGAGCTGCGTGACACGCTCACGGGAGGGAAGGCCTCCTGGCGCGAGGTGCGCGAGGCGATCGTCTCCCTGAGCGGCGAGATCGACGGCGTCGTCCTGTCCGGGGGAGAGCCCACGCGTCAGGACGGGCTCGCGGACGCGATCGAGCAGGTCCGCGCGCTGGGACTGCCGGTCGTCCTGCACACCTCCGGCGCCTACCCGCGCCGTCTCGTCGAGATCCTCCCGCTCGTCGACCGGGTGGTCTTCGACGTGCGGGCGCCCGCGACGCTGTACCGCGCGACCACCGGCGTCGGCTCGAGCGCCCACCAGGTCTTCACCTCGCTGCGCGCGACGCTCGAGTCGGGTGTCGACCTGCAGGTGCGCTCCTGCGTCGACCCCGCGATCGTCGGCCCGGCAGACGTCGAGCGGCTCCGCGCCGACCTCGCCGCCCTGGGGGTGCGCGACCACGTCGTGACGGAGCGGGCCGGGAGCGGGCGTCCGTCGACGGTTCGCCGCGTCCCCGTCGGTGCCGGTCGGGTGCCCGTTCGCGGGTGAGGCGCTCCGCCCGCCCGTGCACCGGTCGCGCCCGCCCGCGGGTCCGGCAGGGGCCTGGTGCGGCGAGCGGGCGAGGGTGACGAATCCGCGCCCTGACGACTGCACCGGATCCCGCGGTGTGCGCGTGCTCCCGATCGGCGTCCGGCCTGGTTGAATGGTCGCGATCGCCCGAATCCCTGAGGAGGCCGCAGTGGACGTGTCCGTCACGAGCCGTGAGAGCGGCGACCGGACCGTGGTCGAGGTGCGCGGTGAGATCGACGTGTACACCGCCCCCGTCCTGCGCGAGGAGCTCAGCTCGCTGGTCGACAGCCAGCACACCAACCTCGTGGTCGACCTCACCCAGGTCAGCTTCATGGACTCCACCGGCCTCGGCGTCCTCGTCGGGGGCCTGAAGAAGGTGCGGACGCTCGGTGGCGACCTCAGCCTGGTCATCGACCAGGAGGCGATCCTCAAGGTCTTCCGGATCACCGCGCTGACCCAGGTCTTCTCGATCCACTCGACGCTCGAGGACGCGCTCGCCTGAGCCGACGGCTCCCGCTCCGG